>JBKEHD010000001.1:0-66752 GCA_046710445.1 Candidatus Midichloriaceae bacterium
TTTTCTGGAAATAACATGCTATCAGTACCTTCTTGTATTTTTATTCAGTCAATAGCACTATATCACCTTTGGTTGATTTAATAAACTGCCGCTGCCTTAGTGGTGTATTTAGCTGTCAATGATGTTTCGTCGTAATTAGTATCAACTGATTCTAATTCATCCATTTCTGCATAGTAAGCAGCGCATGCAGAATCATGAAACAACTCTTCTTTGTGATTTTTGATATTATAGTGCTTATCCATTCCCATTAGTAAACCTATTCCTATTACCCAGGTGATTTGTTAGCATAAGAATGAATAAATGTAAATAAGAAAAATATTATCTATCTGTTTAATGCTATGAAATACTTGCCATTGTTTTATCTAAATTAAGTCAAATCACTTGATTTATTACAATATTATTTATAGTGTGGTTCGTATAAAGTTAAATAAAAAAGTTAGATGGTCAATACCGCATTATATTTTTTAGAAGCGTTAATTTTATTGTCTTCTGTGCTTGTTATACTGAAAAAAAATCCTGTGCATTCAGTTCTTTTTCTTATGTTTGCTTTTTTTTGTTCTTCAGGGATAATGGTGATTTTTGGAGCAGAGTATGTAGCTATGATCTTGATAATAGTATATGTAGGCGCTGTTGTAATTTTGTTTTTATTTGTGGTCATGATGTTGGATATAGATGTAAAGGAGTTAAATAAGCAAAATAAGCTAAGTATTGTTTCGGTAATATTGTCATTGATTTTTATAGCTATAATCGCATATGCCGCTTCGAAATCTGCTATTTTTGCAGAATTTAAGGTTAATTGTTGTAATGAGATGCCAGTAAATGTAGTGAAAAGTATTGGTAAGGTGTTGTATACAGATTATATATTAGAATTTCAATTGATAGGGTTAACTTTATTTTTAGTAATGATAGGGGTGATTTCTTTAGTACATGAAGAATCAAAAAAAACTTTAAAGAGGCAAAATATAACTTCTCAAATTTTAAGAAAAAAATCTGATAGTGTTAAATTGGTTGATGTTAAATTTGGAGAGGGTGTTAAGATATGATTGATAACTTTATTGTAAAATATAATATATCTATAAGTCATTTTTTGATTTTCACTTCAATATTATTTTTAATTGGTTTAATAGGAGTCATTATAAACAGAAAGAGCTTAATTAATATTTTGCTTTCAATAGAAATCATTTTGTTATCTGTAAATCTTAATTTTGTAATTTTTTCACGGTTATTAGGTGATATAACTGGGCAGATTTTCATGTTGTTTATTTTATCTGTTGCAGCAGCGGAAGCGGTGATAGGGCTTGCAATATTGATTATATTCTTTAGGAAGAATCGTAATATTGACATAGATTCATCTGGTATTTTAAAGGGATGATACACTCCATATTTAATTTTCATTACTTAGCGATATTAGCGGTATTTTTACCTCTTTTTGCATCTATCTTTGTAGGGATAGATAGTAAAAAATTTTCAAAAAGAGTGGCGGATTTTGTAACAACATTCTGTTGCATTATGTCTTTTGTATCTTCGGCATTAATATTTTATTACGTTATTATTTTACATAATGTAATACATATCAAAATTTTTAAATGGATTGATGTATCTTGTATCATCGCATATTGGTCTATATATATAGATTCATTAACTTCTGTGATGCTGTGTGTGGTAACTTTTGTTTCCTCACTTGTGCATTTATATTCTATTGGGTATATGTCTGCTGACAAGAATAAGCAGAGATTTATGGCATATTTGTCATTGTTCACTTTTTTTATGCTCATTTTAGTTGTTTCAGATAATTTTTTGCAATTATTTTTAGGATGGGAAGGGGTTGGATTAAGCTCATTTTTATTGATTAGTTTTTGGTATGAAAAGAAAAGTGCTAGTAACGCTGCATTGAAAGCATTTCTAGTAAATAGAGTGGGTGATATTGGATTGATTATAGCGATATTCTTGATAGCTTTAACATTTAAATCTGTAGAATTTCAGGATATTTTTTCAAATGTAGGGAAGTTTGAAAATACCTCTGTATGGTTATTAGGAAGAGAATTTTTTATTATAGATTTGATTTGCGTATTTATGTTTTTTGGCTGTATGGGGAAATCTGCACAAATTGGATTACATGTTTGGTTACCTGATGCGATGGAAGGTCCCACTCCAGTTTCTGCATTGATACATGCTGCAACCATGGTAACCGCGGGAGTTTTTTTGGTTGTAAGATGCTCTTTGCTTTTTGAATATTCAGATGTAGCAACGAATATGATTACATTTGTCGGGGCCATCACATGTGTGTTTGCTGCAAGTATTGCTTTGGTGCAAAATGATATAAAGAAGATAATCGCTTATTCTACATGTAGTCAATTGGGGTATATGTTTATAGCATGCGGTATATCTGCCTATCCTGTTGCAATATTTCATTTGGTAACACATGCATTTTTCAAAGCATTATTATTCTTGGGTGCAGGTAGTGTTATTCATGCCGTGAATAATGAGCAAGATATACGTAAAATGGGTGGGTTATACAAAGCTTTGCCAGTAACATATATCTTGATGTGGATAGGATCTTTAGCATTAGCTGGTATTTTTCCATTTGCAGGTTATTATTCTAAAGATTTGATTTTAGAAAGTGCATATCTTGCTAATAATAAATTTTCTTTTTTTGCGTATAATATGGGTATTGTTGCAGCATTATTTACAGCATTTTATTCTTGGAGATTGATATTTCTGGTATTTCACAATACTTCAAATATGAAAAAAGATCAGTTCAAAAAAGTTCATGAGAGTCCAAAAAGCATGATGATACCCATGGTACTTCTTGCAGTTGGAGCTATAATCAGTGGCTTTGTTGGAGAGCATGTTTTTGATATGGGTTTTTCTGGTAGTGATTTTTGGAATGGATCGGTAGCAGTTGAAGATTTATCACTTGAAAATATCTCCTCTATTCCTGATGCTATACATGCATTACCTTTAATTATGGGTGTATTAGGTATTGTTATTGCGTATGTATTGTATATATTCATGAAATCTATACCTAAAAAAATAGCAACAAGGTTCAAATTTATGCATGCATTATTTTTTAATAAATATTATTTTGATGAAATTTATCATTTTATTTTTGTAAATAGCATGAGAAAATTTTCTTTAGTATGTTGGAAAGTTATTGATAACTCTTTAATAGATGGGTTTTTAAATATATCTGCAGTATCTGTTTTGCATATTTCTAAAATTTTTCAAAAATTGCAGAATGGAAAGGTTTACAGATATGCCTTTGTTATGTTGATCGGAATGATCATTTTTATATATATTGCGTTGATTAAATAATGGAAAATTTTGCTATTCTAACATATTTAATTTTTATACCTTTAATCACTAGTGTGGTGATATCTTGTTATTCTTTTTGTATCAAAAACAAGGAGTTAGAAAGCAGTATTATGCGTATAAGCTACATTTCTCTTGGTGTAGAAATGGTATTGGGGGTGGTATTGTTTTTTGAATTTGATCCTTCGATAGTAGATTATCAATTTCAAGAAAAATATATATGGTTTAAAAGTTGGAATGTATATTATTCTGTTGGTATTGATTCTTTCTCTATATATTTCATTTTATTAACAGTATTTTTAATTCCTCCTTGTATTTTTATAGGCCTTAGGTCGATTAAAAAAAATAAGTTGTTTTTTGTTGGTTTATTTTTAGCATTGCAGGGCTTAGTTGTGGGTGTTTTTTGTGCAAAAGATATGATTTTATTTTATGTCTTTTTTGAAGCTTTTTTGATTCCAATGTATTTAATTATAGGTATTTGGGGCGGAAATAATAGAGTTTATGCATCTATAAAGTTTTTTATATACACATTATTTGGGTCAGTTCTTATGCTGATCGCGATAGCATATATTTTTGTTAATGAGGTATCGAATGATATATCTGAATTATCTAGATATTTGAGATATTACCCTTTTAACACACAGATGCTGTTATGGCTGGCTTTCTTTGTCGCATTTGCTATAAAAATACCGCTTTGGCCTTTTCATACTTGGCTTCCAGATGCACATGTTCAAGCCCCAACAAGTGGATCTGTAATTCTTGCTGGAGTTTTGCTAAAAATAGGGGGGTATGGACTTATTAGGTTTAATTTACCTATGTTTCCAGAGATTTCAATTTACTTTGCTGATTATGTAATATACATGGGTATTATTGCTATTATTTACACATCTATTGTGGCTTTGATGCAGACAGATATGAAAAAGATGATAGCGTATTCATCCGTTGCTCATATGGGATATGTTGTTATAGGTATTTTTTCGTTTAATAAATATGGTATAGAAGGTGCTGTATTTCAAATGATAAGTCATGGTTTGATTTCTAGTGCATTGTTTTTATGTATAGGTGTGCTTTATGAACAAACAACTAGCAAAGAAATTTCTTTGTATCAGGGTTTGGCAACTAGGATGCCAAATTTTTCTTTGTTATTCACTATATTTGTTATGGGATCAATTGCACTTCCTGGTACATCCGGATTTATAGGAGAATTTTTTGTTCTGCTTGGTGTTTTTCATGAAAATTATACTTTTGGAATTTTAGCGAGCTTAGGTATTATATTGGGTGCTATATATATGCTTTGGTTGTATATAAGGATTATATTCGGAGATCATTCTAAAACTTTTATGGTTTTACAAGATATTTGTGTACTAGATAAATACGTATTAGGTATATTGGGAATATTGGTAGTGTTGCTAGGTATTTACCCAAGTATTATAACTAATTCTTTGAGCAAATCTGCTGCACATTTAATCAGCAGCATGAATTTTTTAAATGATAACGGGTTAAATAAATATTATTAAAATATGTTTAGTTTAGAAAAATTGAAAGATTTATACACCAGCTTATATTTTTTCTTTCCAGAGATTTTTATGGTTGTTGGAGCCTTTTTGGCTTTGCTATTAGGATTATTTTTAAAAAAGAATCAATTTAGTATTGTAAGTAATTGTGTATTAATAATCTTAGTCATTAGTATATATCAGATATTACAGCTGAATTATTCTGAGGGTATTTTTATATTTAATGGCTCGTTACTGATATCAAGATTCACAGAATACAGCAAAATTATAATCATAATTTGTAATATTATTATATTATTAAATATTCAAGCAAGAGAGTATAAAGAAAAAAAATATAGTTTTGAAGCGCCAATATTGATGTTGTTAATCACCATAGGCATGTGTGTTTTTGTGAGTAGCAGTAGCTTGATCACTCTTTATTTGGGCCTAGAATTATTTAGTTTGGGAACTTATGTATTGATCGCTTGGAATAAAAGAGATGCTAAATCAATAGAAGCCAGTTTAAAATACTTTATACTTGGCTCTATTAGTTCAGGTATTTTTTTATTTGGAGCTTCTTTTATCTATGGCAGTACAGGTTCAGTAAATTTCTTGGATATTGTAGCTAATTATTCTGAAGTTAAATTTTTAGATTATCATCAATATACTCAAAATTTATTAATGATAATTGGGTTGATCATGGTGGTTATTACTATGATGTTCAAATTATCTTTGTTTCCTTTCCATAATTGGACTCCAGATGTTTATGAAGGGAGCAATGATGAGATTGTTATTTTATTGGCATCTTCTATTAAGTATGCAGCTTTAATTGTCTTTATTCGATTGTTATTTGGACCTTTTTTGATTATTAAAGATCAATTGCAAATAATAATAGGTATTATTTCTATATCTTCGATGTTGTTTGGTAATATTGCAGCAATCATGCAAAATAACCTAAAGAGATTGATTGCTTATAGTTCAATTGGGCATATGGGTTTTGTTTTGATGAGTGTTATCATGTATAGTACGGAATATCTTAGCTTTACTATTTTTTACGCCATCACATATATCATTTCCATTATGACCTTTTTTATTATTGTGGGTATATTAGGAAGGTATAAAACATTTGATTATAAGCTTAAAAGTTTAAGGGGTATGATTAAAAACAATCCATTTTTAGCATTTGGGCTATTGGTAGTTGTTTTCTCTATGGCTGGTATTCCTCCATTTGCAGGTTTTTTTGCTAAATTTTATATATTCTTGGGAATAATGAAATCACAATTATATTACTTAGCATTAATTGGCTTCATAGCCTTCGTTTTGGGGATATTTTATTATCTAAATATCATAAGGTATATGTATTTTGAAAAATCTGAACATTCCGTTGTAAAAATTGAGATAAATTTTGTTGAGAGAATTTTATTGTTCTCAGGGGTGATGTATAATTTATTGTACATATTTTTTCCATCACAGATTATGGGTATAATTGATCACTATATTACAAGTAAAATTTTATAAAGATCATGTTGTTAGTAGTAGATATAGGGAATACAAATATTGTTATAGGAGTTTTCGATAATAATCTTCTCACTCATGTTTTTAGGTTTGATACGGAAAGAAAAGCTTCGACAGAGTATTATATAGAAAAAATATCATCTCATATTAAATCCGAAAAAACAGATGTTAATATGGCTATCTTATCATCTGTTGTAAGGAGTTGTACTATGCAGGTGGTTGAGGCTATAAAAAGTTGTTTTAGGATTGTTCCACTCATAGCAAATGAGTGCAAACATGATTTGATTTTAGATGTTGATGATCCAAAGAAATTGGGATCAGATATATTGGCTAATGCTATTGCATCAAGAGAATTGTATGGAAAAAATTCTATATTTATAGATTTTGGTACCGCTACTGTGGTTGGTTTGATAATAGAAGGGAGTAAATTTTTAGGAGCAAGCATATTACCAGGTGTATTTACTTCATATAATGCATTAATACAAAATACTGATCTCAATTATTATGACACTTCATTTAAAAGCAGCAACATGAATTTATTTGGAAAAAACACTCAAGATGCAGTAATGTCAGGAATGAGGTCAATTTATTATTATGGAATAAAAGGCGTGGTGTCTGATATTTGTGCAAAATATAAGGGAGATTTTACTGTTGTTGTTACAGGTGGTATTAGCAATATAATAAAAGAAGAGTTAGACTTCGCTGATATATTTGATCCGTATTTAACACTAAATGGATTAAGATTTTTATATAACATGAATAGGTGATTTAATGAACAATAAAACCAAAATTACTGTGAATGATTGCAAAGTTATATGTCATGGAAAACCAAATGAAAAAGAGCATCCTGCAGTTTATCTTGCATTATCATTAAAAAACAACGAAGTGACTTGCCCTTATTGTGGAAAATGTTTTGTTTATGAAAATAAAAAAATATGAATTATTTTAAAAACACAGTTTCAACACAATTATTTTTAATAGTAATTTGTTTTGTTCTATTTTTTTCATTCATGTACACATTTATCGATATAATAACACCATTTTTGTTGGCGTTTTGTTTTGCGTATATATTAGATCCAATTGTTGTTTATTTATCTAAGAAAAAGAATATAAATAAAAGTTTTTCAGTATCTATTGTATTATGTGCATTTTTTTCTATTTTTTTTGTAGCATTTTATTATTTAGTGCCGTTATCAATTACTCAAGCTAGTAATATTGCTGAACAGTTGAATTTAAATAATAAAATTTTTAATGCGGAAATTTTTTATAAGCTGGATTCATTTGTCAAATCATCATATCCACAAATTTATGATAGTTTACAAGAGTTATATTCTAATATTAACAGTTATATTTTTAAATTTATAAAGGAAATATTTGGTAATTTGGTTCAGTCTGGAAAAGTTATGTTGAATTTAGCAACGATTTTTTTAGTTACGCCAGTTTTTACTTTTTATTTTTTGTTTGATATGGATGAAATTAAAAAATATATTAAAAATTTAATACCAAAATATTATAAATCAGATATTAATCAGTTATTTTCTCAAATAAACATTACATTTTCAAATTACTTGAGGGGGCAATTAACTGTATCAATTTTATTGGGGTTATATTATACAGCTGGACTTCTTTTATTAAATATTAAGTATTCTATTGTTTTGGGAATGATGTCTGGTATTTCGCTATTTGTACCATATGTAGGTGTTTTGTTAAGTTTCTTTGTTGTTTCAATTATTTCTTATATTCAATTCAAGTCTTTCACAATTTTTGTTTATGTTTGCGTGATTTATATTTGTGGACATCTTTTAGAGGGTGGCTTTGTTACACCTAAATTAATAGGGAAAAAATTAAATCTTCATCCTTTATGGATATTTTTTGGTTTGTTTTTTTGGGGATCATTATTTGGTTTTTTTGGTATTTTATTTGCTATTCCATTGACAGCTGTAACAGCTGTCTTTATAAGATTTACTATTGGGTTATATAAGAAAAGCAAAATCTATAATTATTGAGGTGATCATGAATGCTATTGATAGCAACGGAAAAGAAATTTTAAAACAATATATCGAAAGGATAGAAAGATTAGAAGAAGAAAAAAATAATATTAGTAATGATATTAGGGATTTACTTTTAGACGCAAAGGCAAAAGGATTTGTGCCAAGCATAATAAAAAAAGTAATCAGAGCAAGAAAAATGGATTCAGAAAAATTAAATGAGGAAGAGGCTTTGTTTGAGTTATATAAAGATGTAGTTGGTTTAGAGTAATTTTTTTATATGAGAAAAAGTAAATTTTTATTTTTAACAAAAAAAGACGTTACTTCAGAAGCAAGATTGGTTTCACATAAATTGATGTTAAGAAGTGGCATGGTGAAGCAGGTGTCTTCTGGTGTTTATGCTTGGTTACCTTTGGGATTGAAGGTACTTAAAAAGATAAAAAATATAATTAGAGAAGAGTTAGATGAAATTGATGGAAATGAAATTGCATTGCCATCTTTGCAAAAATTATCTATTTGGGAAAAATCTGGAAGAGCAATAGAAGAATCAGATATGAAATCTCAAATTTTTCATTTGATTGATTGTAAGAAGAGTAAATATGTACTGCCACCTTCGGGAGAAGAGGAAGTTACCAATCTTTATAGTGATTTTTTACAATCATATAAAAATTTGGGTAAGATGTTGTATCAAATCACGTGGAAATTTAGAGACGAAATAAGGCCAAAGCATGGTGTGATGAGATGCAAAGAGTTTTTGATGAAAGATGCTTATACATTTGATGCAACAAAGGAAAAGGCATTGGAGCATTATGAGAAAATTTTTAATGCGTATTTACGTATTTTTAAAAAAATTGGTGTTGATGTTATACCTGTTCTTGCACCAACCGGAGCGATGGGGGGAGATTATAGTCACGAATTTCATATTTTAGCAAATGAAGGAGAGAGTCGGATTTATTATCAAAATGATTTATTTGATTATTTAAACGAGAAAAATATTTGTCTTGAAGATTTTGGAAAGCTCTATGCTAAAGAAGAAGAAAAGCATGACAAAGATGCTGCACATAATGATGATATAGTTAGTAGTAAGAGTATAGAGGTTGGGCATATGTTTTATTTAGGGACAAAGTATAGCAAAGCCTTGGAGTGCACATATACTACAGAAGATGGTAAAATTAAACATCCTGAAATGGGATGTTATGGCATAGGTATATCCAGATTAGTTGCGGCTGTGATTGAAAATTCTCACGATGAAAAAGGAATAATATGGCCTGAATCCATCTCACCTTTTCGTATAATGCTGATAAATCTTAATATTGAAAATCAAAAATGCGTAGAGTTGTCGGAAAAAATTTATAGTATTTTAGGTGAAAAATATGAAATTTTATATGATGATTCAAAAAATAGTATTGGAAAAAAACTGAATGATGCGGATTTAATAGGAATTAGTTGGCAAATAATTGTTGGCCCAAGATTTGCGAATGATGATAAGGTTGAATTAAAAAATAGAAAGGCATCCACCGCAGAAATAGTAGATTTATCAGAAATTATTAATAAAGAATTCAATTGATAAATTAATTGCTTATCATATTTAGTTTGTTTTTCCCTTGAGAAAAATATAATCTACCCTATATTGGTTTTAAGAAATAATCGTTGAAAAATTTATTGTGGTGAACAAGAATAATAAAAATACACCTTTAAAAGAGGCAATTTTATCATGTAAGGTGATGGTAAGGTTTGTCCTTTTGTTCGGATGTTTAATTAATATACTGATGTTATCCACGCCATTATTTTCAATGCAAGTTTTAGATAGAGTATTATCGAGTCAGAATACAGATACTTTAATGATGCTAACTTTAGTCATAATATTGGCTCTGGCTTTATTGGCGTTGATACAAGCAGCTAGGTCATTTGCGATGAATAAGATGGGGGCTTGGTTTGAAAACAAACTTTCTGAGACGGTATTTTCAAACTCAATAAGAATATCTTTAGAATCAAAAGCTATGGCAAATAGCCAGCAACTAAGAGATTTACAAACAGTAAAAACATTTTTAACAAGCCCTGGAATAATATCCATTATGGATATGCCATGGGCAATCATTTTTATTATAGTGTTATTTATATTGCATACAGCAATTGGTACATTGGCAATAATATCTGGGGCAGTTTTGATAATTTTTGGTATTATAGCTGATAGATCTACTAAGCCACTTATCGAGATGAATAATGACAATTACATTAAAAGTATGAGGCAGGTTGATCAATCAACTAGAAATGCTGAAGTGATAGAGGTGATGGGGATGAGGAAAAACATCATATCTTCTTGGCAAAATATTAATCAAGAAGTGCAACAAACTCAAAATTTAGTGGCAAAAAGACAAGCTGTTTTTACTGAGATAACAAAATTTTTCAGATTAGTGATACAGATTTCAGTTACTGCATTGGGAGCGTATTTAGTGATACAGGGTCAAATTACTTCAGGTACAATTATAGCTAGCTCATCACTTGTTGGTAGGGCATTAGCACCATTTGAACAGGCGATCCAGTCTTGGAAAGGTTTTGTGAACTGTAGAAAGTCTTATATGAGACTTACAAAATCATTTGAAAGATATGTTGATGATAGTGATAAGATGTCGTTACCTGAGCCAGAGGGTAAAATTGATGTTGAAAATGTGTATTTTGCTCCAGTTGGTGTACCAAAACATATACTTAAGGGTGTTAATCTTTCATTAGATAAAGGCGATGTATTGGCAATTATTGGTGCAAGTGCTTCGGGCAAAACTACATTGGCAAAGTTATTAGTTGGAATTTATAATCCAAGTATTGGGGCTATCAGGATCGATGGTGCTAGTATAAAAGATTGGAAAAAAGAAGAGCTTGGTCCGCATATAGGGTATCTACCACAAGATATAGAGCTTTTTTCAGGTACAATTAAAGAAAATATAGCAAGAATGAATATCAATCCAAATCCTGATGATGTTGTTGTAGCTGCTCAGCTTTCTGGTGTTCATGATATGGTATTGCAACTTCCTAATGGATATGATTCCAATGTGGGTTTAGATGGTTCTATGCTTTCTGGTGGACAAAAACAAAGGATAGGTCTTGCAAGAGCATTTTATGGCAATCCAAAATTTATTGTATTGGATGAACCAAATGCCAGCTTGGATACACAGGGTGAGGAAGCATTAATGACCGCAATAGCAGTTGCTAAGGAGCAAGGGATAACTACAGTTATTATTTCACATAAAACCTCTATATTGACAGCTGTTGATAAGGTGCTTGTGATGAAAGATGGTATGGTAGCAGCTTTTGGTCCCAAAAAAGAAATTATGGAAAAGTTAAATAAAGAAAAACACGTATTGTGATAAAATATTAATATATGCGAGATGATATGAAAAAAGATAAACAAAATGAAAATATTGATATCAAAGATGTTGAGGTAATTTCTGATTCTAAAGATGTTGAGGATCTATCTAAAGGCATTAAAGTACAAAAAGATGAGTTTGAGGAAGATTTAAAAGAGCAATATAAAGATTATAAATTAATTGATTTCAAGGCTTTTGGACAATTTTTGAAAGAAGTTAAGACTTTTTTATTTGGTATTACTTTAGAAAAATCTCATTATGTAGAAAAAAATGAAAAAGAAATCAGAAAGCAGATTAGTTTTCCTATAAAATTTGGATTAATGTCAATTTTGATAACTTTGGGATTTTTTGGTGTTTGGAGCTCTTTTGCTCCACTTGATAGTGCATCTATTGCAGAGGGATTTGTTATGGTAAGTGATCATAGAAAGCAAATTCAACATTTCGAAGGTGGAATTGTTGAAAAAATATATGTCAAAGATGGTGATACTGTAGAGAAGGGACAAGTCTTGTTGACATTGAACGAATCAAAAACCAAATCTGAATTAGAAAAAACATTATGGCAGCTAAGATATGCTTTAGCTGTAGAAGCTAGATTAACCGAAAGCATTAAATTCATAACATTAGTACATTCTGACGATATGGAAAAAGCAAGTAATATGGAACTCTTTTTTGATAATGAGTATTTGGAATCAGATGACGAAAAGATACAAGCACTTAAAACTGCGCAAAAAAATTCCTTTAATATGTTAAAAGCATATATTTTAGGAAGTATGAACACTTATGATGCTCAAGAGCAAGAATTTAATTCAGAAATATTATCTACTAACGAAAGAATTAAATCTCAAAAGGAAAATATAAAAACTCTAGAGATAGAATATAAAAAGAAGCAGAAGTTGCTTGAAAAAAAACTTGATATTTCTCATAGTGTTGCACAAGTAAAGATAGAATTACAGAGATATAAAGGTGAAATCTTGGAGTTAGAAGCAAAAATGTCTGGATACAAACATAAGATTGCTGAAGTTAAATCAAGAAAAATAAATTTTGTTGATGAAAGAAATGTAAATTTATCTGAAGAATATAAGAGGAACCATACTGAGTTATTAAATTATGAGGCTCAGTATATACAAGTGAAAGATTCTCATGAAAGAAGTGTGATAAAAGCACCTTACGCAGGTGTTATAACTGATTTAAAAGTGCATACGGTTGGTGGTTCTGTAAGACATGCTGATGTAATCATGGAAATAATTCCTCAAGACGGTGATTTGATAATAGAAGCATTTATTCCATCACATGAAATAGAGAGTATCAGTATTGGTAGCAATGTTAGAATTCAGCTTAATGCTTATAAAGCGAGGCTTGTTCCTAGAATTGAGGGTACTGTCACTTATATTTCTGCTGATAAATTTGATCAACAAGCAGGCCCAGGACAACCTGGTCAGCAGAAATTTGCTCCTGTTGGATACTATAAGGCAAAAATTACAGTGAGTCCTGAAGAGTTGGAAAAAGTAAATACAATAATCAAATTATATCCTGGAATGCCTGTTACAGCATTTATAGTAAAGGGTACAAGGAGTTTTGCTGAGTATTTATATTCACCAATTAAAGATAGTTTCCATAGAGCCTTTAAAGAGCCTTAGGAGAGGATATTTAAATAAATATGCTTTTATCTATAATTTTACTATAGACATAAAGGTTGTAATATTGTAAAAAATTAATATACGGGACTTTAGCTCAGTTGGTTAGAGCACGCCGCTCATAACGGTGCGGTCGTAGGTTCGAGTCCTACAAGTCCCACCATCTTTTTTATACCAAGAAGTATTTTATAATAATAGTGTTAAAATTTTAAGAAATTTTGTTAGATAAATTTTTTAGTATTGAGATATTGTATCTTTTGATTTTAACTTTGTGATATTTTATTTAATACTTTTTCCATATTAATTTGTTCATCCCTATATTTATCTTCAACAAATCTTATTTCAGGCGAATATTTGAGAGATGTACTTTTGCTAACTATTCTTCTGAATTCTGAAGATGAATGATTTAGTATTTCAAATAATTTTGTATTATCAGTAGTATTCTTTGATAAGCATAAAAATACTGTAGCAATTTTAAGATCTGGACTTATTTTTACATCTGATACAGTTATAATAGAAGAATCTATGGATGGGTGAACATCACCCCTTATAAATATCACAGAAATTTCTTGCCTGATTAATTGAGCTACTTTTAATTGACGATTTGTTGGTTCTTTTCTATATCTATATGTCATATCTTATTTTAAGTATTTATCGAAAAAGATTCACCGCACCCACATTTTGATGATGTGTTTGGATTGATAATATAAAAATGAGCATTACCTAATTCATTTTTATATTCAAGCTTCGATCCAATTAAATATTTAAGTGAAATCTCATCTATGCTAACAATAGCAGAATTCTTCTGAAATAATACATCAGTTTTCTTTTTATCTTGTGTAAATTGAAATTGGTACCTCAATCCATTGCACCCGCCCCCATCCACACTAATCTTTAGCATTTCATTGGAATTAGATGATTTGTTGATATCATTTATTCTAAGTGCAGCTGCATTAGAAATAATAAACTCTTGCATTGGTATTTATTTTGAAAATTCCAAAAGGGTATTCTAAAACAAATACCAACGCTATTCAAGAATTTAGTATTAAGTTGTATTTAATGGCTGAAACATTGCTCTTTTGTATTATCTAGAAATTCTCCATTTTTTTTACAATATTCTACAGCTTTATCTATATCAGCTAAAAGTAGATCAGCCATTTCATAACTAAAGCCTTCTCTTACCACTATTCTCATTATAGCTATATCAGTAAGATTTTCGGGCAAAGTATATGCTGGTACTTGCCATCCAGTATAATTTAATCGCTCTGACAATAAAAAAAGGTTAAATTTAATTCCCTCTTTTGCTTTCCAGGAAACAACAGGTATGTCATCACCTTTATGTATGATATCAAATAAATTATGTTTTTTTAATCCGTCTGAAATATAGTGCGCTATATCTTTTGACTCTTCATGAATTTTTTTATAACCATCAAAGCCCAGTCTTAAAAAATTGTAATATTGTCCGATTACTTGGCTTGCAGATCTTGAGAAATTTAAAGTAAATGTAGGCATTTCACCACCCAAATAATTTACGTTAAATACCAGTTCTTTTGGAAGATCGTCCTTATGTTTCCAAATTGCCCAACCTACACCTGGATAAACTAAACCAAATTTATGTCCAGATGCATTGATGGATTTCACCCATTTTAAACGGAAATCCCATTTCAAATTTGGTTGAATGAATGGAGCAACGAATCCTCCACTTGCTGCATCCACATGTATTGGCACCTCTAATCCTGTTCTTTTATTAAACTTATCTACTTCATCATTTAATTTTTCTATATTTTCATATTCACCAGTGAAAGTACTTCCCAAAATTCCAACAATTCCTATTGTATTTTCATCGCATAAATCGACTGCTTTTTTAGGATCGATAATGTATCTACCTTTTTCTAAAGGAACTTGTCTTTCTTCCACATCCCAATAATTACAAAATTTTTCCCAGCATATTTGTGTATTTATCCCTGTTACTAAGTTGGGTTTGAAATCTTTATTCTTTCTTTTTAGTTGTAAAGATCTTTTCATAGCTAATCCTGCTAACATACAAGCTTCACTAGAGCCAGTTGTTGAACAGCCAATGGTATCTGTTATATCTGGTACATTCCATAAATCAGCAATGATATTTACACATCTATCTTCTATATCGGCTGTTTGTGGATATTCATCTTTATCAATCATATTTTTATTTGCAACTTTTGCCATTAGCTTGGATGCCTCAGGCTCCATCCAAGTGGTAACAAATGTTGCTAAATTTTGTTTAGCATTTCCATCCAAAATCAATTGATCTTGAATTAAATTATATACTGTGGATGCTGGTAATCCTGTATTTAATAATTTATTTTTGTGTATTTTTTCATTAATTTCTCTATTAGCGTAGGAGCTTTTTAGGTGTTCTTTTGATTTTGTCATTTTTTCTGATATTTAAGTATTATATATTAAGTATTATGATTTTATTGTATTGAATCAATTGTTTTTATGATAAAAAAGTTGTTATTAGAAGCAGATACAGTATATATTTTGTTTCTTGTTTCCGTAGCTCAGTAGGATAGAGCGTTGGATTCCTAATCCAAAGGCCACAGGTTCGAATCCTGTCGGAAACACCATATATTAATTTTTAAAGGGAATAATGATTCCATCTCAGACTTATTTTAGAATTAGTGTAATTGACTTCACAAAAGTGTTATCTGCGATATTTTTTATAATATTTTTTATAATATTGCTTTTTGACACTTTAGAATTGATTCGAAGCACATCTAAATATTCCTTTCAATTTAGGATGATAGTTAAGCTCGCTTTGATGAAAAATTACGGTAGTTTAGAAAAAATAATTCCAATTATCGCATTAATATCCTCTGCTTTGTATTTTTATATAAAAAACAAATCAAATGAAATTATGACTGCAAAAAGTTATGGTTTATCAAATGCTAATATTATTGCCCCAGTCATTTTTGTTATAGTAATATTTGGAATTCTAAATATTACAGTATTTAATCCAGTTGGAAAAATGTTGTTAAAAAAATATCAAAATTATGAAGCTCAAAACTTTAAAAAGCAAAGTAGCTTAGTTTCAGTATCGAAAAATGGTATATGGTTGAAAAATAAATTAGACGACAAAGACGTTATTATTAGTGCATTAAGGGTGTCAGAAGCGTATAAAACCTTATATGATACAAATGTATTCTTTTTTGATAAAGATTTTCAGTTCAGAGAAAGGATGATTGCAAAATCTATTGTTTTTAAAAAAGAAGAGCTCATATTACGGGATGTGATATCAATAAATTCTAAGTTTCAAATAAAAAATATCGACAAAGTTATATTGCCAATTAAGATTTCTATGTCCCAGATATTCGGAAATCTTACGTCTATTGAGGGCATATCTTTTTTTCAATTATTGGAATTCATTAAATTGACCGAGGATTCTGGGGTATCTGCTACACGTTATAAACTGTATTTTTTCAAAGAACTTTTTTCTCCTTTTTTTATTATGGGGATGGTTTTTATTAGTTACTTTTTTTGTTCTAAATTGGGAGAAAAAAAGAAATTTGATGTATCTATATTTTATTCGATATTAGTTGGTTTTAGCATATATTTCTTTGCAAATTTTATGCATGCTATTGGAGAATCTGGAAAAATATCAATAATTCTTTCAGTTATATTTCCCATAATAGTTTCGAATTTAGTACCGATATATTTGATTATTAATAAAAACAATTAACTTGTTAAATAGAGAGGGTACTCTTCCATAGTTTTTTGATAAGTATCAACTTCCTCAAATTCCCTTGTGATATTGTATTCAATATTATACACATTAATCTCTACAAACTTCCCTGCTTCAAAATCAAGTTTGCACTTCTCCATATCTTCCTCAGCTCGTTGTCGCATTTCTTCTAGAAATTCTGGATCTTTAAGAAGCTCTTCTATAGTCCAATAATATTCATTAAATTCAGCTGTAGTATTTTCAGTTATATTACTTTTTTTGATAACCTTTTTTTTAATATTCTCTTTAGTCTCAATATTAGTGTTTTTTAATTTTCCAAAATGTAATACATCATTATCAATTTGTGAATTATGCGTTATAAAGTTGCATTGATGCTTCATATTCTCATAAAATTTTATATGTGTACTATCATTTTTTATAAAATCATAATCCATGTAGTAGTCGTATTTGATCATTGATTTTAATCCACAATATTCGTGATCACTCAAGGCTTGGTGCTCATTCTTCATTATATAATTCTTGGCATAAACAATATTTTTCATAAATTCGAATTTTGAATATAAAATGGAATCTTGAACAAGCATCTTTTTCCACACCTCTATTGTCTTGCTAGTATAAAATTTTTTTGTTGAATGTAGATCTGCAGATGTTATAAATATTTTCCATATTTCATTTGTTGAATGTAAAAAAATAAAGCCCAGATTTTGATAGATTTTGGTTACACTCTTCAAATATTTCAACATGGTGTAAATCATCATATCAGACCTATGATTAAGAGAATAAAGAATTCCAAGCTCTACTCCCTCTTGACTGCAGTATGGGAGTATTTTATTATAAAAATTCGTACCATTTTTCTTTATTGTTATAATAAAATTGGTATTAGAAATCTCATAATTGGAGTGATCTTTAAGATTGTTTTCGTTTATGTGTGATGATAGCTTAAACACACAATCCATTGTGTTTGTAGTGTAAGTTTTTTTCTTATCAATGATTTTATAAATTTTCTTAATATCCTCATGTCGTGTAACTCTGAGCAATAAATCATCTAAAAGAGCTTCGTCCCACTCTATTTGGTCTAATGATTCAGAAAAAAAAGGATCTTCTATTTTACAAAATGCTATATTTATCAGTTCATCTAGCAAAAAATTATTTATATCGCTATAGTTTCGGATTATTGTGTGATTATTTTCTTGTGATTTGGAATTACATAACAAATCAATGAACAAATTATTCACTTCATTGATGGCAGCTTCAAGTATAGCTTTGCTACAATGATTATTGTATAAAAAAAATCTGACGCCATCAAGTGAACCGTTTCTTATCGTATCTATTAGTGTTTTAAATTTACTCATATATTATACAATTCATTCTACCTGGCTATACCTATATGATACAACTGCGTAATATTCAAAGTATTATAACAATTCTATAAGTTTTTGCAACTTGTAGTGCAAATCATCCCTACCTTTCATTGTAAAACTATCTAAGTTCAGTGGGAATATTAAATTTCACCTTTTCTATTATTCCATCTAGATTTTTTATTTTTATTTTTCTGTATTTTTTGATCTCATTTATGATGTTAGTGATCAAGATTTCTGGAGCAGAAGCTCCGGCGGTAATTCCTAATTTTGTTGCAGATAATAACGAATCTAAAGGTATCTCACTTTCATCATCAAATAAGTAAGTGTTGGGGCATTGAATCGTTGAAATATCTTTTAATCTATTGGAATTAGAACTATTTTTTGAACCGATGACAAATACCACATCGGAAATAGCGGAAAGCTTTTTTACAGCATCTTGTCTGTTTTGTGTTGCGAAACAAATATTTTTTGTATCTGGACCTTTGATATGTTCATATTTATCTTTAAGCTTTTTTATTATTAATTTTGTATCGTCAACACTAAGTGTGGTTTGTGTTACATATGCTATTTTGGTATCTTTTGTATACGGGATCTTGTCTATATCTTCTTCTTTTTCTACTATAAATACCGTTTGGTTTAATCTACCTTTTGTACCATCTATTTCAGGATGGTTTTTATGACCTATTAAAATTACTTTATACCCGTCATTTTCAAAATTTTTCGCTTGTATATGTACTTTTTTCACTAAAGGACATGTTGCGTCAATAATATGCAATTGCTTTAAAGAGGAATCATTTTCTACTTTTTTACTTACTCCATGGGCCGAAAATATTGTTATAGCGTTAATCGGAACATCTTCTATATCTTCTACAAAGATTGCCCCTTTTTTCTTTAAGTCTTCTACAACATATTTATTATGCACAATTTCATGCTTAACATAAACGGGAGCTCCATGTTTTTGTAGAGCAAGTTCTACGATAGAGACAGCTCTCTCCACCCCTGCACAAAAACCCCTAGGATTTGCTAAGTATATTTCTAAAAATTCATTTTGAGAGCTAGAATTTATCATGATTTCCGTATTGAAAATTAAGAATATTAATGTAAAATTACCATTTGTAATATTATATTCAAGTATTTAATGATTCAATGCACTAAAATTTTAAAATTCGAAGCAGCACACAGGATTATAGGTCATCAAGGAAAGTGCAAAATGCTACATGGACATAGTTATGTTATTGAACTGAGTTTTGAATCTGAAGAATTAGATGAGTTAGGGATGGTGGTGGATTTTAGCATTATCAAGAAAAAATTAAAAAGTTGGATTGATAAAAATTGGGATCATAATGTAATTCTTAACATTGAAGATAAAGTGTTGGGTGGTTATATCAAAGAATGTTTGGATCAGGAAATATATTATATGAATGGTAATCCTACAGCGGAAAATATGGCATCTCATTTGTTATACGAAATAGTACCTGTAATATTTCAGGATCAGCATATAAAATGTACACAAGTTATATTACGTGAAACACAAAGTTGTTATGTGAAAATTAATTTATCTGATAAATAACTGTTAGTGTTGTTGCGAAATAAATATAATAGTGATAAATTATCATAAAAACATGCTTTTATATCAAGAGAATGGTTGAATTTGCGTTACCTAAAAATTCTAAGGTGAAAAAAGGAAAAGATCATCATTATTATTCTAAATCTGGAAAAGTGAAGTGTTTCAGCATATATAGGTATGATCCAGATTCTGCAACAAATCCAAGAATAGACAAATTTCACATAGACCTAAACAAATGTGGGCCTATGGTTTTGGATGCTCTGATCAAGATAAAAAATGAAATTGATAGTACTGTTACATTCAGAAGATCTTGTCGTGAGGGTATTTGTGGAAGTTGTGCGATGAATATAGATGGCACAAATACTTTAGCATGCTTGAAACCGATAGAGGATGTGAAGGGTGATATAAAAATATACCCTCTGCCGCATATGGAGGTTGTTAAAGATCTTGTCCCAGATATGAATCATTTTTATGATCAATTGAAATCTGTAAAACCTTGGTTGCAAGCAGATAAATTGAAGCATAATACTAAAGAGAGATTACAGAGTGTTGAAGAGAGAGAGAAGTTAGATGGGTTATATGAGTGTATATTATGTGCTTGTTGCTCTACAAGTTGCCCTAGTTATTGGTGGAATAGCGACAAATATTTAGGCCCTGCAATTTTACTTCAGGCATATAGATGGCTTGTAGATAGTCGTGATAAAAAAGCACAAGAAAGGTTAGACGAGCTTGAGGATGAGTTTAAATTATATAGATGTCACACCATTATGAATTGTACAACATCATGTCCTAAAGGTTTGAATCCTGCAAAAGCTATTAGTAATATAAAAAATATGATGGTTACAAGATCTTAGTTATGAGAAATAATATCAAAATTATATATGTTTTTTTCCTCTGCTTATTATTGCAAAATTGCTCTAGTAAGAAAGATGATCTTAAAATAAGTTCCGTTAGTGAAAAAGAATTGTATGACAGGGGGGTTAAGGAGATTAAATCAGAAAAGTATAAAGATGCCTCAAAAACATTAACGCAGCTAGAAGAGGAGTATCCAGCGTCAAAATATTATTCTGAAGCTCTGGTTTTAAAGACATACGCATTTTTTGCATTGGATAATTTTACAGAAGCACAATTAACAATAGATGATTTCCTTCGACAATTTCCAGTAAGTGATTTTTCTCCATATATTTATTATATAAAAGGGATGTTAAATTATAAGCAGATCATGGATATTGGTAGAGATCAGGAATATAGTGCTAAAGCTAAGCAAGATTTTACTGCATTGATTCAATTATATCCAAAATCTAAATATTCCAAAGATGCAAGATGGAAGCTGGAATATATAAATAATGTATTAGCAGGAAAGGAGATGGATATCGGTAGATTTTATTTAAGAACTCATAAACCAATATCGGCTGTTAATAGATTTAAAAATGTTTTGAAAAATTATGACGATAGTATTTTTATTCCGGAAGCATTATACAGGTTATTTGAAATATATTATATTTTAGGTATTGAAGGAGAGGCTAAAAAATACGCATCTGTTCTAGGGTATAATTTTCCAAATAGCATTTGGTATTACAAATCTTATAATATTCTAAAAAGCAGCTAAATTACCAAGAGTTTATATGAAATTAACACACCATCTTTTCGATAAAGGTATAAAGATTCACATTATTGGGATTGGTGGTATAGGCATGAGTGGCTTAGCTAAGGTATTACATGCAAATAATGTATATGTTCAAGGTTCTGATAAAAGCTGTAATAACCAAGTAGTTGAATTAAAAAAGTTGGGCGTAAAAGTTTTTACAGGCCATGCTGAAGAAAATGTAAATGGTATATCTATTGTAGTAAAATCTTCAGCAATAAAAAATGACAATATAGAGATTTTATCCGCTACTAAACTCAAAAAGCCAGTTATTAGCAGAGCAGAGTTGTTGTCTAATATGATGTATGGTGGATACAATATATCTATTACAGGAGCGCATGGAAAAACATCCACAACTTCAATGATGTTTTCTTTATTGAGAGATAATCCAAAAGAACCGTCTGTATTATGTGGTGGCATAATAAATGAAATTGATTCTAATGCATTCAACGGAAGAGATAACGTGAATATTATCGAAGCTGATGAATCAGATGGTACTTTTTTATCAATTCCATCTAATATAGGTATTATTACTAATATTGATAAAGAGCATCTAGATTATTATGGGAGCATGGAAAGTATCATAGCTATGAATAAGCTTTTTGTAGATAAAGTTTTGTTGAATGATATGTTAATATCCTGTGGAGATTGCGATTACCTTAGTGAAATAAATCTTTTATATAAAAACAATCCAAAATTCATCACCTATGGAATAGAGTCAAAAGATTTTGATGTGGTTGCTAAGAATATTTCCTCATCAAAAAAAGGACTTTTATTTGATATAGAATTTTCACAAAAATTTCAAAAAATAACCAAGACAGATAGCGATTGCATGAAAGATGTTCAAACCAACATGTTTGGTAGGCATAATATTTTAAATTTTTTAGCTGCAATATCAGTTTCAAAATTTATGAAATGCAATGAGGAAAGGACAAGGTTGGCGATAATGGGCTATAAAGGTGTACAAAGAAGGTTTAGTTTTTTGGGTGAGAAAAATGGCATAACTTTTATTGATGATTATGCGCATCACCCAAAAGAAATAGAAGCCACCCTTCTGGTTGCTAAAGATTATGCAAAACAAAGAGGTGGTAATGTGGTAGTAATTTTTGAACCTCATAAATATTCAAGATTCACAGAATTGTACCAAGATTTTTTTAATTCGTTATTAGCAGCAGATTCAATAATTGTTCTTGATGTTTTTGCTGCCGGAGAAAAAAATAATTCAGGAGTTGATATTATTAAATTTGCAAAAGAATTTGACGATAAATACAATGCAACATATTGCTCTGATACAAGGGATATAGGGGTTTTTATAGACGATAATGTGAAAGCCGATGACTATTTAGTGTTCATGGGGGCAGGAGATATTTCAAAGATTGCAAAAAATGTATTTCAATCTTTTGGAATTTTAGGAGAAAATAGTTGAAACTATCATTAGTTTATTTATACTCCTGGTAAATATAAAACATATTTTGGTTTGATGGATAAAGAAAAAGCACTAGAGATAGTTTTAGATCGTATAGAAAAAGCATATGGAAAAGGTGCTGTTATGACACTTGGAAATATGGATATACAAGATGTACAATCAGTTTCCTCAGGTTCACTTGGTTTAGATATAGCATTAGGAGTAGGTGGATATCCTAAGGGTAGAGTAGTAGAGATATTTGGTCCAGAAAGTTCTGGAAAGACTACTTTGACTTTGCATGCAATAGCGGAATGTCAAAAACAAGGTGGCACATGCGCATTTATAGATGCAGAACATGCATTTGATAGGTCATACGCTAAAAAATTAGGGGTTGATGTTGAAAAATTGATTTTCTCTCAGCCAGATTCAGGTGAAAATGCTTTGGAAATAACAGATACATTAGTTCGTTCTGGGGCTATCGATATGATAGTAATAGATAGTGTCGCAGCATTGGTACCAAAGGCGGAAATAGAAGGAGATATGGGTGATAGTCATATGGGGTTGCAAGCTAGGCTGATGAGTCAAGCTCTTAGAAAATTAACTGCTAATGTATCAAAAACCAATACTATTTTGATGTTTATAAATCAAATACGAATGAAGATAGGTGTTATGTTTGGAAATCCAGAAACTACTACTGGTGGAAATGCTTTGAAATTTTATTCATCAGTTCGATTAGATATTAGAAGAATAGGTGCAATAAAAGATAAAGATGAGGTCGTAGGAAATCAGACAAAGGTTAAAGTAGTGAAAAACAAAGTTGCTCCTCCGTTTAAAATTGTTGAATTTGAGATTATGTATGGCAAAGGTATATCAAAAGAAGGGGAAATCATTGATATAGGCGCTGCTTTAGATATAGTTGGTAAAGCCGGCTCGTGGTATTCTTACAATGATCAAAAAATAGGGCAAGGAAAAGAGAATGCCAAACAGTATTTGATTGATAATAAAGAGATAGCAAAAGAAATTGAAGACAAAATATTGGAAATTAAGGATATAAATCCTAAAAAGCTCGATGATATCTCAACAAATAATAAGTAATGCATGATAGTAGAAGATAATGCGTAATAGTAAAAAATATGTATTTAAATTTGGAAAAAATTATGCAGAGGGAGGCGAGCACCTAAAGTCTATTTTGGGTAATAAGGGGGCTGGTTTAGCAGAAATGTCTAAAATGGGTATCCCTGTTCCTTCTGGCTTTACTATTTCATCAGAATGCAGCAGATTTTTAGATCAAAATTCTGATTTAAAGTTACAAATTGAAGATGGTATTAGATATGCAGAAAGTGATGTAGAAAGTAAATTTGGCGATTCTGAAAACCCTTTGTTATTTTCTATAAGATCTGGTGCAGCTATTTCTATGCCAGGGATGATGGAAACTATCCTAAATCTTGGTTTAAATAAAGAAACAGTAGAAGGATTATCTGAAAGAACAGGAGATGCTAGATTTGCATATGATTGCTATAGAAGATTTATAGAGATGTTTAGTCATGTTGTGTTGCAGATTAGTAAGCATAAATTTGATAGCATTTGGGAAAATAAAAAATTATCACTATCTATCGTTGATAATTATTGCGTGCCTGTTGAAAGTATAAAAGAAGTGATAGCTGAGTATGAAGAGTTAATAAAAAACCAAGGGATACAGTTTCCTCATGATGTTAATTTACAATTAGAATTAGCCATAAATGCTGTGTTTAAATCTTGGAATACAACGCGTGCACAAAAGTATAGAGAGATTAATGGTATTGATGATGATATTGGTACAGCCGTGAATGTACAAAGCATGGTGTTCGGGAATAAAGGAGAAGGTAGTGCGACGGGAGTTGTTTTTACTCGCAACCCTTCAAATGGAGAGCATGAAATATTTGGAGAATTTTTACCTAATGCTCAAGGTGAAGATATAGTATCTGGTGCTAATACACCATTTCCTATAAATGATCATTCTAGATGCGAATTTAGTCAGCAAATAGCAACTATGGAAGAGCTAATGCCTGATACATATTCTACTCTGAAGAAAATACTCGAAAAGTTAGAGCAGCATTATAGAGATATGCAAGACGTAGAATTTACTATTGAGAGTGGTAAATGTTGGATTTTACAAACAAGATTGGGTAAACGTACTCCTGCAGCTTTAATAAAGATTGCGGTTGATATGTTAGATGAAGGTGTTATCACGAAAAAAGAAGCCTTAAATAGGGTAACTGCATCTGCAATTGAAAAAATTTTACATCCTAGTATTGATCCTGATGTGAAAAAGGTTCTTATTAGCAGAGGATTGCCAGCCTCTCCAGGAGCTGTTTCAGGGAAAATAGCTTTATCTTCGGAGAGAGTGGAGTCTATGATCAAGAATAATACTAATGTTATTTTAGTAAGAAATGAAACAAGTCCAGAAGATATAGCTGGTATAAATTTAGCTGTTGGAGTTTTGACTGCTAAAGGAGGAATGACTTCTCATGCTGCGGTTGTTGCAAGAGGAATGGGTAAATCCTGTATTACAGGAGCCTCTGATTTGATGATTGATAATATGAAAAATTCTATACAAGTAGACAATATATTATTGAAAGAAGGTGACTGGATAACTATAAATGGGACAAGTGGCGAAATATTTTTGGGTGAGATTAGTACCATTCAGCCCAAACTTGATAATACATTTAAAAAATTGCTTACCATATCTGAAGAAGTAGGAAGATTAAAAGTAAGAGCTAATGCAGAAATTCCTAAAGATGCAAAGGTAGCTAAAAATTTTAATGCAGAAGGCATAGGTTTATGCAGAACTGAACATATGTTTTTTGATGAGAGTCGCATACAAATCTTCAGAGAAATGATTATATCATCTGACGTCAAGGAGCGTAATGAAGCTTTAGATAAATTGATAAAATTTCAACAAAAAGATTTTTATGATTTATTTAAAATTATGGATGGAAGGTCAGTTACTATTAGATTGTTGGATCCACCATTGCATGAGTTTTTATCAGATGAGCAGAAAGATATAAATTCACTTAGTAAGAGTTTAAATATTGATGCAGATACAATAAGAAATAGGATTGCCATGATGAAGGAAAGCAATCCAATGCTTGGTCATAGAGGATGTAGACTTGCCATAACTTATCCTGAAATATATGAAATGCAAGTTTCTGCAATAGTTAATGCAGCCAATGAATGTGTTCGAGATGGTGTTAGTGTAATTCCCGAAATAATGATACCATTGGTGATAAATAAGAATGAGTTGTTAGAGATAAAAAAATTAATTACTAATACCATTGATAAATTATCAATAAGCAATAACAAAAAAATTGATTATAAAATAGGGAGTATGATAGAGCTTCCTGCGGCAGTACTAAATATTGAAGATATAGCAAAGGAAGTTGATTTTATTAGCTTTGGAACAAATGATTTGACGCAAACAACATTAGGGATTTCAAGAGATGATGCTGGGAAGTTTCTAAAAGAATATGTAAATAAAGGAATTATAAAGCATGATCCATTTGTGACGATTGATGTGCTTACAGTTGGTAAATTGATTGCAGATGCTATTGAGGGTAGTAGAAAGGTGAATCCTAAGATAAAAATTGGCGTTTGTGGAGAGCATGCTGGTGATCCAGAGTCCATTAAGTTTTTTTCAACTTTAGCTTTGGATTATATATCATGTTCTGCATATAGAGTTCCTATTGCAAAAATTATGTCTGGGAAATATGTATTTTAAAAAAAAGGAGTTATTGAATGGATGAATTATTAAAGAAAATTAACTATTTACAAAGAAAAATAAATTTAAAAGAGTGGGTTGAAACGGTAGTTTTTGCATTATTGTTTGCTTTTTTATTTCAGACATTTTTATATCAACCTTTTAAAATACCTTCTGGATCTATGGAGCCTGGTTTGCGTTCTGGGGATTATTTGTTTGTGGAAAAATTTGCTTATGGCTATAACAATAGTTCGGCTTCATTTATGGTAAATAGGTTGAATCTTTTTTCAGACACATATTTTTATAACAAACCTCAAAGGGGAGATGTAATAGTATTTTTGCTTCCAAAGCATGATGATATTTATTATATCAAAAGATTAATAGGATTGCCAGGGGATGAAATCCAGGTGAAAAAAGGACTTTTGTATGTAAATGGTAAAGCGGTAAATCGAAAATTCAAAGGGAAGATTATAGGTATGAATAGCGTGCAGGAGCGTGATATGTATCTAGAAGATATATCCAAGAAAGGTCCTAGTTACGATATATATTTATTCAATAATGCAAATAAATATGAGTTTCCAAATAGCACTCCTATTTATAAAGTGCCAAAAGATCATTACTTTTTTATGGGAGATAATAGGGATAATTCTATAGATAGTAGATATCTTAATGATGTAGGATATGTTCATCAAAATAGGATTGTTGGAAAAGCTAAAGTATTATTTTGGAGTTCTAATTTTTCTTTTAATGATTTATTTGCTGATAGCTCAACTCGAAGAATATTTAATATTATTAAATAATGGAATTAGGTTACACATTCAAAGATAAAAAACTTTTAGAAGTTGCGTTAACGCATCCTAGCGTTTTGCGTAATCCAAAAGAGGGCGTTGAAAGTTATGAAAGAATGGAATTTTTGGGGGATAGTATATTGAGCGCTGTAATGGCTGATATTATATATAATAAATTTAGAAATTATTCTGAAGGAGAATTATCTGTAGTACTTGCCAATTTAGTGAATGCAAAAATATTAACAATTGTCGCATCTGATTTAAATATATCCAAATATATGATATTGGATTCAGGTGAAGAACAATGTGGTGGCAGAGAAAATTCAAATAATTTAGAAAATACATTAGAGGCGGTAATCGCAGCTGTTTATTTAGATAGTGATTTTATTACAGTAAAAAATTTAGTGCAAAAATTATGGGCAAGGTTTTTCTTGGATATAGAGAAGCTTTTTCAAAAAGATTATAAAACTCAATTGCAAGAATATGCTCAAAGAAGATATAAAATATTGCCAAAATATAAGCTTGAAAATGTAGTTGGGGAAGCACATGATCCTGTGTTTACAATGTCTGCCTCTATAAAGAGTAAATACAAAGTAGATGCAGAAGGTAAAAGTAAAAAGGAAGCTGAACAAAAAGCTGCTCTTAAAATTCTTAAACAGTTGGAAATTGATGAAGGAAAATAACAAAAAAATAAGTTTAGTAGGTTTTATAGGCGCACCTAATTCTGGGAAGTCCACATTATTTAATTGCTTAATTAAGCAAAAGATTTCTTCAGTCACACATAAGGTACACACTACACGAGAGAATATTAGGGGGATTTTAACTACTGATCTTACACAGCTTGTTTTTATAGATACTCCTGGTTTTTTACAAAATCCTAAATTTAAATTAGAAAAAAGCATTACAAAGAAAGCTTTTCAAGAAGTTGCAAATATGGATTTTATCTGCATTATCTTAGATGCAGCAAAGAAAAGTAATTTAGAAGATAATATTTTATTAAATAAAGATTATTATAAAAGTGATGCAAAAATTGTTTTATTATTGAATAAAATTGATTTACTTGCTGATAAGAATAAGCTTCTTTTATTTGCAGCGCATGCAAAGAAAAAAGGTATTGATGATGTGTTTATGATATCTGCATTAAAAAATAAAGGAATAACAGATTTAGAAAATTATTTAATAAAAAATAGTCCGGATGGAGATTGGTTATATTCTGAAAATGAAGTGACAGATAGGTCTGTTAAGGAGATAGCACAAGATATAACTATGGAAAAGCTTTATATGCTTTTAAATAAGGAAATACCATATTCGTTGAAGGTTGAGACTGAATTATGGAAAGAGGATGAAGGTATGGTTGAAGTACATCATGTTATAACTGTCCTTAAGGAAAATCAGAAAAAAATTATTTTAGGAAATCAAGGGGATAAGATAAAACAAATTAGATTAATGGCTCAAACGGGTATAAAAAAATTATTAGGTAATAAAAGAGTAGAATTATTTTTATTTATAAAAGTAAGAAATAATTGGTTGTAAAAATATGCAATATTAGGAGTGTTATAAGCTAGCTGCGCTCTGGAGTATTTTGCAATTAAGTTGGATATGATTCAATGTCGTTTGGTAAAAGTAATAATATTTTATAGATAAGTTTAAGTTCCTAGAATGGGTAGTGTCGGTAGTGCTATTCTTGCTTTTTTCTTTAATCCATTATAATATAATCACCTAAAGTGCAAAGATTGATATGAGTATAAAAAGAATGGGTTGGCTGTTTAAATTAATAGAATTAATTAATGTTTTTGCATTACCTAATAGATTGAATCGTACCAAACATTTTGCGGTAGTTGGGATTTATTATTGGTTACTTTTTATTATTGTTTTTATGGCAAAAGAAAATATACTTTCTATGTCTCCAATATTAAAGAATTTAATATTATTATGTTTTGGTATATTCTATTTTGTTACTTTTTTCTTATTAACAATTAAAAGATTACATGATTTTAATCGGTCTGGATGGCTATCTTTATTGTTGTGGATTCCTATAATAGGGTGGATTTGGGGGTTATGTATGTTTCTTCTTTCAGGAACTAAAGGTGTAAATAAATTTGGACCTCAACCCAGTAAAGCCAGTAAATTAGAATGCATAATAGCGCTATTATGGATTCCAATTCTTATTACTATATTATATTGTATTAACGAATATTCATCACTATATTCCGTGTCTTAGGTATCTTATTTATTATTAAAAAATCTGTTGCTTAATATTGCTAACTATTTCATTATACTTGTGCAATGAGTATTTGAAAGTGTGTGTTATGAATTTTACTGAACAAGAGCAAGAAGTTATATATCAAGTAAGGAATCTTGCAGAAGGTGGACTTGATTTTCCCAGTATTATACTTGGTTTAAGAATTGAAGATGCAAAGAGATTACAGCAGTTAGTGGATGAACAAGGGGAAGAGTTTTTTAAATCATATGTAGAAGATAAAGAATCGTATAATTTATGGGAAAAGTTATGTGATTTTATATATAATGTTTTTGGTTATGATTACACAAAAATAGGAATTAATGGTAAGAATGAAGCAGGTGCTACCGCATTATTTATGCTTTCAGGATCTGAACCAATGGTGAATATTTTATTGAGCATGGGGGCAGATCCAAATATAACAAATGATAAAGGAGAAACAGCTATTTTTGGTGCTAGTTGTCTTAATCAATTAGATGTTGTAAAAAAAATGCATACTTCTGGTGCAGACTTACATATCAAAAATAATAATGGTGATAATATATTAGCAGCTTTAATAGTAGATTACTATCCTGATAAGAAGAGAGATTTAACTGAAGTACTGAAGTACTTAGTTGAGCAAGGTGTAAATCCTAATGAAAAAAATAAAGATGGTAAATCTGCTGTGGATATAGCTAAAGAATCAAACTATTCACATTCATTAACAGAAATTTTTAGCAAAAGTCGTGATAATTTAGTACAGAGATAATCCTATATATCTTGCTAGCAATGGAAAATCAAAATAAGCTTAGAGGGTACACGTAGGATGTACTGAAAAGCATATTAGTATCAGAAGCCACACTTATGTGAATCTTACTCCAATATGCTTTTGTACCTTTTTTAGAATTCTATCTTAGTACCTAAAAGTAATACTGTACCTTTATTAAACTTTGCATCAGCACCAAAATTAGTACTTTTATTGTACTTAAATTTTGTTACTTCAACATAAGGCATAAATCCTGGCATTACAGTATAATCAGCTCCTATAGATAATGCATCAAATTTATTATATTCAGTATCATTAAAGTAAGCCATTTGGCTGGTTCCAGTAGTATCTGTATAATTTATAATATGTCCTGCACGTTTACTCTTCATATAATTCAAGCTTATTCCATAATCATCTTGTGAATACGCAGAGCCAATTGACCAGTATTTTCCACCGAATTTATGGTCAGGATTAGTAGTATCTTTTATACTTCCTGATTTACCCCAATCACCGTAAGATCCAGCGACAGCAAAGCCACTATGACTTACGCTTGCACCAATTTGCCAAGCACTAAGATTTTTACGTTTTTTTGTAGCAGCTATAACAGCTATAACATTATCAATGTTAGCAATAGTATACACATCTTTAATAGAAACTGCTTTTGCTTTACCAAATTGACCTAACAACGCTGTTGAAAATTCTGTACCATTTTCAAATTTTTTCACATATTTTGCTGTGGGTTGGAAAACGTTTTTATAACCTGAACCAGAGTTTTTAAACAAACCTTTTGCCTGGCTTACAGTTCCTTTTGCTTCTGAATCTGGGCTATAGCTAATACCAAATGTAAATCCATTGATTTCTGGTGTGTAATAATTTATTTTTACAGCTTTAGTACTTTCATCAAATCCAATTGGTAATTGTGGAGCAGTCAAAAATGCACCTGAAAAACCATAATCTGTAGTTTTAGGTATAGCTGCTGCGGTTGTAGTTTTTGCTATAAAATCACCATTTTGTGGCCATAAACTCCAATCTCCATCCAAGCCACCTGTAGCTCTTGCTATAGTATAAGAATTTACTTCCATGTCTCCACCTACTGATCCAGTGCTTCCCATTTCTACTTTACCAAATCCGCCATCTACATATAATTTAACTTCATTTGCAATATTTACATTTCCAGAGGCAGATGGTGTTGTATTTGCATGTAATTTTACAAAGGCACCATATTTTAGACCTTCTTTATTTTTCTTATCTGCATGAAACTTGAGTGATGCAGTATTTGATAAAGCATTTTGTCTATATTGATCACTTGTGTCTAATTTATTTTTAAAGTCTTTTTGCTGACTCATTGATCCGTATTGCATCCCAACACTACCACCAACTTTTACAGATAAATCAGATTTATCTTCTGCAAAAGCGATAAAAAGAGAAGAGCAGAACAAAGCGGAGGTTAAAAATTTCTTATATTCCATATCATAAAAATAAAAATATTATTTCAAAGATGATATTTTATTTAATGTATATGTCAAGAATTTTAATTAGTTCTGATGTATCAATTATTTGCTTTCCATTAATAAAAAATGTAGGGGTATATTTTATATCCAAGGCAGTCATTGATTCAAAAGATTTTTTTACGATATCATCCGATAATACTTTGTTTTCAAAGCAATTAGTAAGAGTCTTTGTGTCGTAAAGAGATAATTTTGCTATATTCTTTAACGATGTTTTGTAATCTTTTCTAAATGCCCAATTTTTCTGATTTTTAAGTAGCAGTGTAATGATATTAAAATAATTGGGTTTAAAGCAATTTGCGAATATGCTTCCATAAAGTGCCGGATCATTTGTTGGATAATCTCGCAGAATGTATAATAGCAATCCCTTATCAATATAATCTTTTTTTATTTTGGGAAATAATTCTTCATGAAAAATAGAGCATCCTGTGCATGAAAGGGATGAATATTCAATCATTATAATTTTTGCGTCTTTGTTACCTAAATAATTATCTCCAGTATTTAACTGTAGTAATTCTGATCTGTCATTAGCAAAAGAATTATTTATTATAAATATAAAGATTAATATATATTTAATATAAGTAATTTTCATAATTCATTAAGTTTTTTTATTAAATTATTTGTTGCTTTTCTTCTATGGCTAACTAAATTTTTTTCTTGGGGATCCATCTCGGCAAATGTTTGTTTATATCCATTTGGAATAAATAGAGTATCATATCCAAATCCATTTGTTAGGATATTATCAAAATTTAATTTACCTGATACTTCTCCTGCAGATGATATAATATTTGTTTCATTTATATACAATACTAAGGAACAGTGAAAAAAAGCATCAATATTATCGAATTTTGTTATGCCTTTAGACTTTAATTCCTCTTTTATTTTATCAAATGCAACAGAATAATTATCATGTGCCCCAGCCCATCTAGCAGAAAAAATGCCAGGACGATTTTCTAATTTTGGTATACAAAAGCCGGAATCATCTGAAAGTGTTGGAATATTGGTTAATTTAAAATAATGCTCTGCTTTTATTTTAGCATTATCTAAGAAAGAGCTTCCTGTTTCTTCTGGCGGTAACACGCTTATGTTAAGTTCCTTAAGTCCCAATACTTCAATGCCAAATTCTTGAAAGATAGCTTCAAACTCTTTGCATTTATTATTATTAGTACTAGCAATGCATAGCTTTTTTTTAATAAATAAATTTTTCATTCAAAATTTTGTAAAATCTCGTTTTGTTTAGATATAAGTGTTTTAACACCTATTTGTGCTAATTCATGCATTTTTTGAAATTCTTCAAAATCAAAACATTTATTTTCTGCTGTAGCTTGGATTTCTATAATTTTTCCATTTTTATCTATAACGAAATTTGAATCAACTTCTGCAGAACTATCTTCTGCGTAATCTAAATCAAGCATTGCTTCACCATTTACAATGCCACATGAAATAGCTGCAATTTGATTTTTTATTGGAAAAACATTTATTCTCTTTTGATTAAACAATTTTCTTAATGCTATGTATAATGCTATATATGCAGCTGTTATAGAGGCTGTTCTTGTACCTCCATCAGCTTGCATAACATCACAATCAATAAGTACTTGTCTTTCTTTTAAAGAGCTTAAGTTGACTGCAGCACGTAAACTTCTGCCTATCAATCTTTGTATTTCTTGTGTTCGTCCATTAATCTTACCTTTAGATATCTCTCTTTGAATTCTAGAGTGAGTTGAACCAGGTAGCATGCTATATTCAGCAGAAATCCAACCTTTCCCAGTGTTTTTCAAAAATCTAGGGATATTTTCTTCTATGTTAGCTGTGCAAATCACATGAGTATCCCCTATATGTATTGAGCATGCTCCATCAGAAAATTTACTGACATTTGTATCAAATTTTATCTCTCTTAAAGAATTTATTAATCTTTCATTTGTTCTCATAAAATACCAATAATAAGTTTATAGTGGAAGTATCAATCTATCATCTGCATCAACAGTTGATAAAGTCTCTTTGTGTATATGGTTGTTATTTTTAGTATATTTCACTATTTGCGAATGATGATCCTGTCTCTCTATAACAACTATTTTTCCTTCGGACTTAAGATAAGAAGAAAATTTTTCTAATGAATTATTTACAATTCCATTTATAACAATAACATCAAATTTTTGCTTAATTCCACCTTTAAAGAGTGTATCCATTGATAAAAATTCAAGATTAGCTGTTCTCTTCATTGTTTCTAAATAAGAGTTGCAAGCCTTAAGAAAAAATGCATTGTTATCAATGCCAAAAACTTTTTTTGCAAATTTTGAAATAACAACAGATGAATAGCCAGTTGCACAACCAACATCTAGCACAATCGATTGATTATCTATATCAGCATCCTGTAACATTTTTGCAAATATAAAAGAAGATAGCATAAACCTAGGTTTAGAATCTGGTTTTTTATTGTTGATAATTGGAATGGAGGTATCAACGTAAGAAAATTGCTTCCATTTACTTTGTATAAAATGATGTTTAGGGATTTTTTTTAAAGTTGTAAGAATTTTAGCTTTATTAACGCCATTAGGTACTAACTGATTGATTATCATATTATCTCTGGCTTTTGTGTAGTAGTCTTCGTTGAATAAATCTATTTGTGAATTCTTAAATAGCATATGTATTTTATCTCATTGTGTACTAATAATAATTAAACCAATTATCAATTAATTTCAAACCTTCATTATAAAAAATCATGATGAGTATTTTAAATTTGCATAAAAGAGAATTTTAGCTTAATTTAAGGCATATACCAATTTGATAAAAATCAACGCACATAATATTTATGCTATCTTCATTATTAGGAATATTCTCTTCAGACATGGCTATAGACCTTGGTACGGCAAATACTTTGGTATATGTTCCAAATCAAGGTGTTGTATTAAATGAACCATCTGTTGTGGCATTTTTACAAGAAAGAGGTTCTTTTATACCATATGCATTTGGTAACCAAGCAAAGCTTATGTTGGGTAGAACGCCATCTGATATTAAGGCAGTTAGGCCATTAAAAGATGGTGTGATTGCTGATTTCAAAGGTGCTGAAGAAATGATTAAGTACTTTATAAAATCAGTTAATAATAAAAAAAGTTTTTTTGTTAGACCTAGAATTATAGTTTGTGTTCCATATGGATCTACACCAGTTGAAAGAAGAGCTATCCAAGATGCAGTAGAAAGTGCTGGTGCAAGAGAGGTATATTTGATTTATGAACCAATGGCTGCAGCGATAGGTGCAGGCCTTCCAGTAACGGAAGCTACTGGATCAATGGTTGTGGATATAGGTGGAGGTACAACAGAGGTAGGTTTAGTTTCTCTCGGTGGTATTGTTAGCGCTCAATCTATACGTATAGGTGGAGACACAATGGATGAATCAATTATTTCATATATAAGAAAAAACCATAATCTTTATATAGGAGATTCAACTGCAGAAAAGATAAAAAAAGAAGTGGGATCTGCTTGTACAGATAACGAAGAAAAAAGTATGTCGGTAAAAGGAAGAGATACTATTACTGGAATTCCAAGAGAGATAATTATTTCAGAAAACATGGTGATCGATAGTTTATCCGATCCTATAAATCAAATTATAGAGGCAGTGAAGATGGTTTTAGAAAAAGCACCTCCTGAGTTATCCTCTGATATTGCTGAAAATGGTATGGTATTAACGGGTGGTGGAGCTTTGTTGAAGCATTTAGATTTAGTAATAAACAAAGCAACGAGTCTCTCAGTAAAAAGAGCTAAAGATCCTTTGGGTTGCGTGGCCTTTGGTACAGGCAAAGTTTTGGAAGAATTTAGCGATTATAGACATGTATTATTTCAACAAGATTAAATAAATGAAAAAATTAGATTTAAAAAAATATAAAGGCGAATTACTTTTTGTACCTATTGGTGGCTCAGGCGAGATAGGTATGAACTTAAATTTATATGGGTATAATGGGAAGTGGATCATAGTAGATATGGGCTTAGGTTTTGCCGATGTTGATCTTCCAGGAGTTACTATAATTGTTCCAAACATTAATTTTATTATTAATGAGATAAAGGACGATTTATTAGGCTTGGTTCTTACTCATGCTCATGAAGATCATATTGGGGCAATCCCTTATTTATGGTCTGAGTTAAAATGTAAGATGTATGCAACAAAATTTACTGCTGAAGTTATAAAGGCAAAATGCAGAGATTTTGGTATAATAAATGAAGTGGAGATTATAGAAACATACTCAAATAAAGAGTTTACTATAGGAGATTTCAATATAAATATGACGCATATCACTCATTCAATTCCTGAAATGAATGGTATTTTGATAAAAACTAAAAAAGGAAATATTTTTCATACTGGAGATTGGAAATTTGATCCTAATCCAGTTATTGGTGAAGCTACTGATGAAAATGAACTAAAAAAGATTGGTGATAGTAACATTTTAGCTATGGTAGGAGATTCTACCAATATTTTTGATAAAAAGCATTCTGGATCAGAAGGGGAATTAGGGAAAAATCTTGAAAAATTAGTTTCTGCTAATAAAAAAAATCTAGTGATTGTTACAACATTTGCATCAAATGTTGCACGTATCCAGTCTATTGCAAATGCTGCAAAGAAAAGTGGAAAAAAGATAGTTCTTTTAGGTAGATCTCTCAAACGTATTTTTGCTTCTGCAAAAGAAGCTGGGTATTTACGAGATATAGAGATACATAACGAAAAAGAGATTAGCAAGATAAAAAGAAGTGATCTATTGATAATTTGCACAGGATGTCAGGGAGAGCAGTTAGCTGCTACAAGTAAAATAGCTGATGGTAAGCATCCAGATGTAAAACTAAAAAAAGGTGATGTAGTTATTTTTTCATCAAAAATTATACCTGGGAATGAGAAGAAGATTTATACATTATTGAATAAATTTTCTGAAATGAATATAGATGTTTTGACTGAAAAAAATGAATTTGTGCATGTTTCTGGTCACCCTTCATCTTTAGAAGTCAGCAAGATGTATGAATATATTAAGCCTAAGATTGCTATACCAGTACATGGTGAGGCTATTCATTTAACTGAGCATGTTAAGTTAGCGAAAAAAAGTGGCATAAAGCATTGCTTGAGTGTAAGAAATGGAGATGTATTGTTGCTTGATGATAAAAATCCTATGAAGATAGGTGAGGTGGAATCAGGGTATTATGCAGTTGATGGGAATTTAATTTTAGATTCCGAGAATGAAATAATAAAAAATAGAAGGGTATTGAGAGATAATGGGGCAATATTTATCAGTATAGTTTTGAATCATAAGAAAAAAAGTATCAAGGAGATGTATGTGAAATCTCCAGGTGTTTTAGAGGAATCAGAAGATGTTGAATTAATAGAAGATTTGAAAAAGAAAATAATTCAGGTCGTAAATTCTTTAGATACTTTTGATACAAAAAAAATAGAGTCAAATTTAAAATATTCTATGAGAAAATATTTTGTAAAAACATTAGGGAAATCACCTATGATATGTGTAAATATCATTTCATAAAAATGATATGATAATACGTATTGCAACAAGAGATAGTCAGCTAGCTATAAAGCAGTCTCTTATTGTTGCAGATGCTTTGAAAAAGATTGATCAAGAAATTAATTGTGAATTAATAAAGACTAAAACCAAAGGTGACATCCTGCTTGAGCATTCTCTTTCAAAAATTGGAGGGAAGGGTTTGTTTATAAAAGAAGTAGAAGAGGCTATAATTGATGATAGAGCTGATATAGCAGTGCACTCAATGAAAGATGTTCCATCTGAATGTCATGATGAATTAGAGATACCCTGTATCTTGAAAAGGGGCGATGAAAGAGATGCTTTTGTTTCCAAAAAATATAAGACATTTTACGATTTACCAAAAAATGCTAATATTGGCACCTCCTCTCATAGAAGAAAAGGGCAGATTTTAGCAATGAGACAAGACATAAATATTATTCCTATTAGAGGTAATATAAATAGCAGAATTAACAAAATGCTTAACGAAGAAGTTGATGCTTTAATTTTAGCTGCAGCTGGATTAAAGAGAAATCATATGGAGATGTATATAAATCATTATTTTTCTAAAAATGATATGTTACCTGCCATTGCACAAGGCGCAATTGGTGTGCAAGTTAAAAAAAGCAATTATAAATTAAAAGAGTTGATTGCTCAGATAAATGATCAAATAACTTTTAATAATATTCAGGCAGAACGTGAGTTTATGAGGATTTTCGGAGCTAATTGTTCGACTCCAATAGCAGCAAATTGTGTTCTTACTGGAGATAGGGTTATGCTAAAAAGTGGTTATTTTTTTGAAGATGGTTCAATGCAATTTCACTCTTGTTGTGAAGATGATAAAAAGAATTTTATTCAATTAGGGAATGAATGTGCAAACAATATGTTAAAGTATTTTGAACATTTGGTGAGATAGATGTTTGATTCGTTGATAAATTTTTAAGCTATTTTAGTTTTTTTCAAGAAGTCTTTTTATCTCAGGAATGAGCGATTTGTATATATTGCTTTTGTGTACTACTGAGTCAGCTTGTTTTACTTTTTTCTGATTTTCGTCGTTAAAAAATGAATTGTTATATTGAGATAAAAGCATTACCGGGATATGTTGAAATTTTTCTGATAATTTAATTTTATCCATCAACTCAAATCCATTCATTTTAGGCATTTGATAATCAGTAATTACTAAATCTATTATCTTCAGACCATATCTATCAAGCATAATTAAAGCATCTTCCCCATTTGAAGAGGTAAAAACATTAAATTTTTCTTTCTTTAAAATAGTTGATAATAAACTTATAACATAAGTATTGTCTTCCACTATCAATACAGAAATATCTTTATTATTCTTTTTCAAAATTTATATGCAGATGTTTTTTAATTAAGGTGATGATAGTGATATTTTTATTATTTTTCAACAATTTTTTTTATTTTTTAATAGATTTTACTATTTTTCAGCAATACTTTTTGTTTTATACAAGAAATTAAGATATATCTTTTATTTGATTTAGTTAAAATTCTAATCTACAAGAGAATTGTGTATGTATTTGAAGTCTATATTGTATAAATTTTTCTCTTCTTTTTCTAATATCTTGATTCGTTCAGATATAAAAGCTGACACGTTATTTTTAATAATTTTAGTTAAATCAATATTTAACTTATTTTGGCAAACTATTCTAATTATCCCAATAGCAGCACGTCTTAGAGCAAATGGATCTTTTGATCCTGTTGGTTTTATTCCAATTTTAAACATTTCGTTAAGTGTTACTATTTTATCGGATAGTGCCATTATAATGCTTAAATCAGAATGTGGAACATTATCACTTGGGCCTTGTGGCTTGTAATGTTCTTTTATAGCCAATGCTATTTCATTTTTCTCTCCATCATTCAATGCATAATAATAGCCCATAACCCCCTGTAACTCAGGTAATTCTGAGACCATATCTGTGACTAAATCTGTTTTTAACAATGGTATTATGCTAATAATATTTTGTTGTGGATAGTTCATTTGATTGGCAATATCAAAAGCCACTTCTTTAATTGATATTATTTTTTGGTAATAATCACCAATATCTCGATGAAATGTTAATTTTTTTAGATTTTCACATTTTTCAGAAAGTTTAGATTTTGTATCTTGTTCATAAAAAAATTGTGCATCTGCGAGTCTTGCACGTAAAACTTTTTCATTTCCATCAATTACTGTTTTTAGATTATCGTCTGTCATCACGTTTGAAACAATAATAAAATAAGGGGCTACATCGTTATTTGAATCCTTTAACATTAAGTATTTTTGATGAAATTTTAATGTTGTAATCAATACTTCTTTAGGTAAAGACATGAATTGTTTGTCAATTTTACCTACAGCTAAATATGGATATTCAACTAAATTTGCTACTTCTTTCAATAAATATTGATCCTCTATGAATTCGCATTTAAGGTTTTTGCATATATTGTTTATTTCTTTTTTTATAAGTGAAATTCTTTCATTTTGAAAAATAGAAATAGCTGCTTCTTTAAGTAATGAATGATATTCATCAAATGAAGTTATTTTAAATTTTTCATTTGTGATTAACCAATTTTTATAAGTAAAATTTTGAGCAGTGATATGGCCAAAATGAATTGGTATTATATCTTTGTTAAAAACACATAAAATAGATTTTATAGGTCTTACCCATTTTATTTTATGAGTGCCCCATAGCATAGATTTTGGCCAATCAAATGAGGCCAATACAGATTCTATAACTTCCTGTATGAAAGTCTTTGCTTCTTTTTGGCAATGCTTTTTTTCGTAGTAAAAATACTCTTCTTTTTTGATCAACTGATTTGTATTATCTAGATCATATTTTTTTAAAAATCCATTTATAGCTTGTTCTGGTGCAGTTGTTTTTGGACCTCTTATGCACTCAACTTTTTCTTCTATATAAGGTTTAATATTTTTTATGTAAAAACCCATCCTTCTTGGAGTAAAAAAACATTCTCCTTGAGAATTGGGATTCATAATATCCTTTAAATCTTCCGAAATTTTATTGTACAAATTTTGTGAGCCAAATTCTTGCATTGCACTTGGTACTTCTTCAGAATATATTTCAAATAATAATTCAGACATTTTATCAATATGTTTAATATAGCTTGTTTAAAACCATAAAGGTTTTTTTGTGAAAATTAACATTGTGAACTCTTACATAATCCACTTGTTTTGTAAATAAATAAGTTGAAACAGAAAGTGTTTCTAAATCTCTTGATTCGGGAGCTAATTTTACAATTGAATCAAAAAAAGATTTCCTTGAATGCCCTATGCATACAGGTTTCCCCAATGCTTGTAATTTATTTATATTTTTTAATAATTCTAATGATTGCTGAGCATTTGTTGTAAATCCTATACCTGGATCCAAAATCAAATTTTTGATACCAAATTCCCTGCATTTATCTATCTTTATTTTTGCCCAATCAAATATCTCGTTGATAGATTTGATGCGTATATTCCTATCAGCAGGAATAACTAAACTGTACATACATATATATTTAACGTCTGGATTCGAAGCAATTAAATCAAAAATCCGTTCATCTTTTCCACCACTAACGTCATTAATGATCTTTATTCCATGAGCAATGGCTTTCTTCATTGTATTATAGTGATATGTATCAATGCTAATATTGTCTTTTTGTATCACCTGCAAAAGTGGTTGTAATTTACTCCACTCTTCCTCTTCCGAAAGTAGTTTAGCATCATATGATGTTGCAGAAACACCTATATCAACTATATCAGCACCTTGTTTAAATAGTTCTTCGACTCTATTTTTGGATTCATTCAATGAATCATGCTTTCCTCCATCAGAGAAAGAATTTGCTGTATAATTCAATATACCAATAATTTTTGTCATTTACTGAATTATGATTCAAAAGGATTTAATATATCATTTTGATCATCATCTTTTATCTTTTTTTCTGATTTTTTAATAGATACTTTATCATTGAAATTTTTCAAAAATCTTTCGTTAGATTTACTATTGGTATCTTTTTGAATCTTTTTTGTTTTAGTTTCATGATCATATTCTGGTGTTGGTAAATCAAAAGTTGGCGGAATGACTAAAGGTTTATTTGGAATGATTGTGAATTCATCAGGAGAATCCTTATTTAAACCAAAAAAGCTTTTTGTATTTTGAGTACATCCAGAAAACATAAATAATGATATGAGGAGAGTAAGGATAAAAAATTTCTTCATAATACAGAACAATAAGTTATTATAGAGCATTATAAATCAATATTCTTTAATTGAAAGTTTTTATGCATGATTGAAAAAAATTAATTGGTGACAAAAAAAATATATTATATATTATTTTGTTTCTTGCTTGAGAAATATTTTGTAGTGTGGAGACAGTTATGTTTTTGAAAAATACTATAGTTAGTATATTTTTTATTTTGAGTATGCCAATCCTTTTAAAGGCTGCTGACAAACAGGATTGGAACGGTAAAGCCCCCGCTAGTCACGCTTATGAACCAAACCTCAATATATATCAAAATCATTCTATAATTAAAGTTTCACATAAAAAACAATCAGATTTAGAAAGGGGTTCTATATACACAAGTGACTATGGTTTTAAATATTTGTATAATCATAGTAATAATCATGATAATAACAATCTAGATGGTATTTCTTTTTTTTATATAAATATTTTGATCACTTTAATATTAGTAATTATATTGGTATATTTTATACTACTGACTATATATTTGAAAAAAAAGATAACTATTTTATCAAATAAAAAACCAACGGAAGAGTTTTTGCCATATCAAAAAAAAGAATATAACAATATTATTTTGTTTTTTCTTAAATATTTCTCTAATCAGCTTGAAGATGAGTATCAATTATTTTCAAATATATTACAAAATAATAAAAATAATGGTGATATTGTAGATATAAATAGTGAAGAAATTTTACAACAAATTGAGTCAAAAAGACTTTTTATAAAGTATTATGAAGAAAATTTATATTCACAAAAAAAAGTGCAAAATTCACAATTTAATTTATCTGAGATTTTGGATGAATTTAGCGTTGATTTAAAGAAAGATGATATCTATCTATCTGTGTACAATGATTGTGAAGATATACATGTGAATTCTGATAAAGTTTTTTTTAAACAAATGTTTTATGAGTTAATCAAAAATTATTATGGAAAAAATAAGAGTAGTAACTGCCTTATTAATATAGACGTAATAAAAGATAAAAATAATAAAATAATGATTTCTTTCGAAGGAAAAACGCATTGCGACAAAGATGAAGATGAAAAAAAATTATCGAAAGTAAATTTTTCTAAAATATTGGAAATCAAAGAATTAGTTTTGCTTACAAAAGGTTTGTGTTTTGTAAAATTTATGGCAAACATTCTTGATGTTCCATTCAAAGTTAGGCAAGATGGTGGATTTAGTGTTTGTGAATTTTTTCTAAAATAATTTGTAATTTTATACAATTCCATAGTATATTGACATAAAATTAGATTTGTAATTTATATATGGATTTTAGTATAGCCGTAGTAGGTGCTACAGGAAATGTAGGTAGAGAAATTTTTAGAACACTTGAAGATTCTAATATAAAAATACGAGAAATATCAGCGTATGCATCTGAAAAATCTATTGGAAAACAAGTTAGTTTTGGCAAATTGAAAATAGATGTGAATCCAACTGTGAATGAAAGTTTTCATGATGTTGATTTAGTGTTTTTTGCTACAGAAGCTGCAATCTCGGGAAAATACGCTAAATATGCTGCAAAACATGCAAAATTGGTAATAGATCTTTCTTCTCATTTCAGAATGGATAAAGATGTACCTCTTGTTGTTCCTGAAGTAAATCCAGAATCAATGTCTTTAGCTTTGGAATCTAAAATCATAGCTAACCCAAATTGTGTTGTGATTCCAATGGTAGTAGCTTTAAAAAAATTAAATGAATTTGCTGAAGTGTCAAGGATTGTAGTATCCACCTATCAATCTGTTTCTGGTGCTGGAAAAAAAGCGATGGATACATTATATGATCAATCAAAAAGAAAGATTTTCAATGTGTTTGAAGAGCAAGAGGTAGATGAAGATGAAAGTATTATAGCATTCAATGTTATTCCCAAAATCGATGAATTAACTGCAAGTGGATACACAAAAGAGGAAATTAAGGTTGCAAATGAAACTAAAAAAATACTTTCTGAAGAAATAGAAGTTAGTTCTACCTGTGTTAGGATACCAGTTTTTGTTGGGCATAGTATGGCCATTAATGTAGAGTTTTGTAAAAATATCTCTGTAGAAGAGGCTTATTCACTTTTAGAAAAGGCTGAGGGAGTTATAGTTTCCAAAGATAGTTATTTTTCACCAATTGATTGTGTTGGAAAAGATGAAGTCTTTGTTTCTAGAATAAGACAAGATATTGCAAAAAACATTTTAAATTTATGGGTAGTATCTGATAATCTAAGAAAAGGTGCTGCTTTAAATGCAGTGCAAATAGCGGAAAAATTTATTGAAAAACACTTATGAGAATTTTATTTTTATATATAGCGTTTGTTTTTTGTGATGTTAATACTTTGTTTGCTGAGACAATTGCTGAGACAATTGCTGAGAAAAAAACATTTGATTCAGTATTAGATAGTTTTAGATCTGAGAAAAATATTATCAATTCCAAAAAAAATCAAAATAATACCAAGTCAGATTTGACGCGAGAAGAGGTGAAATCTTTTATTGATAACAAAAGAAAGTTAAATCAACCTATTAATTTAACTAATAATTTAGGAATTAATTTTAATAATTTAGATTTAAGCAATATAGATTTTTCCAACGCAATAATGTATGGAGTTTCAATAAACAATTCAAAATTAGATAATAGTAATTTTACAAATACCTTTTTAGAAAGTTCTGTATTTTTAAATTCATCTTTGAAAAACACTAAATTTATCAATGTTAATGCAGGGAATATAAATTTTTCTGGTGCAGATTTACAAAATAGTATGTTCATTAATAGTTTTTTAAAAGATGGTATATTTAAAGATAGTAAATTAGATGGAGCTAGCTTTTTAAATGTTAATATATCAAATTCAAATTTTGATTCAGCAGTATTAAATAATACTCAAATAAAAAACTCTAATATTAAATATTCAAATTTCAAAAACATTACTTCATCCAATATGGATTGGGAATTAAACGATTTATCTCATAGTATTTTGAATAATGTTAAGATAACAAATTCTAAGTTAAAAGCTGTTGATATATCAAATAGTAAATTAAATTCCATCTATATGGATAATTGATATATGATTTCATCAAAATTTTACTCTTCTGAAATTGAAAATGTTGTATTCAAAAAAATGGAAGCAGAAGCAAATAATTTTTCTAATACACGCATTAAAAATATGCATGTATCTAACTCTCTCTTTAACTTATCATTATTTTTAGAAAGTAATATTGATAAAATAAGTTTTAATCTAACTAATTTACAAAATACAAATTTTTCAAAAAGTAAAATAAGTAATACTCAATTTCGGTCAGTAAATTTAAATCATGCAAATTTTTATTACACAAATTTTGAGAAAACTTATTTTGTGAATTCTTTTTTAGCTCATGTGGATTTTTCTAGAGGTGAGCTGCTTAATTCTTTTATTAATAATTGTAATTTATCAAATTGTAATTTTCGATTAACTAAGATTAAAGATATACGTTTACAAAATAATATAATCAAAGGTATCATGACAAGTGATTAGTATTATACTGATTGGAAATTTTTAGGTTATTTTTTTGAAAAATACAATTATTTTTGTAAGCTTATTGGCTGGTATAGTCTTTATATTTATTTTATATTTAAGTATAGGTGGACCTAAAAATTTCAAATTATTAGATTATTTAGTAAAAAATGAAATAGAGAAAAATATTGATGGTGTACAAATATCAAGTATTCAAAGTGGAATATTGTTTGATTGGAATGAAAAAAATTTACTCCTAAGCTTGAATAAATTAGATGTACAATACAACAGACAATTTTCAATAAAAGTTCCATCTATAAATCTCAAAATATCTATTATCAATTTACTTTTAAATAAAAAAAATAAGATTATAAATGGGGTTACATTTTTAGAGCAAAAATTTCAGTTAAGTAATATAAAAAATCATTCTAAATTAAGCAATACAAGTAAAATAAAAATACCAATCGATTTATTGAAAAAGTATAAATCGTACTTGGAAAATACAGATTATAGTATAGATGATTTTAATTTTGGCATTAAACTAGAAGATGGAATTGAAAATAATATTGAGATAAAAAATTTCAATATAAATTTGGGAGATTTCACAAGCGGTTTTAATGGAAAGATTATAAGTCATATGATCCTAAATGGGTATGAGTTTGATATAAATGTCACATTACTAGAGAAAAAAGATTACATCGATTTAAACGGAATTTTAGAGGCTAAAAATAACGATAATAAAATAACTTTTTTAAATTCTCAAATTGATACTGGTTATCAAATCAATATTAGCTCTCAGTTAAAATATTTAAATTTTGTTGAAAAAGTGAAATTTCAATTTAAGCAAAGTAATGATGGATATGTCAGTGATTCAAATTTTGTAGATGAGCCAATAAAATTTAATGATTTAATTTTTGATGGAGAGATAAATAATAACTTTTCTTCAGTTAATATATTAGATCTTCAGGGAAATATTGATGATAAAGTTAATATAAATGGAAATATGAAGTATAGCGCTAATAATTTTAGTATGAATGTCAAATTCAAAGATTTGTCAGTAAGTAAATTTTTAGAAAAATGGTCATCATCATTATTGCCAAATGTGCGTAAATGGTTATCTATACATTTAAAATCTGGTGCAATATCTAGTTTAGATTTGAAAAAGGATAAAGATACTCCAATGACTACATCAATCAATATGAAATCAGTAAATATTAAATATGGAGATTCGTATCCTAGGATACTGCTTGGATCAGCTGCTGTTAAATTTAGTAAAAAATCTCTTTTTATTTATTCCGAAGATGCAAAAATTATAGGTAATAATATTAAAACAATTTCCGCTAAAATAGATGATTTTCAAAGTAATAATATAGTCATGAAGTTTTCTGCTTTAATAGAGGGATTGATTGTGAATCAGTTGAATATAGCTAAAGCTCATCACAAATTACCTAAATTACCCAATATTAAAGGAACTGCAGATACAAAAATAACATTCCAAATCCCTTTGCAGAAACATGATTTTAAATTTTATGACTTAAAGTTAGATATTAATTCCAATTTAAATAAAGTGTGTTTTCAGGATCCAGATAATCTATACAGTTTAAATGACGGAGATTTCAAATTAAAATTTTTAGATCAAGAATTATCAATCGATGGAAATGCTAATATAAATAAGAATTTGCACACAGATATACATTCTAAATTTTTTCTTAATAAAGAAAAAGAATATACTATTAAGTTGAAATCCAAAGCATCTGTGAAAGATTTGCAAAAATCAAACATACCTTTTTCTAATTATTTTTCTGGTATAACGACTATAGATGCGGTTGTGAAATCAAATTCACAAGCTATTGAAACAGATGTGATATTAAATTTAGATATGGCTTTTATAAACCTGGATGCAATTGCAGTTGTGAAAAGAAATTACTCTCCGAGTAAAATAACTTTCAAACTTATTGATGATAGGAAATCTTCTATTGAAATAAAGGATTTTTTATTTTCATTACCAACTCAATCATTTAAAGGAGATGGTATAATTGACAAAAAAACAAGTGATATTACTTATTTCACATCTAATATTTTGCAAAAAAACATGAAGGGTTTCAATATAAAATACGAAAATAGTAATGAAACAAAAAAGATAACAATCAATGGTATAGAAGCAAATTTGAGTGAATTGAATATAGGGCAGTTAATAACTTTTGTGAAAAAAAACAATGCAAACAAACAAGAGTCATTTTCTTTAGTTGGTAATATTAAATCTATAAAATTAAAAAATAATATTGTATTGAAAAATAATAATATGGAAATCACCTCCTCTCCTGAATCAAATAAATTAGAATTTTTAGGTGAATTAGAGAATAAAAAAATAGTGAAACTTCATTACAATTATCCAATATTTGTTTTTATATCTGAAAATGCTGGTGAAATTTTAAAAGGGTTTGGGATTACAGAAAAAATTAATGATGGGCAAATGGAAATTAGAGGTGAATTCCAAAAAGATAAAATGTTCAATGGAAATATTGTTATGGGTGGTTTTTATGCGCAACGCATGCCATTTCTTTTGAATTTATTAACCTTGGATAACCCATTTTCGACAATTAACAATATGATGAAAAATAAAGGATTATATTTTCAAGATTGTGAATGTGCAATAAAATATAATAATAAATTAAATGTTATATATTTCGATAATTGTCTTGCTAAATCACAACAAATTAATTTAAAAATTAATGGCAATATAGACTTAAATAAACAGTATTTAAATTCACAAGGTGTTGTTATTCCTCAGAATATTATAAATAAAGTTTCTAGTAAAATACCGCTATTGAATATTATCTCGGGTTCGAAAAATGAAGGCTTAATAATGAGTACATTATTTGATCTAAACGGTCCTATAAATAAAGAATTGAAATTAAAAATAAATTATTTATCAACATTTACCCCTGGAGTTATTCGCGATATAATGAAAAAGAAGGAAATAAATAAGGAAGAAAGCAAGTAATTATTTGCTATACAGAAATTTGGCATTATACAAAATTTCTATATTTTTCTACTATTATAAATCCTAATTATTTATTCCTTATTGAAAAATATATCGGAAAACTCTCGCCATTCCCTCTTAGACATGCCGCTATTTTCTTGAGATATATTTTTTCCATCTAGTATATCTTGGATAACTTTCACACCTGCTTTTGAAACATTAACTGAATCTTTTCTATAATTAATAAATGCTTCGTATACATGCGGGACCCATTTTTGAACAATTTTTAATATTGTATCGGCGTATGCACGGATCTCATATTGAGAATGAGAATCTGCTCTTAATCTTAAAAAATGTAGCAAATTACTTAAATCTATTTTCCAATACCATTGTGTATAATAGTTCAGATTTAAATTCATTCTGGCTAATTCTCTGGCTATTCCTTTTTTATTGGGATCTTTTATTTCACCAGTTTCTTCGTCTAAATTTAGTAAATCCATATAACTATCATAGCATCTGACAGCATCATTTCGTAATATATCTAAAACTTGTTTTGCTTCTTCTGGGCTTAAATTATTACCACGACCCTGATTATTGATCTCTGATTGAACTGCTATATTCTCTACGCTTGGTAAATAAAATTCTTTGTCCAATATAGAGTATCTTGCAGAATATTCGTTTACATTTGCGGTTCTATGTCTAATCCACTGTCTTGCTATAAAGATTGGCAATTTTACATGCAATTTTATCTCACACATTTCAAAAGGAGTATTATGATAATGCCTCATCAAATAATTTATCAACCCCTTATCTTTATTTATCATTTTTGTACCTTTTCCATAAGATACCCTAGCTGCTTGTACGATAGAAGAATCATCTCCCATATAATCAACAACTCTAACAAAACCGTGATCTAGCACTGGAGTAGGTTCAAATAAAATTTTTTCTAACTCTGGAACGGTTGCTCTTTTTGTATAAAATACTTCTGTATCTTTACTCATATAAAATAATACCACTTAAAAACTTGATTATTAAAAATAAATGCATCTAAAATGAAATGTTGATAATAGCAGAAATAAATAAAAAATAAAGAAAAGCAAAATGGGAAAATTATTGCAAGAAACAAAAGGCTACAATACAGAATATTTGTTTGATGAATTACTTGAAAAGTTAAAAAATACTTCAAATCTAAATTTAGATAATATTAGGGAAGCTTTTGACCTAGCTAGAAAATTTCACGAGGGTCAAATTAGAGCTTCAAAAGAGCCATATATTACTCATCCTGTAGAGGTTGCTAAAATTCTTGCGGATTTACATATGGATACCAACACTATTGTTACAGCTCTTTTGCATGATACGATAGAAGATACAGAATTAACTTACGAAGATATATTGGGGCAATTTGGTAAAGAAGTGGCTGATATGGTTCAAGGCACTACAAAATTGACATATATTGAAGAAAAATTGTGTTTTTTAACTCAGGAAGAAAAGACATTAGAAAATTATAGAAATCTTATTTGTGCCGTTTCGAAAGATATACGTGTATTAATTATCAAACTTGCAGATAGATTGCATAATATGAGGACTCTTCATTATATTACCAATCAGAATAAACGAAAAAGAATAGCGATGGAAACAATGGATATTCATGCGGCACTTGCAGAGCGTATTGGAATTCATAGTTTTAAAAATGATTTGCAAGAATTAGCTTTTTCCGAGCTGTATAGAAAGGAAAAAAGATATATAGAGAAGCAATTAGAGGAGTTGGGGGAAAACAGAGATTATTTGGTTAAAGAAATTGAAGATATTTTAAGAGAGGCTCTTGAGCAAAGTGGTATGAGCGATATTTTAGTAAGTGGTAGAGAAAAAAAGATATGTTCTATATGGATGAAATTGAAAAATAAAAAAATATCTTTTGAGAATTTATCAGATATTTTTGCTTTTAGAATTGTTACAAAAAATTTAAAAGCTTGTTATGAGGCTTTAGGAATAGTGCATAACAAATTTCAAATAGTTCCAGGTTATTTTAAAGATTATATAAGTATCCCAAAAATAAATGGGTATAAATCCTTACATACTATAGTAATCGGGCCTAAAAACAAAAAGATAGAAGTGCAAATTAAAACAGAAGAAATGCATGAAATTGCTGAATACGGAATAGCAGCTCATTGGCAATATAAACAAAATATTATTGAAGATGATAAAAACTTTAAGTGGATAAATGAAATTTTAGCAATATTACAAAATACTGCCAATCCATCAGAAGTATTGCAAAATTCAAAATTAGAAATGGAATATCATCAAATATTTTGTTTTACTCCCAAGGGTAAATTGATAGTTCTTCCAAAAGATTCAACTGTATTAGATTTTGCATTTTATATTCATTCCAACATAGGATTAAGGTTTATTTCAGCCTATATAAACAAAGAAATTGTACCAATGCATTATAGGATTAGAAATGGAGATCAAATTGAAATTATTTATGAAAAAGATTATAAAGCTTTAGAATCGTGGAATGCTATATTACAAACTGGAAAGGCAAAAAGTGAATTAAAAAAATATTTCAATGAGATCAAAAAAAATAAAAAGATGGAGGAGGGAAAGGCAAAATTCTTTTTATATCTGGATAGATTACATATTTCATATGAAGAATTGAATCTTAAATTCCCTATGGTTTATAAAACTCATAACATAGAGGATATTGATAAATTATTTGTATCAATAGGAAGAGAAGATTTTTATGTGAAAGATTTAATTAGAGATATTTATCCATATTTCACAGATAGTAATTTTTTTAAAATTCTTATAAAGAAGCTCCATAGATTATATAAATACAAAATTAAAAATCAGAATGAATATCAAATAAAAATATCTTCAGAAGTTATTTTACCAAAATGCTGTTTTCCTATCAGAGGGGATAAATGTATGCAATTGATAGATGAAAAAAATAATATTACAATACATAGAAAGAATTGTTTAGAGATCAAAAATGCAGATAGGTCTTTAAATTTTATTTCCTCTTTTTCATGGAAAGACAGAAAAGAGCTATTGTTTAATGTAAAGATAATAGTTTTGATTTCAAATAAATCTGGTAGTTTTAGAGCTGTTACAAATCAGATTTTTTTGATGGGTATAAATATTTTTAATATTAGTACTGCAAGTGAATATGAAGATTTTTTTGAATGCTCTGTTGTAGTTGAAGTGGTGAATTTAGATCAACTAAATAAATTAATGTCAAAATTTAAAACATTGGAGAATGTATATTCTATAAGACGTTATATAGATTCTTAAGATTTATTGCAGGTATATAATTATTTACATAATTAATTAGGTATTGTAGCATTAAATAGATGTGAATGTGATTATATATTAGTATGCCAAACGAAGATGTGGACGTGGAATTGGGCTTCATAAATGGGGCGCTTCAAGAAAGAAAAAAGAAATTTGAGCAATATGAAGGATATGCTGAGTCTCTTGAACATTTTTTGAATGACAACAAAATTTTTGAAATTTTAGAAAATAATAAAGAGAGAATAGCCTCTCTTGCAAATGGTTCTACAGCATCAAAAATATGGAATGGTTTAGTATTAGCTATTACAAATCCTGTTACAGTTGCAAAGGGTATATGGAATTATGGAATAAGAACCCCAGGATTTTTAGGGGAGATTTTTACACATATTGGAGAGCCAGAAATGCAGAAGGTTCTTGTTGAAAAAACTTCTCTTCTAGAAAAAGTGGGTCAGCATAAAGATTTAGTTATGGGATTAGCTAATGAATTTGTGTTTACAGGTGAAGATAAAAATACCAAGACACTTAGAGCGACAGCAGATGCTACATTAGACTTATTAGTGGATAAAGAAACAAGGGTGGTGTTGAGAGAGGAATTAGTTAATAACTATTTCAAATTTAGCCTCAATTCATTTGATCCAAAATTCGTTGAAAAATTTGTTGAGTATGAAAAAACACAATTGCGTAATAAAGATGATGTGAAGCTTTTATATCAAAGAAAAAATTGGAGAGAATTAGCTGCTGCAAAAGAGAGGATAGATGAAAAAACCCCTCTTTCATCATTATAAGTGGAATTAAGTAAGATAGGATTAAAAAAAGAGGAGATAGCAAGAATTCTAGACGTAGATCTTAAAGCTTTGGGAGGTAAAGAGCCAAAAGATATAAGTCATACTCAGGCTAAGATGTTGCTGGGGCAGGCATATAATAAATTATTGACAGAGCAGCTAAAAACATTAGATGGGCAGCTTGGTGAGAATCCAATTTCTAAAGATTTACAAAGAGCTGCGGATGGAATATTGCGTGAATATGCGCAATATAAATTAGATACAGAGGAAATTGCATACATGAACGGGTATGTAAAAGATTATATTAGGTTTCAAAAAGAACAGAAAGGTAGTACCAAATCTGATGAAGAATTAGCCCATGAAGCAAGTGAGATATATTTGATGCAAGCTCCAGATTATATGAGATTAACAGAAAATATTATGAGAATTGCACAAGAGCAACCAGGTGATAACCCTGCAAATTTACGTGGTGTTTTGAGAGAACGTGGAGGGGATTTAATAGAGTATTATAAGGAAAGTAAAAATGTTGGAAAAGTTAAAGCTATACTTGCTGCATGCGGAGTAGAAAATTCTGATTTAGTAGATTTAGCAAATTTGGTTAAAGGCATTGAGCCATCAGCATTAGAAAAATTTAAAGAGAATGGAAAAGAGCTGACTCATGAAGAATTATTGGCAAAATATGTTTTAAAAGAAAAATTAGGAAAAGAAATACCTGAAGATTTCTTAAAAATCGCTAGAAGTGAAGAGGCACGAACTCAATATGATATGATGAGAGATTTTGGTGTTGATGATAAGCTTCTTGATATTTCACCAGCCCTTCTCAAAGATCCTGAGAAAGTTGCAGATATAGTGCATGCAATTAGGAGTGAATGGTTGTTCAATTGGGCAGAAAAGCTTATAGATACCGTTAGTAGAGATCCAGAGCTTAAGCAAGCTTTTCAACAAAATCCTCAATTAGCTGGAGAGGTAGCTATCGGTATAATAAAAAACAATCCTTTTTTGAAAAATATATGTGACGATTTTGGTTGTTCTAAAGAAGTGCTGGAAATTATAACGGAATTAATAAAAACGCCAGAGGAAGCAGCAGAAATCCTGCGTGAGATGAACAAGGGAAATTATTCATCATTAGTTACAAAGGCGTTACAACTCATTACTGACAAGCCTGATTTGCAAAAATATATGGAACAAAATGGAGGAGCGTATGCAAAGCTTGTGTCTATTTTGTTTGAAAAGATAGAGCCTATGAAAAATCTTGTTGAGGGGTATGGTTTAGATAAAAGCCAAGTGGACCTAATAACAGGAATGATTCCGCATTTATTACATGATACGAAAAAATTTAATACTCTGTATGAGCATTTAAATAAAGGTGAAGATATAGAGATGATAAAGCACCTAAATGAATGGGCGAAAACTAACGAAGGATTAAAAAATTATTTGGAGACAAATAAAGAGCGATATGAAGAGTTGATTTTTACGATTTTTAAAAACTTGGATCAAACAAAAGATTTGCAAAAACAATACGGTTTATCTGATGAGGAAGTGAAGGTTATTGTAGGCGTTATGCCACATTTGTTGCATGACACCAAGAAATTTGAAGAGATATACGATAAATTTCAAAAAGAAAAATATGGAGATATTGCAAAGTTACTAAATGAATGGGCAAAAACTAATGAGGGATTAAAAGGGTATCTTAGGGGAAATTCAGATTCTTTGGGCGGTATTATAAATAAGGTTGTTGCTAAATCTACTGTAGCAAATGATTATATAAAAGAATATACGTCGGAACTAGATTTAGATATTCAAGAATTAGCTTCTGCAATAATTTCTCATGAACATTTGTTGGGTAGTGATAATTTGGATCAATTTATGGAGGGGATAAAAAAACCAAGCCCAGTATTGTTAATTAGCTCTATATATAATGTGATAGATGATCCAAAAATCTCCAATATTTTAGAAAAAGCTTTTGGAAAGGAGAATAAAGATTTAATTGTAAAATTGAGTAAATTATTGAACGAAACTCCAGAATTAAAAGTTGCTGTAGAGAAATATAATAAAGGAGAAATAGGCGTGTTGGATTTAGCTAAAACATTTTTAGGTAATGAAAAAGTCCAAACGTTTCTAACTGAAAACAAAGAGCAAGTAGGTGCTTTTGTAAAATTATTGACTGAAAAAATCCCGACACTTAGGAAAATGAAGTTGGATTATTTGGGGCAAGTGAAGATAGATGATTTTGTAACTGGAGTCATAAATTCTGGAATGATAAATAGCAAGGATGGAGTACAAGCTATTTTAGGGGCTTTTTCTGAAGGAGGATGGAAACAATTTGCTACATATGCATATAGAATTCCGACTTTGTTATGGGTAATAAAGGAATTGCCAATCTTGCAATACAGATCATCGCCTAAGTTATCCGGAGATATAAATCAGCAGGTTCAAGAAAGAGTTGATGGACATCAAGGAGTAAGGATAAATTTAAGTGAGCTTTTAGAGGGTGTTGTTGAAAGAAAAGAATTATCCGGAGCAAATTTAGAGCAGGTGAAATTCCAGGATTTAGTTGTAGATGGATTTAATTTTACACAAAGTAAATTTCAAGTTGCACAATTTGTAAATAGTGAAATAGAAAATACTTTATTTAAAGGAGCGGATTTTTCTGATGGAGTAACTTTTGAAAATGTTAATTTATTTAATGTTGATTTTAGTGAATGCTCATTTTCTGGATCTAAAGATACAAATCGTGGAATTTTTGATCCAAGCGGCATTAGTTTTAAAAATTGTAATTTGAAAAAAGTGAATTTTGAAGGAATAAAATTTCCGCATGCAGGGGTAGATAAACATTTCTCTGATCAAATAAATTTTGAAGGTTCAACAATTGATGCATATACTTTGCAATCTATAGCGAATGCAATTCACAAAAATCCTGAATTAAAAGATAAATTTAATTTAAAAGGAGCTAAGATTGTTGGTGACCTAAGCGAATTGGATCTTAGAGACATGGATTTATCAGTGGCAGATTTTTCTCAGGTAAGTAGCATGAGGGGAGTACAATTAGCTGGGGCTGACATAACGGGTGCACAAATAGATGGGGGATTGCTTCAAGAAGCCATGGGAACTTCTCAATTAAAACACGATAGAGGAGATATGGGGGAAATCCTTAGGGAACAACAGGAAAAAAGAAAAGATATTATTGTAAATAAATTAGCTAAAAATATTATAGCTAAACTTGATAAAGATGGGGAATTAACGATTGCAGAAGACAGACCTTATTCATCTTATGTTGATGAATTCAAGAAAAAATTAAAAAAAGATTTTGCTACTTTAGATCCGAAGATGCAAGAATATGTGTATGGTATGTTGGAAGAAAATTACCAAAATCTAGGTAATTTTAACATAGATACTAAGGGTATGAAGAATTTTTCTGATGTAAAAGATAAATCAGGTATTCTTTTATATGCGCTACTTCAAGAAAAAAGTGGAAATCCAGAAGTGAATTTAGGTGAATTGCTAAGAGATGAATGTTTGAAAAATTTACTAGCAGATGCAATTGGTAAAGAATTATTTGGAGAAGGTAAAAGTCGTGGTCAAGATCTTTTAATTATTAGAGATCATTTATCAAAAACATTTGATCAATTATCTAAAGAAGAGAAAGGGAAGCTTTGTGAAGAATTGCTTGATGTAGATAAAGGGGAGGCGAAATTAAAAAATAGCGAACAATTAGTAGGTAATCTTAAAGATAGATATTACAAAAAAGCTAGCTATACAGCTGCAGGAAAAGTATCTGGTGGCATCCAATTTGCAGCAGATGCTTTGAATGGCTTAGAAGCTGAGGATTTAAAGGATTTTAGGGGTGTTAAAGGAGTAAATAAAGAGCAAGAGGATAGAAATAGAATTGCTGAAGAGATAGGAGGAAAGATAGCGGTGGAATTGTTTGGAGAGGATATGTCTGCTGCACGGGGAAAAGATAGAGATAAAATAATTAATTTCATAAAAAATAGAGTATTACCCGATTTAGGTGATATTCAAAATATTAATGTTGATGATATTGTGGGAAGAGTGGGTCAAGGCCCTAAAAGTTCTAGTGGGTTGTCTAAAATTATTTATGATGAGGCAACATCTTGGACTAAAGCTGGTTGGATGAGTAGTGGTGTGCAATTAAATGAATCAAAATTAACGGGTGATTTAGTAGTAAAATTAAGAGATAAGACTAAGAGTCATATTAGAGAAATGAGTCCAGATAGATCTATGTAGCTCATTAATTTTGTGTGTTATATGTTACTCCAATTTATATGCATCCTAATTCATAAATTAGAACAAACCTCATTCCAAGCGAATCTGTATTTATAATTACATTGGAGTAAAGTTATGTGATTTTATGAATTTTTATATAAGAATTGCTTCTTAAACGCTCAAGAAAAATTTTGGTATTGGTATTAATTTTGTTATTAAAAATGATATTTTTCACCTCTTCTTCAGGGAGGGATTTTTTAGCGCCACTTTTTTTAGATATATTTGCTAACTTAACAATCATTAAATATTCATCTGTCTCAATAGGTGGGTATATGACTATACCTGTTTTAAAAGTTTTAACGTCATTGTTTTTGATTTTTTCTAGGATATTTTGTGATAATTGGTTTATTCGTATATCAGCTATAAATCCATTTTGAGAAGCGGTAGGGCTTTCTGAAAATTGTTGTGCAAGAGCTTCAAATGATTCACCTTTGTACAAATTTTTATAGATATCATTAATATTACTCATCATACTTTCTGGAGTATATGATTTTTTATACATAACTATTTCGTATAATTTCGCCTTATCATTATTTATATCTATATAAGATTTAGCTGTTGTATTTTGTGATATAGCATTTGTATTGTCCTTTATTTCTTGTTTAGATATATGTATTTCTGGTTGAATGTATTTTTCAATGAATACTTGTAACAATATTTGACTTTCTAATTTTTTATATAAAGTACTTTTTTTTATTTTATAATTTAATAAAAAATCGTTTAAATTATTAAATCCATTAGATTTAGCCATGTTTTTCATTGCCTCATCTATCTTTTTTTTAGATATAACCATTTGATTTTTATTGGCTATTTGAGCAAGTAATTTTTCATCAATTAGCTCTTTAAGAACCTCAGATTTAGCATCCTTTGATAATTTAGATTTATTTGCTAATTCTACCAAAGTTATTCTATCATTCATCTCATATGATGTAATAATTTCACCATTTACATAAGCAACTATATTATCTGAATAAGAGTAATCTATGTTGTATATAAAGCTAAAAACAAATAAAAAAATAATCTTAAATTTTAAGGGCATAAAAATGTATATTATATAAAATCAAAAAACAGGCTCTATCTTTAAAAAAGTTATAACAGCATTTTTTAAACCTAAAGGCCTATTATATTCTTTTTTTACACCAAAATTTATATTTATACAATCTTCTTTATATAGCAGGCTTATTTCATGATTCACCCATCTTTTTTGATTATCATTATTATTTGTTAACAAAGAACCTATTTTCCTTTTGCCCTTTGTTTTTATCCACCAATTGTCTTTAAAATTATATTTTAGTGTTGCACTTATTTCTTGATTATAATCATTGAATTTATTGTTTATAAATCTTTTGTTGATAAAGACATGATTTAAATTAATTTCAAACTTTTTAAAATTAATTTGTGTCTCAATTTCATTTTTTATTAAATTTAATCCGTTAGGATCTAAGCTAAAGTTATTTACAAAAGCGGTATTTGCATCCATTTGTCCATATAATTTACCTATTATTTTTCTTTTTTTACTTGGTTCATTGTCATTCCAAGTATATGAAATATTATTGTTTTTGATGGCATCACGTAATTGATAGCTATGAGCTAAAATTGCACCAAATATTTTTTCATTTGAATTGTAATTTGCTTTGATTCCAAGAATCATTTTTGTTCCTTCATTAATTTTATCATTCTTTATGAGAGAATTTGAAGAAAGAATATTAGGCATGCTTATAGCATTTTCGTTTAAATCATCATTGGAAAAATTTTTATATTTTGTATAATTCAAATTTAAATTGATTATAGGTTCTAATATTATATTTTGCAGTTTGAAATGCTTTATGAATGGCCATCTCCATCCAACAAGTAAATTACCTGTAACATGATTGCTCTCTTTGTTATGTATGTTGTTAGTTTTATAATGGTTATAAGTTAATGATGGAGCGATTTCTACAATTTGCCCTGAATCAAAATTTAAAAATTTTATGAGATCTGTTTGAAAAACACCTCTTCTATAATTTCCACCTTCTTTTCTTCGCAAATTAATTAACTCTGATCTAATAACAAATTTTGATACAATTGAATTATCAATATCTATTGCATTATAAGTTCGTATACGAGGAAATACATGGGGTGTAGCACCTTTTTCATAAGTTTTTTTTCTTAAATCTTGAAAAAAGAGACCATCAATGGTGATTAATTGATTTTTTTGTTCGTTTCTGAATGTGGTTTTGCTAATCAGCATATCATCTTTATTTATGTCATATTCTTTTAAAAAATTTCTATTTGTATCAAATAAGCGTTTAAATTTATAGTCGAAGAAATAATTTTTTGAAAATTTAAAATTTCCATGCGAGTTAAGATAATATCTTATTTTTTTTGATTCTATCATTTTGTCATCTTTTATTTTATCCTTATATAAAAGATTTCCATTGATATTATATGATCCATATCTAGCTAAATGTCGAAATTCAAAGCTGTTCAAAACCCCTTTTTTGCTTATAAATTCAGGCGTGTATATTAAATCCATATTTGGTGATATATTGAAATAATATGGTAATGATAATTGAAATCCCAATACGTTAGAATTTTTAAATTTAGGAGCTAAAAAACCACTTTTTCTTTTTGCTTTTGGGGTAGGTATTGCGAGATATGGTGTATAAAAGATTGGTTTGCCAAAAAATTCAATTGTTGCATCTTTAAATTCTACCTTATCTTCTTTTTGTTTTATTTTGGCTGTCTTGCTTTTTATTTGCCATAATGGGATGTGGGGGATTAAGTTATCTTTGCATATTTTACATGTGGAAAACACAATGTCATGTACTAAGAATGTTTTTTTATCTATGAGTTCAGCTGCATTTGAAGAAAGTAACCCTTTTTTATTAATACGAGCTGTGAAATTTAATATAATTCCTTCATCTTTGTTTCTATCGAAAAAAGCATATTTCCCAAAAAATATATTTTTGGTATCAGTTGTGAATGAGATATTTCCATTTGCATATAGATAACCGTTTTTATTGTCGTAAATTATACTCTCTGAAACAAGTTTGAGATCACCTTGTTTTAGAAAAACATTCCCACTTGCTTTGATTGTATCATTTTTTTTATCATAATTTAATTCATCAGCCTCTATTTCTAATTTATTATTATTACTATCGATGATATTATTTTTTGCACATATATTCATAGCTGAATAAGAAAAAATAAGTGAATATATGAATAAAATTTTAATATAATGCATTAAATAATAATAAAAGTTATATTTTTCGGTAAAATATCATAAGGTATATTTAAACAAAAATTGATGATTTGTAAATCGTTCATAAAATGTCAGAGTTAAAAGATCTAAAATTAGAGCTTAGAAGGAATAATATTTTTTTATCAAAAAAATTGGGTCAGAATTTTTTAGTGAACCAGGATATTGTTGATAATATTGTTAAATCTTTAGGGGATATAGATGGTAATAATATTCTTGAAATTGGACCGGGGGCTGGAAAACTGACCAAAAGATTATTAAAAACAAAGCTTTCCTCTCTTGTTTCTGTGGAGATAGATAAAAAAATGCTTACAATGTTGAATGAATCTATTGAAGATCCAAGATTTAATCTAGTAAACGCTGATGCACTTTATTTAAATGAAGAAGAAATATTTAAAGGGAATTTTAAAATTGTAGCAAATCTTCCTTATAATATCTCAACAAAATTGATGATAAAATGGTTTAAGAAAATACAGCATATTGATGAAATTGTTATTATGCTTCAAAAAGAGGTGGCTGATAGAGTAGTTGCTGAAAATAATTCTTCAGATTATTCAAGGTTAAGTATTATTTCTCAATTTATTTGTGATTGCGAAATATTGTTTGATGTTGAATCTGATAATTTTTTTCCAGAACCAAGAATATGTTCTTCAGTTATTAAGTTAAAGCCAAAACACCCTAAGAAATCATTATTTGAAATCAATAGATTAGAAAAGGCGTGTAAGATTATATTTAATTTCAGGAGAAAAAAGATAGGTACTATTTTGAAAAAAGTGATGGAAGACCCGGAAATAAAACTAAAGGATATAGGTATATCAATAAATAAGAGGCCAGAACAGCTAACAATAGATGAAATTTATAAAATTTCATGTATCATAGAGTAATAAGTATATGTAGAGGATTTGATGGAATATTTTTTAAATAATTTAATTGAAGTATGGTTTATATTGGGAACCTTGTTAATGGTTATCGAGATGTTTCTTGGTGGAACAATTATGCTTTTTTTTGCAGGACTTGCTTCTTTTACTGTTGCAGTAATTTTAAGGTTTGATTTAATACAATTACCTAGCTTTATTGAACAAGTTGGAGCATTTTTTGGAGCTTTATGTATTTGGTCCATTATATTATGGAAGCCTGCGAAATATCTGAGTTATATAAGTAAATACAAAAACTATGATAGCATGATAGGACGCGAAGCTATTGTAGTTAGTGAAAGAATAGATAAGGAGCATATAGGAGAGGTAAGATGGTCTGGTTCTCTTTTTAGAGCAAAATTATCTAAAAAAAGCAAATCTGAATATGTTAACAAAGAAGAAGTTTTAAAAATTCTTGATGTAAAGAATAATATTCTTATAATGGATAGATAGTGAAATATATTATTTTTAGTATCCATGGACAATTTGTTAAGTTTTGATTCTGCGTATCCATTTTTTCTAATAGCTTTTGGTTTTGCTGTTTGGTTATCAGTAAAAATAGTTCCACAACAACAAGCTTGGATATTAGAGCGTTTAGGGAAATACAATAAGACTTTAGAACCAGGGTTAAATATTATATTACCATTTTTAGATAAAGTTGCTTATAAACACAGTTTAAAAGAACGTGCTGTTGATGTTATGCAGCAATCTGCAATAACAAAAGATAACGTTACACTTGCCCTTGATGGTATAATTTATATTAAAATTATAAATCCAATGGATGCTTCTTATGGAGTAGAGAATCCTTATTATGCCGTTACACAACTTGCACAAACATCTATGAGGTCTGCAATAGGTAAAATGGTTATGGATAAGACTTTTGAAGAAAGGGAGCAGTTAAATATTCAGATTGTTTCTGCTATCAATGAAGCTGCTAGTAGTTGGGGTATTCAGTGTATGAGATACGAGATTCGTGATATCAATCCACCCTCTACAATTGTAAAGGCGATGGAAACTCAAGTTTCTTCTGAAAGGCAAAAAAGAGCTGATATTTTAGAGTCTGAAGGAAAGATGCAATCTATGATTAATATTGCCGAAGGTAGAAAGAGAGAGGTTGTTTTGAATTCAGAGGCTGGTATGACTGATAAAATCAATAAAGCAAAGGGTGAATCAGAAGCAATAAAATTAGTTGCAAGTGCTACAGCATTGGGTATAGAAAGTGTTGCAGAAGCGATATTGAAGAATGGTGGTAAAGATGCTGTATCTATGAAGATTGCACAGCAGTATATAGATGCATTTAAGAAGTTAGCAAAAGATAGTAATACTATCATAATACCTTCTGAGATTGGTAATGTTAGTTCAATGGTTGCTCAAGCTGTTGGTATATTTGATAAAGTAAAGAAGTAGATATATGTTTCTTAAAAAAAAATTAAAAAATTTATTTTCTTCATTTATATCTTTTGATTTTAGTATTTTTTCTATAGACAATGTAAAATTGGTGATAAATGAGTGGAAAGTTTTTTTTGTTGAAGCTAGGGGGAAATTAAAAAAACTATCTAAAACAAATTACGAGTTAGGTTTATATCATTTTGAAAAAGGAAATGTGTATGATGCTTTATTAAGATTTAAATTACTTAATTACTATAGCCCTATATACAAGGACTTGGATTATCTAATTGGAAGATGTTATGTAGAAAAGGGTAAGTATGATAAGGGGTTGAAATATTTAGAAAAATATCTGAATAGTGGTGAAAAGGATTGTTATGAAGAAGTTATGTATTGTATTAAATTAGCAACCAATGATTTGAAAGATATAGTGCATTTACCACCTGGAATTATAAATCATAAATTGAGCCAAAGATTTAACTTATATCTTTCAGATGCAAAAGAATCTGAGAATAAAAAAGGTCGAAATATCGTATATGATGAAATAGAAAATGCGCTGAAAAATAGCAAGAAAGCTTTTGATTTTGATATGTTGCATTTTAATTGTGGTGTTGGTTTGATACCGAAGTTATTAAGAAAAACAAAATTTTTAAAATTTGTTTTAGGCATAGAAAAAAATGAAAAAATGTATGAGCATTCTAATGATCTTCATTTAGATAAAATTAAGGTTTATAATAGTGTATATAATCAAAACGTATCAGAATTTTTAAATGAAGATTCTAAAAAGGATTCAAATTTTGATATAATACTTGCAGAAAATTTATTAAGATATTCTAGTGATATGGAATATTTTTTCGAGAAAATAAAACAATATATCTCCAGTGACGGTATTTTGATAATTAACTTTAATGCAAATAAGGATATAAAGAAATTTGCATTTAATAGAAAATACGAAGAGTTTATTTATGAAAAAGGTTTTGTGCGTGATCTTGTTTCAAAATACGGTTGGAATATATTCAATGAACATAGTTTGTTCATGAAAAATCACGAGCAAATAACTTTAGTATTAAAGTTATGATTATAAATAGAGGGTGATACAAATTTTCTATTAATTATTATTTTTGATAATTTTAATATTGGTCTTTTATGATGAGGTGTATAGTTTTTGTAACTATTATATCTGTGTTTAGTTTTATTTTAAAACATGGTTGTAATGCATATGATATATATGGTTATATTGATGAAGATAATTTTGAAGATGCTCAAGATTTTGGCAGCAATAAAATTTATGATCCGTACGAAAAATTTAATAGATCAGTGTTTAGGTTTAATAAAGTATTTGATAAATATGTCGTTAAACCACCAGCTGAAATATATCATTATGTGGTGCCATCAGGTATTAAAAAAAATATCAATTCTTTTTCAAGCAATACAAAAGAGCCTGTAAATATAATTTTGGGTGGATTAAAATTGGAATCGAAGACGATGTTTGATTCATTTTTCCGTGTTTTTATTAATAGTACCTTCGGTATATTGGGTTTATTTGATGTAGCTGAAGAGATGGGTCTTAAAAAGCATCCTTTATCACTAAATTCTGTGTTGCGTGATTATGGTATGAAGAATGGACCTTACATTATTATGCCTATATTGGGTCCCTCTACATTCAGAGATACTGTAGGGGATGTTTTGGAGGTATCTATATTGCCAGTTAATAGTATGAATTATAAAAATAAATCAAGTTTTAGAAAATATTATGCTATCATTAACTCTATAGCTTTAAGGGAAAAATACCTTGATTTAGATAAAACTTTATCTGATATATCATTAGATGAATATGTTGCTTTAAGAGATTTTTATTTTCAAAGAAGTTCAGTAAAAACAAGATAATGTATACGTTTATGTTTAGAAAATTTTATTTAGTATTTTTGCTTTTATTTTTATTTATCAGCCCAGTTTTATCAAATGAAAAAGAGGTGTTGGTTGTAGATTTTGTAAAAAATACCGCTCATGAGATATCAAGTGTAATGAGATCAACAGATATAGATAATGATCAAAAATTAAATCAGCTAAATAGAATTTTTTGTAAAGTTGTGGATATCAATTGGATGGGAAAATTTGCGATTGGAAAATATTACAAGCAATTAAATAAAAGCGAAATTTTAGAATATAAGGAATTATACAAAAATTTTCTTATACAAATGTATGCTCCAAAATTTACTGATTATAATGGAGAAAGTTTAAAAATTAATTCTGTAAAAAGCATAGGGAATTCTCAATATATTATCAGTACCACTATTGTTTCTGGTGATCATAGTGGTAAAAATATTATGATTTCTTATAGAATTAAAGAAAAGGATGGTGTGTTCAAAATTTTAGACATTATACCAGAGGGGATAAGCTTGGTTTTTGGTCAAAGATCTGATTTTACATCTGTAATATCACAACATGGTGTTGATGGTTTGTTAGATAAAATTAGGGAAAAAATAAAATTTTAATCTCTAGACATTTTTCAGTTGTCAATATATAGTGTCTTTGAAAGGTAAAGTATGTGATTAACACTATATAACACTGTTACCGTTTATATGTATATTTGTTTTTCAAGTTACTAATAAAGTGAAAATAGATGTGCGTATTAATTGAAATAAAAGATATAAAATGAAAAAAAGAAATATAAAAATTGACAATAGTAGGGATGATTTTTTTTCTGAAGCTGGAAAATCAATGCTCACTGATAGATATTTGTTACAAGATGAGAGTTATCAGGAACTTTTTGTAAGAGTTGCTTCTCGTTACGCAGATGATGATGATCATGCGCAAAGGTTGTATGATTATATGAGTAAATTTTGGTTTATGCCTGCTACCCCTATATTAAGCAATGGTGGAGCTAAGAGAGGCTTACCAATATCATGTTTTTTAAATGAGGTAGAGGATAGTTTAGAAGATATAGTGGATATATGGAATGAAAATGTATGGTTGGCCTCAAAAGGAGGTGGTATAGGTACTTATTATGGTAAAATTCGTTCTATAGGAGAGAAGGTATCAAAGAGCGGAAGAACTTCTGGTATTATTCCATTTTTAGCAGTGCAGGACAGATTGACTTTGGCTATATCTCAAGGAAGTTTGCGAAGGGGTAGTGCAGCTGTTTATTTACCTGTATCTCATCCAGAAATTGAAGAGTTTGTTGAAATAAGAAGGCCTACTGGTGGTGATCCAAATCGTAAAACTTTAAATTTACATCATGCAGTTATTATACCTGATGAATTTATGCATGCTGTAGAAAAGGATTTGCCATGGAATTTGGTAAGTCCGCAAGACAACTCCATTGTCTCTATAGTAAAAGCAAGGGACATTTGGATAAGAATTTTGGTTGCACGAATAGAAACTGGTGAACCATACATCCTTTATTCGGATAATGTAAAAAGAAATCTCCCAGAAATTTATAAAAGATTAAATTTAGAAGTGAAAACTTCAAATTTATGTAGTGAAATTACTCTTGCTACAGGATTGGATCATAAAAACAAGCAAAGAACAGCTGTTTGTTGCCTGTCTTCATTGAATTTAGAAAAATATGAAGAATGGAAAAATAATAAAGGATTTATTCTTGATATAATGAATTTCTTAGATAATGTATTGCAAGATTTTATAGATAACGCTCCAGACTCAATGAGTAAAGCGAAATACTCTGCTTATAGAGAGCGTAGTGTAGGCTTGGGTGTTATGGGCTTTCATTCATTCTTACAATCAAAAATGGTTCCAATAGAATCTGCTATGGCAAAATCATGGAATTTATCTATTTTTAAACATATACATTCGAAGGCAAATGAAGCTTCGAAAGTTATTGCAACAAAAAAAGGTGCTTGCCCAGATTCTATTGATGCAGGATTGATGGAAAGATTTACAAATAAAATGGCCGTTGCACCAACAGCATCTATTTCAGTCATTGCAGGTTCATCATCTCCGGGAATTGAGCCGTATAATGCAAATTGTTTTACTCAAAAGAGTTTGACTGGTTCTTTTAATATAAAGAATAAGAATTTAAAAACTTTATTGCAAAGCAAAGATAAGGATACAAATGAAATATGGTCATCTATAATGAATCACGAAGGGTCTGTGATGCATTTAGATTTTTTAAGCAACCATGAAAAAGACGTATTTAAGACTTCTATTGAAATAAATCAAAAATGGTTAATTGAGCATGCTGCTGATAGAACCCCGTATATTTGCCAATCTCAATCTCTTAATCTTTTTGTTTCTGCAGACATTGATAAAAAAGAATTAAATAGCTTGCATTATTTAGCGTGGAAAAGGGGAGTGAAGAGTCTCTACTATTGCAGATCCAAATCATTACAAAGAGCAGATAAAGTTTCATTATTGGAAGAAAAAGAAATACATCAGTTAGATTTGAAATTGGTTCCTAAGCCTGCTAAATCTCAAGAAAGTGAATATGATGAATGTTTATCATGTCAATAAGTCATTAGGTCAAAAGACATAGCAAGAGAAAGGTCATTTCTTTTGCTATTCTAGTGCTCCAAACTCATTGAAATACGGGGTATAGTTTTTTCAGCTTTACCCTTGCATTTGGTGAATCAAATTTCCAATTTATTTTTGCATTGCTATTATTTCGCATATTTTTCCAAAAGTTAGTT
>JBKEHD010000002.1:0-56766 GCA_046710445.1 Candidatus Midichloriaceae bacterium
GAATCAATATCTATCCTTAAAGAGTATTTTTACAATGAAATGGCTTCGGAACGCCCTTTATACCACTGATAGAATACTAAGGTATTAGGCTACGGGGATTAAGACTTATGCATCCAAAATGGTTGGATTATCTTATTATGCATTTGCATATATTAGACGTTTACCTTAGAATCAATGAAGTGTTAATGATGTTGTCTATAATGAGTAAATTATAGTTGTCGTCTATCGAGCAGGATAATTCTCGTTTGATATAAAGCTAATATACTAAATAAAATTATAACATTCCAAAAGAAACAAAAAGAAATAGCAAAGAAATATTAGAAGAAAAAAATAAAGAAGGAAAAAAAGAAAAGGGGTTGGAATTAAAAAAGAATCTAATAATAGGGGGTCCTTTTTAAATAAAAAAAACAAGAGAAAATAGTTGATAAATTAAATGAATCATTTGATAAATCTTTTACATAAAAAGAGAAAGAATTCTTTTTGATTTAGATAAATAAGCCGTTGAATTGTTTTGCTAAATAAATAATTGATATTTAAATTAATGATAAAGAGATATATAAAAAAGAATTCTTCTCAATACGATCTTTTTAATCCCGAAATAGATTGTATTATAACAAAGTTGAATGAAAGATTTGGAAATAATGCAGTGCATTTTGTAAAAGAAAAAGAAGATAAGAAAATAAAAGTGACCTCAGATAATATAGAAGAATCAAGAAAGAAATTGAAAACATTATTGGGATCATATCAGGAATTAGATAAAAATATTACAGAACTTATAAAGTTAAGAAATTACGATCAAAGAATTTTACTTCAATTAAAAAAAGAAAAAGAAACAATAAAGAAAGCGTACGTTCTACTCAAAAGAAAAGTCCATTCTATTGGAGTCAAATGACTAATACATTGCCTAAATTAGAATCTCATTTAGGAAACGGTTCTTTTTAAAATCTCCATGGTTAAAAACTTCATCTACGGTCTCTTCTTTATTTTCCTCATTAACATTTAGAATTATTGGGGATTTTAAAAAGAGCCGTTTCCTTATGGAGGCGTTATAATTTTGAATCAGAAGATAGATATTACATACTAATACTTCAACAAGATTTATTCCATGAGTGGAGCATAACCAAAGCATACGGAGGGAAAAATAATAAACTTGGGAATTGCATTATACAATCATGCGATTCATACGGAGATGCAGCAAAAAGGGTGGATGTAATAAAAAAAAGAAGAACATCTCATAAATATGTGTTAGTATCACATAATAACAAAGAGTAAAAACAAAAATATCGTTATGAACAAAGGTGAATTTATAGAAAAGTTATCCAAAGAGATTGGTACAACAAAAACAGAAGCAAATAAGAATTTAGATATATTGATAAAATGCATTTCAGAATCGTTAAAAGATAACGATGAATTGAGATTTGTAGGCTTCGGAACATTTAAAGCAAAGAATAATCCTGAAAAAAGAGTAAAAACCCCAAAGGGAGTGATGGCAAATGTACCTGCCCAAAGAGGTGTAAGGTTTTCAGTTGGCAGTGAATTTAAAAATACTATTAATAAGAAATAAACAATTAAGAATAAAATCCTAGGAAATATGGGTAATCAAAAAAATACTTCTGGTCAAGAAAAGGAGCATAAACAACGCAAGGATAATTGTCGTGTCATGCCTATTGATGACTACAACAAGATATTTGAAGAGTTATCCGCAGCATTTCCAAAGCTATTTATTAAAGGTGCGGTATTGTTATTAAAAGTAGGTATCTTCCAAGATATTGTAAACTGCGAAAAAGTAGTTAGCAATAATACAAGAATAAGAAAGTTTCTACATACATACTGCGCCAGCAAGGATTACAAAGAATTACATATAGAAGAAGCAAAGCGTTACGATATAGCTGGTGAAGAAGCTGGTATCGTAACTGATAATCAGGTTAAACTTCTCAAAGAGAATTTAGAATTGAGAAAACTAAAAATAGCTGAAAAGAAACAAAAGAAAATCGCAGCTCAGAAAATAGAGGAAGTAAGAAGTACGATTCAGCAAATAGCAATCAAAGAAATAGCAATAAATCTCAATCAAAACAACAAGCTTGAGCCTAATATAAATTCCGACAGACCAAAGTTAGATTTAAAAACATGAAAAGCTTCCATGAGTAAAAGCAATATAAGGCCACATGATGCGTTTGTAAAAAAAGCAATGTCGAGAACTAAGGTGGCTGTTGACTTTTTCCAAAATCAGCTGCCAGAAGAGGTTCTTAAATTAGTTGATTTAAAAAGCCTTAAAAAAGAGAATACCGGATTCCTAAGTAATATCTTAGGAGAGGGAATAACAGATTTTCTTTATAGTATAAAATTCCGAAATGATAAAAAAGGCTATATCTGCGTCTTGTTAGAGCATCAGAGCTCACCTGATAAATTAATGACGTTTAGAATTCAAAAGTATATGTTGCGTCTTTGCGATGAGCATTTAAGAAAATATCCGAAAGATAAGTTTCCAGTGATATATCCACTAATTTATTATTCTGGCAAAGCTAAATATAACGCCCCTAGGTTATTTTATGAATTATTCGAAGACGCAGATCTCGCACAGAAATTCTTCACAGAGCCAGTCAAGGTTGTAGAGACAGGCAAGATAGCAGACACTCTATTGGAAGGGATGGGAGATTCCTCATCGAAAGAATACTATTACAAGATGATGATATGGCTCATGAAGCATATATACGATAAAAACATAATATCATGGATATCTACTCACAGAGAAAATATAAAAAAGATTAGTGAAGAAGATTTTCAATACTTAGAAGATATGATAACATACATATTAGAAGCTTCTAACGCTAACGATGTAAAGTCAGTGTTCGAAAGTCTTCAAGAGATATTAAATAAAGATAAGGCTGAAAAAATTATGACTTATGCAAATCAATTAAGAGCAGAAGGAAAAAAAGAAGCTATGAAAAACATTCATCAGCTAAAAACCGAAAGTAAGCTAGAAGGTAAGCTAGAAGGTAAGCTAGAAGGTAAGCTAGAAGGTAAGCTAGAAATAGCTAAAAAGATGTTAATGCAAGGAATGGATGCAGCAAATGTATCTCAAATCACAGAATTAACTCTTAAGGAGATAGATAATTTAAAAAACTAATAAAAAAATCGTTATTAAAAATAAGGTGCAATGAAAACAGCAGGAACAGTAAAATGGTTCAGTCCAGCAAAAGGATATGGATTTGTAACTCCAGATAATGCAGTAAAAGATGTATTCATACACAGATCAGCATTAGAAGCAGAGAATTATGATACTTTAGATGATAATCAAAGGATTGAATTTGATATTGAAGAAAAACAAGGAAAAACTTCTGCAATAAACATAACAAAGATTGGTAGCTAATTATGGCAGGAAGTGTAAATAAAGCAACGGTTGTTGGTAATGTAGGTAACCAGCCAGAAATAAGAGTAGCTCAAGTCAGTGGAGAGGAGCTTGCAACTTTTTCACTTGCAACAAGCGAAAGGTGGAAAGATAAGAGTACTGGTGAACAAAAAGAAAAGACTGAGTGGCATAGAGTTGTGGTTTTTTCACCCGGCCTTGTAAAGGTTGTAAAAGAATATGTAAATAAGGGAAGCAAGCTCTATATAGAGGGTAAGATGCAAACAAGGGAGTATCAAGACGAAGCTGGAGTAAAGAAATATACTACAGAGATAGTTTTAACCACATACGGTAGCACCTTAATACTATTGGACTCTAAAAAAGACTCACAAGGCTTCCCTGGATCACATGATATAAGAAACGATCTATTGAAAACTGATCAAAAGAAGCAATCAGAAGATGGTCTAAAAATAGACATCGATGATGAGATTCCATTTTAATAATATTTAAATAACGTCAGTTACGGATAAGCCTTATGCACAATGCACCATATTGTTGGCATCACGTCTTATCGAAGGCTTTTTTGGCTGTAACGAATAAGCGCATAGTCCTGCAATTATATTGCATGCAAAATTCCAAACGCTTCTATGCCTCGTGTGTTCAATCTGAGATATATTTTTCAGTTGATCATTTACAGACTCTATTACAGCCCTTTTTCTCAGCAAAATCTTGTCAATCAAGGGCATAAGCTTGTTCTTCATGCCTTTCTTAATTTTAGTGATAAGCTGCAATCCATCGTCCAACAGCTCTAGAAATAAGTTGTTAGAAATATAGCCTTTGTCACCTATCAATTTACCAACTAATCCTTGTGTCATGGCTGGAACAGGATCTCTGTCATCCACATTTCCTTTTGTTATCTTAAACGCCATAATCTCTCCTTTGTCATTGATTACTATATGAAGTTTAAATCCAAAGAACCAACCCATGGTCGATTTGGACTTTTTAGCTATTCCAGCGAAGACCTTATTCTGCTTTTCTCTTTTAATATGGCAGGCCTTGAGTAAAGTTGAATCTACAAAATATATACCAGTTTTTTCGCCTGATAGGCTGTGAACAAAGGCACATAAAGGGAGTAATGCAGATTTCATAACAGCTACAAATCTGGGGTACGATAATAGATTTGGGAAATAATGGCTGTAATGGGCTTTGATGTGACAAAGGTAGAACCATTTAAAAGTTCTATAATCGCTTTGGTGGAACGCAACGATGATAGTCATAATCTCACTTACAGTCATTTTACCTACTTTAATTCTTTTCTTTTGCCCATTCTTCAGCATTTTAGCGTTCCATTGAGGAAGGAAAATTATACAGAAATCATCAATTACACAAAATAGCTCTACCAACATGTTAATCTACAAAAATGTTTTTTATTCCTAATTAAACATTCTGTAGACCGGAATTACTAGCTTTCTAGTAATTCTTATCCATAACTGACGTTAATATAATCATATATCTTAATAATACTGTTTATTAAAATATTTATACCGGTTAAATAACACTTCATAATAGTTACCTTTGATTAAATTAAAGTCACCTAAAGAGCTATCCCCCTTTAAATTCATGAATTGACTATACAGGAGAGATATGCATAAAGTATTAAGATTACGTTAAAATTTAAGATTTGTTGCCAAAATACAATATATAAATGAAATGCTTAAAAACACTTGCAAAAAACTCCTGAGTAACTAGCGCTTTTAAAGCGATATGAGTTGTTTATATTCCCATTAAAGTATGAAGTATTGTTTTTGAATATGAGGGAATAGGTTTGCAACATTTTATCAAATTCACTGTAAATTTTAGATTAATATCAGGATAATGTTTATAAAAAAAGTTTTTAGCTTCTTCCCTTCTATCACATAACTTATTTTTTGCAACAAATGCTCCTTGTAATTTTTCATTCATAGAATAACTAGGATTCATTCTATAATAATCACCTATATAAGTAACTTCTCCAAATTTAATGTCGAAATAATATGTTACTTCTCCTTTATAATATTTTTTTTCCAAATAATATTTTGTATTTTCTGGCATTATAGAAGACATTGTTTCGATAAAATATCTACCTTCAGGTAGTATGGTAACTCCATAAAAATAATCAGGAAGAAGATCAATATATCCACCAGAATGTTTTATTTTCTTAATATTTTGATTTTTAACAGCTAAACCATCTAAATCATCGTCATATATATATTGATGTTTACTATTAATGGTATAACCATAAGGTGTATTAGAAAATGAATTAAGAGAAGCATGCCGAACGTATACTTCTAGTTGGTTTTTAGAATCTAAATTAGAAAATTTGGTTTCGCAATCTGTTTGTGAAGAATCTTTTTTATAGAGAAACATTGATCTCAAAATTGCTACACCATAACGACCATTTTTATCTTCAAGCTTTGAAAGATCTAATTTTGTATCACGTACATTATCTCGATAAAGAGATAACTTGCATGAGACTATCAAAACTGAAACAAGTAGAAGAATAAAACACTTGCAAAAAATTCTATACATAACTACTCCATTTCTATAGTAGCAGGTGGCTTTGATGTGATGTCATAAAGAACCCTATTTATTCCCTGAACTTCATTGACTATTCTTTTTGACACTTTTTCCAAGAAACTGTGTGGTAAATGTACATAGTCTGCGGTCATTCCATCGACTGATGTGACTGCTCGTAAAACACAAATATATTCATAAGTTCTATCGTCACCCATTACTCCCACTGTTTTTATGGAAAGAAGAGCTGCATAGGCTTGCCACACTCTATCGTATAAATCATGCGCTTTAAGTTCGCTTATATAAATATGATCTGCTTTTTGAACAATTGCACATTTTTCCTCTGTAACTTCTCCAATAATCCTGATCGCTAAACCGGGGCCGGGGAATGGATGTCTTTTTAAAATAACCTCTGATACGCCTAGCTCTTTGCCTAAAAGCCTAACTTCATCTTTAAACAATAATCTCAAAGGCTCCACAAGCTTTAATCCATTCATATCTTCTGGTAACCCTCCGACATTGTGGTGTGATTTTATCACAACTTTTTTACCAGAAGAGGTTGCAACAGATTCTATAACATCTGGGTATATAGTACCTTGTGCTAAATACTCTATATCACCTATATCCCTTATTGCTTCATGAAAAGCATCTATAAACAATTTTCCTATAATTTTTCTTTTCTGCTCAGGATCTGTTACCCCTTTTAAACTATGAAAAAATTTATCTCTTACATTTATTGTTGTAAAATTTAATGATTTATCTTTGAAATAATTTTCTACTTCTTCCACTTCTTTGTAGCGTAACAAACCATGATCAACAAATATGCAATGTAAATTTCCACCTATAGCTTTGCTCAATAATGCAGCGACGACAGATGAATCAACTCCTCCAGACAAACCCAATGCAACTTTTTTATTGCCTACTTGGTTTTGAATATCCAAAATGCTTTCTTCAACAAATGAATTCATTTCCCAATCCTTTTTGCATTTTGCAATATCGGATATGAATGCATCTATTAGTTTTGTACCATGTTGTGTATGATGAACTTCAGGGTGAAACTGTATCCCATAAATAGGTTTTTCTTTATGTGCAATAGCTGCATAAGGAGCTTCGTTAGTTTTTGCAATAACTTCAAATTCTTTTGGTAATTCGCTTATACAATCACCGTGGCTCATTAATACTTTGTATTTTTTCTTCTCCTGAAAAAAATCTCCAAAAAGTTTGGAAGATTTTATTATTTCAAGATCAGATGTTCCAAAGCTTCTTGAAACAGATGAAATCACCTCTCCACCAAAATCTTTGCATAAGGCTTGTTGGCCATAACAAATACCAAGTATTGGAATGTTTAAATCATACACTATTTGTGGAATTTTAGGTGAATTTTCTCCTAAAACAGATTCACTGCCACCCGATAAAATTATTGCATTGGGTTGGAAATCTTTTATCTCTTGCTCATCTTTTGAGAATGGAAAAATAGCGCTGTAAACTTTTAATTCTCTAATTCTTCTTGCAATTAATTGCGTAAATTGAGATCCGAAATCTAGAATTAAGATTTTGCTGTGTTTATTTTGTGTCATGATTTTTTATAATTAATAGTATCTTCGGATTTATCTAAACTATGTATATGACTTTCTTTCATACCTGCTGCAGTGATTTTTACAAAAGTACAATTTTTCTTCATTTCTTCTATATTTTTACTTCCCGTGTATCCCATAGCTGATGTTAATCCTCCTTTTAATTGGTGAATAATATCGTTTATAGATCCTTTATATTTAAGGTACCCCTCTACACCTTGGGGGACTAAATTTGCATTGTTATTTTGAAAATATCTATCTGCAGAACCAGAGCGCATAGCATTTAATGATCCCATACCTCTGTAAGATTTGTATTTTTCCCCTTCAATGGTTAATATTTCTCCTGGAGATACATCGGTTCCCGCCAAAAGAGATCCTAGCATCACAGTATCTGCGCCTGCACCTATTGCTTTTGCTATATCTCCAGAGTATTTGATACCACCGTCTGCGATTAAAAAAACATCATTTGTTTTGCATACATCACTTATCTCCATAATTGCAGATAGCTGTGGAATTCCAACTCCGGTAATTATCCTAGTTGTACAAATAGATCCGGGACCAATACCTACTTTAATAGCGTCTGCCCCAGCGTATATTAGGTCAAGAGCAGCTTCTTTAGTCGCTACATTACCAGCAATGATTTGACCTGTTTTCCAAAAGCTTTTTAAATTTTTTATAGTGTCAATAACATTTTTGGAATGTCCATGAGATGTATCAATTACAATCGCATCAACACCAGAGTCTATTAGTGATTTTGCTCTTTCAATATCGTCATTAGAAGCACCTATAGCTGCTGCTACACGCAAACGATTATTTTCGTCTAAACACGAGAATGGTTCGTTAACAATATCAACTTTATATTCTTTTATCTTCAATATTTCTTTCGATTGAGAATCAACACTCATATTTTTATGAATTACACCGATTCCTCCAAGTATTGCCATTTGTTTTGCCATTAGATATTCTGTAACTGTATCCATAGCTGCGGAAATAATAGGTAAGTTAAGTTTTATCTTTTTTGTGAAATTTGTTGATACATCAGCTTCTTTTGGTAAAACGTCCGAATATCGGGGTGAAATCAATACATCTTCGAATGAATATTGTTCTTTTATTTTTTGCATTCAGTAAAATACCTTGCTTTTTATTTTATGTAATATAATTAAAATTATATACTATTTACTTAATTAATAATCATCTTGCCAATTATGACAAGTAATTTGTTGAATAATCTAACAATTCTTACATCAAATATGATAGATGAATTACCCATTTGTGATATTCACGTTCATCTTCCTGGTGTTATGTCTCCATATACAGCCTGGGAATTAGGCGTTAGAAATAACTTTATAAATGTAGCTAAAGATTTAGAAGGATCTTATGTTTATTCTAATGGGAAAAATTCTCTTTCAATTTCTGATCCTCATGAACATTATCTAGATATATTCAAAAGGGATTTTGTTTTGGATGAAAGTGGTAAGCCTAAAAATCTAAAATATAATTTAGATTATGAAAGCTTCAAAAGTTTCGATAGAATCATGGCTACAATTCAAGGGCATAGACATCCACCTGGAGGTATACGAACAGAAGATGATTTGTTATTTGTTCTTCATAATTATCTTGAGGAATGTATCAGCCAAAATATATTTTATACTGAGTTGCAGCAAAATATCAAAATTGCGTATTTAGTTTTTCCAAAAGAAGAAGAAAAAGATGCAAGAGAAAAATTATATCTGTTGTTTGAAGGGGTTGTGAGAAAGTTTGAATCTAAAGGTGTTTATCTAAGATTTTTACATTGTTTTAATAAAACAAAAGCAGCCGGAGAAGCAAAATCTACGCATCATAGAACTTTAGAAGCGGCACAATGGTTAAAAGAGGCAAATAATATAGCTCCAGGAGTTTTTGTTGGTTTAGAATCTGCTGGTCATGAAAAAGATGAGAGTGGATGGCCTGTGCATTTAAAAGCAGGGTATGAAAAAGTAAAAGATTTGGGTTTAGGATGTGAGGCTCATGGTGGAGAAGGGATTGGTGTTGAGCATATGATGGATGTATTGGACACTCTACCAATAACAAGATTAGCTCATGGATTCCAAGTATTAGAAGATGGTGAAGCTATAAAAAAAACAATAGATAGTGGCGTTACTTTGATTATGATGCCAATTATCAATTTGAATTTAGGTCTTTGCTTGCATGTAAAAAAACCTGAAACGGAACCTGAAGATTTTGTACCTTGTTCAAAAAGCAATGGTGGAAGTAAAATTCATATTAGAGAATTATGGCAACATCCATTTTTTGAATTATTTAGAAAGCATAAACTTAAAATAACACTTAGTTCAGATAATCCGTGTATAGGAGGTGTGGATATTAAAGAGAGTATCAAGCGGTTATCTGGAATAAATTCTTTGTTTCCTAATCAAGTGACACCTCTTAAAGCTGAGGAGCTTGCTGTTCTATGTATTAATGGTATCAATGCTATATTTGGGAATGAAGATATCAAGATTGAATATATGAATGTGTTATCAAAATGGATTAATAAAAACAATCTGAATACTGAGTTTATAGAGAATTATTATAGCAAATAAAATAATTTTATGTATAGAGTTGGGAGTGGTTATATTAAGATAGGTGTTTTTGAAGGTGACAAATTGATTGCTTAATTTAGGCGCAATACCTATTATAATATGAATTCATATCAATTTGGCATATTTGTATAATATGTACCAAATAAAAAAGTTAATTAATAATATGGTAATGAATTTAAATGTCTAATAATAGCCCTTTTTACATAGATAAATTTGCTGCATCTGTTAAGGGTTGTGAGTCAAATATTTTTGCTAATATTCTTGAAGAAGAAAAGCAAATAAAAATATCTTTTGCAGTAGGATTACCATCTTCTGAATTATTTCCTATGTTATCTTTTAAAGAGGCTGCGATAGATGTTTTGTCAAATGATCCGGGTGTTCTTCAGTATTCTCCACCTTCTTTTGAGCTGAAACAGCAAATAGTTTTGCTTATGAAAGAGAGGGGGGTGACATGTACTGAAAAGCAAATATTCTTAACAACTGGTGGGCAAGAAGGAATAAGTCTTTTGTTGAAATTGTTCTTGAATAAAAAAGATAAAATTTTCGTTGAAAAACTTATTTATCCAGGATTTATTCAGATAAGCAATCAATTTGAATTAGATGTCGTTACTATAAATAGTACGGATAAGGGGATTGATGTTGATGAAATAGAGCGACATCTTAAAAATGGAATTATACCTAAATTTATATATGCGATTGTAGATGGGCATAATCCACTTTCTATCAATACGCCCTATGATCAAAGATTAAAATTAGTGAATTTAGCTAAAGAATATCAAATTCCAATTATAGAAGATGATCCATATGGATTTTTATTTTATAAAAAATCTATACCACCATTAAAATCTATTGATCCAGATTATGTTTTTTACGTTAGTTCATTTTCTAAAATATTGGTACCTTTACTGAAAGTAGGGTGGATAATAGTGCCTGAGGGGTTAATAAAAAATTTAACAACAATAAAAGAGGGTGTAGATCTAAACACGGCAACTATTTCTCAAAAGATTATTGCTAAATTTTTATCTCAAGGTCGATTAAATGATCATTTGGGGATGTTGAGAGTGAAATATAAAGAAAAAAGGGATCTTATGGTAGATGCCTTGAAAAAATATTTCCCAAAAGATGCAAAATTTAATGTACCCGATAGTGGGATATTTATTTGGGTAGAGCTTAGTGATAATGTCAATACTCTCAAATTACTTGAGATTTCCATTAAGAAGTACGGTATATCTTTTATGCCTGGTCAGGTATTTTCAATTAATAAAAAATTAATGTTTAGCAATAGTTTACGTTTAAATTTTACAAATTCTGAAAATCAAGAAATTATATATGGCATTGAAAAATTGGGTGAATTAATAAATGAGTTCTGAAATATAAAAAAGTCTAAAAGCATAAAATGAAAAGCATTATCGGCCTAATTGATAGACGCGACTATCAGGTTTTTACTTTGTTGAGAAAGTGTTTAATATAGCTGGATCTGATATAAATTCAAAGATGCTAATTTACGCCAATCATAACTTAAGACCACTGCAAAAAGTGGGTGTTATGCATGTGTCTTAAGTTATGATGTTGATAGTGTTATTGGAATAAGCGCATAATTTACATGCCTTCTGTGCTTTCCTCCAATATATCTTTTTCATAAAATATTTCTTGTATTTTTTCTACATAACAATTGATGTTTTCATATACTGTATCTTTAGTAGAGAGCATATCTTTTAACATAGTGTTTCTGGCCTCTTCGTATAAAGCTTTTTTTGATATGAGAAGGGCAACAAATTTTAAAGGATTATTATGTGCAAATGAAACGCATTCAGTAAAATGAGGAGTAATATTTGAAGCAGTATCGTAAATATGGGGTGCAAGCTTTAGAAGAGATATTTTTGATATAGCTATCAATGATATGCCTCCAATTACAGATGCATAAGAAGTACCACCCATATTATCTTGTAAATAACTTACAATATTGCTGTCTACATAATTGATCATACTTTCTGCACCCAGTATATCTAATGCAGGTAGTACACCAGAGTATGAATACACTAAAGGCTTTAGTGAAGAATATGTATAAGAAAGGCTTGTAGCTGCAAAGTATTTTATTGTACTAAAACTTATTATGCTTTTTATTAATGAATGAGCACCACGCTCTTCTTCTGGCTCTGCTTCACCAGCTCTCATAGCTGTATGATCTATTGCAGTTCCCATTGCTGGATTACCTATTACAGTTCCCATTGCAGCATCTTCATTCGAATCTTCTCCTGCAACAGGTATTCCTCCAGCATTAATTTGTGCCCTTATATTGTTTATTATATTTGCACTGACATGAGGAGGTATTGTTGCTCCTTGAGATGACTGATGATGGTTGTAAGATGTACTTGCACCCTCTCTACTATTAGTGGTTGGTAGTTGGTCGTAATTATAATTCATAAGTTTTACACACACATATATAATTTAAGGAAATATCGTATGAATAAATTAGTATTTTGTCAAATTTTTGCAAGAGCAGTAATGATATCACTATAATAAAATAGCTTTGCATTGCATGAAATTGTTTGGGAGTTGCTATACTTCTCATCAACACTATGTGTATGTTTATAAAGTTAAATTTCTATAATAACATTGATAATAAGTATCAAATTAAATTTTCATTTGACAAAATGTATAAAATATTACTATCTATATGGAATTAAGGGTTATATTTACATATACCTTTTTTGATATGGCGGAGTAGCTCAGCTGGTTAGAGCGGCGGAATCATAATCCGTAAGTCGGGGGTTCGAGTCCCTCCTTCGCTACCATGCCGCTATAGCACAGTGGTAGTGCACTTCATTGGTAATGAAGAGGTCGTGGATTCGATTCCCACTAGCGGCACCATTTGAAATTTTGAAGAAATCTTTAGTTGTCGCCGATAATTTTAATTTCTTCTTCTAAATCTATAGAGAATTTCTCTTTCACCTTCTGTTTTGCAAGGATAATTAATTCTTCTATATCTGACGCTTTTGCATGACCTTCGTTAACTAAAAAATTACAATGTTGTTCAGAAAATTTTGCCCCTCCAATTTTCATCCCTCTTAAACCACATTCATCAATCAATTTCCAAGCTTTGTGAGGCAGTGGGTTTTTGAATGTTGATCCTCCAGTTTTAGATTTAATTGGTTGGGTAGATTCGCGTTTAGTTTGAATGTCTTTTATTGAATTTATAATTTCATCTTTGTTTCCAAATTCCCCCTGAAAAATTGCTTCATAAAACAACCAATCAGATGATAAACTTTTTGATCTATAAGAATAGCCTATTTCATCCTTTTTAAAAATTCGTTTTTCTGCAGTATGGATATTAATAGCTTTGGCTTCAATCAGTATAGAAGATGTGTCTGAGTTATATGATCCTGCATTCATAGCTAGAGCTCCACCTATGCATCCAGGAATGCCAGAAAGAAACTCAAACCCTGATATAGAATTATTCGCTGCGTAATTTGCTACATTAATATCTAGAGTAGCAGCACCAGCAATAATTTGATTATTTTCGTGTTTAATGTAATTAAATCCAGCTCCCAATCTTATCATCACTCCTTTGATTCCACCGTCACGAATCAGTAAATTTGATCCTACACCCATTATATATATTTGTAACTCTTTTGGTTTTTGAGATAAAAAAACAACCAAATCTTCAATATCTTTTGGTATAAAAAGTGCCTCTACTTTAGTGCTTGTATCAAACCAGCACATTTTTCCAATATCTGTGTTTTCTCTGTACTTTCCTTTTATTTTTGGTAGGTTAGTTAATACTGACATTTATTATTCACAAATGAAACCTGAAATTATAGAGATAAAACATAACATAGAAAAGTCAATAGAGCTACTAAGGGGTTATCTTTGACTTTGATAGTGCAAAGAAAAGACTATTAGAAATTTTAAAAAAAACAGAAGATCCTGAGCTTTGGTCTGATCAAAAATTAGCAAAATCTCTTCTGAAAGAAAAAGCGTATTTAGAACAAAATCTCAATAAAATAGAGTATATAACGGAAGAGTTGAATAGCTGCATTGAAATGATTGATCTTGCAGAAGAAGAGGGTGAGGAAGAGCTTTATAATGAATCTTTTGAACAATTAGTGAAATTAGGAAAGGAAGTTAAGAAGCAAAAAATAGAGTGTTTATTTAGTGGAGAATTAGACGCCAATGATTGTTTCTTAGAGATACATTCTGGAGCTGGTGGTACAGAAAGTGATGATTGGTCTTCAATGCTTATGAGAATGTATACAAGATGGATGGATATTCATAAATTTCAGTACGAAATTATAGATACATTGATGGGTGAAGAAGCTGGAGTAAAATCTGTCACTATAAAGATTAAAGGGCATAATGCATTTGGTTGGTTGAAAACTGAAAGGGGAGTTCATAGATTGGTTAGAGTTTCTCCATTTAATAGTGCGGGTAAGCGTCATACAAGTTTTTCAAGTGTGTGGATATATCCTAAAATAGATAATGATATTTCTATTGAAATCAATGAATCTGAATTGAGAATAGATACATATCGCGCTTCTGGAGCCGGTGGACAACATGTCAATACTACTGATAGTGCTGTTAGAATAACTCATATTCCGACAAAAATAGTTGTTCAATGTCAAAATGGTAGATCGCAGCATAAAAATAAAGAAGAATGTATGTCTATGTTACGCTCTAGATTATATGAATACGAGTTGAAAAAAATAGAAGCCAAGGATGAAAAAAAGAATAGTGATAAAACTGAAATAGGGTGGGGTAATCAGATTAGATCGTATGTATTGCACCCTTATAAGATGGTAAAAGATGTGAGGACAAGCCACCAGACATTTAATACTATTTCGGTGTTGGATGGAAATATAGACGAATTTATAGAGAAAGCTCTTATTCAATTAGTAATGGGTAAGGGGATCAAGGATACTAAAAAAGTGTAAAAGAATGGATTTGTAGCAATAATATTATTTGATGTTTGCATAGTCATTTGAACCTATCGTTATATTTTTGCATTTTGAAGAAAAAGAACTTGATATAATTGGTTTATTTTTCTACTATGCATTGATGTTTTATCTTATATAATGCTAGTGCATTGATTTGGTAATAACAGAATTTGCAGTATGGGCTACGGCATGCCTGTATAGCTATTAAAAATTAATTATGGAGTAGAAATGCCTAAAATGAAAACAAAATCAAGTGTTAAAAAACGCTTTAAACTTACAGCAAGTGGCAAAGTGAAAGCTACGCAAGCTAACAAACAACATAACATGAGGAAGCGTAGTAAGCGTCAACTTAGAGATCAGAGAGGTACAGTTGTTTTGAATGCTGTTGAGACAAAAAGAATTCTGGCATATATGCCTTATAGTAAATAATTGAAAAAGAGGTAAATTATGGCAAGAGTAAAAGGTGGTCCTACAGCAAGAGCCCGTCACAAAAAGATTATTAAATTAGCGAAAGGGTATCGCGGTAGAGGTAAGAATTGTTTTAGAGTAGCTGTTCAAAAGGTTGAAAAAGGTTTGCAGTATGCTTATAGAGACAGAAGAGTTAAAAAAAGAGATTTTAGATCTATTTGGATACAGCGTATAAATGCGGCTGCAAGAGAGCAGGGCATTGTATATTCACAATTCATGAAAGGTCTTAAGCTTTCTGGTATTGATCTTAATAGAAAGATGCTATCTGAGATAGCTATACATAATGCTGAGGCATTTAATGTTATAATTTCTAAGGTGAAAGAGAGTTTAGAAAAATGTGCTTTAAATAGCTGATTTATCTTCAATGATAGACACTAATTTAATATATAAAGAATTTTCGTCCCTTATATCTTTGATCGATAATGAAAGAGGATTAGAGGATATTAGGGTAAAATTTCTTGGGAAAAATGGTGTAGTTACTATTGAGGCTAAGAAGATTTCTTCAATTCCAAATGAAGAGAAAAAAGAATTTGGAAAAAAGATAAATATAGTTAAGCAGGAAATTTCGCAAAAGATTGATGAAATGAAATCAATTTTTGTTGCAGAATCTTTGAACAAAAAGCTTAAAGAAGAAGCTATAGATGTAACTTTGCCTGGAAGATTAGAGAGCAGAGGGAAGTTACATCCTATATCACATAGTATAAAAATAATAAAAGATTTTTTCCATAGCATTGAGTTTGATCATGTTGATGGACCTGAGATAGATAATGAGTGGAACAATTTTTCAGCTCTTAATATTCCAGAGAATCATCCAGCACGTCAAATGCATGATACATTTTATGTGGAGGAAGATAAGCTTCTTTTAAGGACCCATACATCTACTGTTCAAATAAGACATATGCTTAATAATAAACCTCCATTTAAGATTTTTTCTGTTGGTAAGGTTTTTCGTGCAGATTATGACGCTACTCATACCCCTATGTTTCATCAATTAGAGTGTTTAGTTATAGATAAAAAATCTAATTTACAAGATTTGAAATATTATTTGCAAAAATTTCTAAGAGCTTTTTTCAATATTGAAGATCTTCCAATGAGATTTAGAGCAAGTTATTTTCCATTCACAGAACCATCATTTGAAGTTGATATCAGATGTGATAGGAGTAAAAAAAATAATATTAAGCTTGGTGTAGGAGATGATTGGTTAGAGATTTTAGGTTGTGGTATGGTGAATGGTAAAGTTTTATCAAATGTTGGTGTAGATCCAAATGTATATCAAGGATTTGCTTTTGGAGTTGGTATAGAAAGATTGGCGATGCTAAAATATAATATTCCTGATCTCAGAAGTTTTTTTGAATCTGATAGTAGATGGTTAAAGCATTATGGTTTTTAATGTATAACATAGATATATTATTGATAATTATTTCGTACGTAATAGGGAGTATTCCTTCCGGTGTTATTTTAAGCAAAATATTGAAGATAGGTGATATTAGAGGTCATGGATCAGGAAATATTGGAGCCACAAATGCTTTTAGAGTTGGTGGAAAATTATTGGGTGGATTAACTCTATTTTTTGATGTTTTAAAAGGTTTAATACCTATTATATTAGCAAAAACTTTAGGATATCAATTGGTGGTTTTATATGGACTTGTATCTGTTATAGGGCATATATTTCCAATATGGCTAAAATTCAGAGGTGGAAAGGGTGTTGCAACAGTACTTGGTGTGATTTTTGGTGTATATCCTTTTTTTGGTATAATTTTTGTTGTTTTGTGGATTACTATATTTAAAATATTTAGAATTTCTTCTTTAGCTTCTTTATTTTCATTACCATCTATTGTTGCTGGTAGTTATTTTATCAATGGAGATAATCTAAATTCAAAAATTTTATTTATATGTTGTATTTTTGTGTTATTAAAGCATAAAGATAATATTTTTAGACTAATTAAAGGGACCGAAAAGAAAATTAATTGATTTTTTGTGAATTGAATTTATGACAATCACCATTTTATCATCAGATACAATAAATAAGATAGCTGCGGGAGAAGTTATTGATAGGCCTTTATCCGTAATCAAAGAATTGGTTGAAAATTCAATTGATGCTGGGGCTGAAAATATTTTAGTGGAAATAGACAGAGGAGGCAGAAATTTTATTTCTGTTACTGATGATGGGAAAGGTATTGAGAAAAGTGATTTAGAAATAGCCTTAGAAAGACATGCGACTTCAAAGCTTAATGAAGATAAAATAGAAGATATTAGGTTTTTAGGATTTAGAGGGGAGGCACTTCCATCTATAGCGGCTATCAGTAAATTGAAAATATCCAGCAAGCATACATCCTCCAATGAAGGGTGGGAAATTGAGGTGCATGGAGGTGTGAATCAAGGTATTAAGCCATCTTCACAAATGCAAGGTACGCATATAAGATTAACAGATTTGTTTTATACAACTCCTATTAGGCTGAAGTTTTTAAAATCAGAATCAAGTGAAACAAATGCATGTGTAGAACTGCTAAATAAATTATCATTATCTCATGAAAAAATAGGTTTCACATTGATTTCTAATGGTAAAAAAATTATTGATACAAAAAAGCAGGAATGCGGTATTTTAGAATCAAACCAAAGAATTGAAGATATTTTGGGTGAAAATTTTATTAAAGATAGTATAAAGTTTTCTTATGAAGATGATAAATTAAAAATTTACGGATACACTTCAATTCCAACATATAATTCTGGCACTTCAGTTAATCAATATTTTTTTGTAAATAGAAGGGTTGTGAAGGATAAAATTTTATCTTATGCGGTAAAATTAGCATATAGTAACTTAATACCATTTAACAGAAGCCCATATACTGTTTTATTTTTGGAAATTGATAATGATTTTGTAGATGTTAATGTTCATCCAAATAAAGCTGAAGTTAGATTTAGAGATGGTGGGATAGTTAAGTCAGCAGTTATAAATGCTATTAGAAGTGCTATTACAAATACAGAACTAAGAAGCTCAAATAAAATATCACAAGATGCTTTGGAATTTCTGCAAAAATCTAAAATAGAAGAAAAGAAGAGAGATAATGCGTTGAGTTTTAAAGTAGAAGAAAAACAAAAGATATTTAATGATTTAATAGATAATCATGAAAAAAAGCTGGGTGAAAAGTTTTCTATCTCAAATGAATTAACGAAAGATAATCAAGATTGTGTTAAAGATAAATTATATGAAACAAATTTTATAAGTAATATTGTACAAGAGGAAATATCTAAAAAAGCAAATAATGGAGTTGAGGATTTTTCATCAGAGAAATATCCCTTGGGATTTGCTAAATGTCAAATAGATAAAACTTATATAATTAGTGAAGGAGATGGATATTTAGTTTTTGTAGATCAACATGCGGCACATGAAAGGTTAACTTTAGAGGAATTAAAAAAGCAGATAAAAGGAAAGGAAGTTAAAAGCCAAGTGTTATTAGTTCCTGAAGTTATTGATTTGGGCAATGTATTGACAGAGCAAATAATAGAAAAAAAGCAGCAATTAAAAGAAATTGGGTTTCATATAGATAGAAATGGTATGACACAAGTTATTATTAGACAAATACCTGTGATATTTAATAAAGAAAATATTGAAAATTTAATTAAATATATTGCTGAGAATATTCTTTTATTTGATGACATAGAGGTTGTTTATGAAAAACTAGATGAAATTTGGGGGAATGTAGCTTGTTATTCAAGCATTAGAGCTGGCAGGGTTCTTAAGTTAGAAGAGATGAATGCGTTATTAAGAAACATGGAGAAAACCCCGTTTTCTGAACAATGTAATCATGGGAGACCTAGTTTTATTAAATTAGAACTAAAAGATATAAGGAAATTATTTGAAAGAATATGATGATTTTATAGAGCAAAAATTAATTGTTCACTTTTTTGTTGGTTTCCAAAATTTCAAAACAAATATATAGTATATGCATTGTTATTAGCATTAAGCATGCTGAAAAAACAATATCACTGAAAAAATGCCTTCCTTGCATGATTCTTGTTAATCCTAGTGTTGTAGTTATTAATATAGATGTGAATATTATTTTACGTTTTTTTACTACAAAGAAACTATATGCGAATATTAGCACTCCTATAGATGTATGAAATGATACAAATGAGCAATTTTTTTTGCATTGATTTGAAATTTCAAAAGCTGTAGTAAAAGATTTTTTTCCTCCGAATTCTATTATTGCATCAGGTCTAGATCTCCCAAAATAAGGTTTTGTGAATCCCTGTATTAAGATCAAAGATCCAAAAATAAATGCTGATATAATAAATAACTCTTTTTTATATTTTTGAAAAACAATTGTTTTGGATTTATATGTTTTGCATAATATAGATATTGCATTATATCCAATGATACCAATGGCTAATAAATAAGTGGATTTATCAATTATTAATAAAAAAATATTATTTTCAAGTGTGAAAAAATTTTCTTTATTTGAGAAAAAAATATTTGAAATGAATATGTCGATATTTGGGTATGTATGAAAAATAGCGTATAACAATATGGTGAAAAAAATTATATAGGTTAGATTTTTATGAATTTGTTTTTTTTGGTTTGTAAGTTTCATCATGCTTTGCCAATAACTCTTTTGCTAAAAATGTATTATCTGTTGTTAGGGATCCGTATACAACTGCGAACTGTTCTTCTGCAAACAAACTCGGTAATAACCCTTTATATGTAACAATAATTTCATTTTTATCATCATATAAAGTGAATCTTACTTGATTTATTTTTGATAAGTAAGTTACACTATTCTTCTTTACTGTACCCCCTAATCTATAAAAGGCAAGGTCATTAGTTTGATTTACTATTTTGGATGGGGTTGTGTATAATATTATATTATTATTAAATAGATATAATATTAAATAAATTCCTACGCTGAAAGCTAATAAAGAAAAAAATATAACAAAAAATCTTTGTTTATGAAATGTTGTTAATCGAAACATGTTTTTTATAAATCATTTTTATTAACAGATATAATAACTTTTATAAATGGTATTATAAAAAACAAAAATGTTAGTACTGAGAAAGAGATATATGCAAATGAAATGTAAAATAAATATTGATCTTGATGCACTATTCTTTTACATCCTCTACGTCTGAATATAAAGTATCTTTTTTTTCAGTTACAGAGTCGTTCATTAAAGAATCTATTTGTTCTTCCACTTCTTTTTCAATTGTATCAGAATGCTTTGTTTCTACGAATGCACCCATTCCTTCTTCGTACATTATATCTTTGACGAGAAGAGATCTTATCTTGTCGTTATCAAGTTTCCCTGCTGCCATTTCTCGCAAAGATATGATTGATTCTTTATCATTTTTTATTTTATCTTCTGAGATATATGATTTGCTTCCACGATTTAATTCTTTAGCTCTTCTTGCAGCTAAAACAATCAATTCAAATCTATCATTAACTCGATCTTGACAATCTTCTGTTGTTATTCTTGCCATGTTATAAAATTATAAATTATTATTTTGTTTCAGGATTTGGAATTACGCTATCCTGTGGTTTTTCTGATTTTTCTAATTTTTCTTGTTTTCCTGATTTTTTAGCAGTTTCTAACTTTTTTTGCTTTTCAATAGCAATTTTAGCTTCATCTTTAGATCTTGATACTACTATATTAATTGTAGCAAAAACTTCTGCATGCAATTCCAGGGATATTTTATAAATACCAGTGTTTTTGATTTTTTCATGAAATATCACTTTTTCAAATGCTAGATCAATTTTAAATAACTCAAGAACGGTTTTTGAAACATCTTTATTTGTTACAGATCCATATAGTCTGCCATCATCAGCTGCTTGTCTAATAACAACTATTGTTTTGTCATTGACTATTTTAGAATTAGATGTAGCTTCCTCTTTCTTTTTTAAGTTAGCCTTTTCTATTTCTTCTTTTTGCTCTTTAAAGGTTTTTTTGTTACCTTCAGTAGCACGTAAAGCCTTTTCCTTCTTTAAAAGAAAATTTCTTGCGTATCCATCTTTAACATTTACAAGATCGCCAATGTTACCTAGATTTTTTATTCTTTCTAATAATATTATTTCCATTTTTTTAAACTAATTTAGGGTAATAATGCAAGATGCCTTGCTATTTTTATTGCGTTAGCTAATTTCCTTTGTTTTTTAGAGGAAACATAGGTTATTCTAGAAGCTAATATTTTTCCTTTTTCGGAAATGTATTTTTTAAGTAATTCAACATTTTCATAATTGATCAACTCAAAACCAACATTATGTAAAGCACATCTTTTTGGCTTTTCATTATATGATTTTCTGTTAAATAACAGTGTATTAGGTATTATAACTTCTTTTGCTTTTGCTTTTTCCATATTAAGATTTTTCCATTTCACTAGGGGTTTGCATCATAAGGGACGGTGCATTGTCTATATCATCAGTTCTGACGGTTAAGTATCTAATAACATCTTCACTGATTTTGAAATCATTCTCCATCTTTGTTATTATTTCAGGTTTTGATTTTATACCAAACATTACATAATGTCCTTTCTTATTTTTTTTAATTTCATAAGATAAGCTTCTTAAGCCCCAATATTCTTTCTTTAAAACAACACCACCCATATTCTCAATAATCTCTTTGTATTTTTCAGAAAATTTGTGGACATCTTGAGCAGGAAGCTCTTGTCTCATTATGAAATTTAACTTGTAAAATCGCATTTATGATAAAATTACGTTTAATAAAGTAACCCAATATTGCATAAAAGGTATTAAACTTCAAGCTTTATAATTGATTTTATAACAAAAATTTTCCTATAATTATTCCTAAGATGAAAAAGGTAACTGAAAAAAATATTAAAAAGGATATATTGCCTTTATTTGTATTTATATTGGAACTTCTGATGTTAAAATTATTTCCAAAATTTCTTAATATAATTTTATCAATATTTTTAGTTATTTTATTTTTTAGGTAATTAATTTTTTTTATTTTCCCACGATATCCTGAGTTTTGTTTCTCCCAATTTTGAATCCATGGAGTTGCTAAATTCCACATGTTTATTTCTGGATTAAGCAAATGACCTGTTCCTTCAATTGTTAAAATTGTTTTATGTAGCAAAAGCAAATCGGGGTTTATTTTGACAGAAAAATTTTTGCTAATTTCAAAAAGTTGCTTTAGTAATTTAGCTATCGATATATCTTGCAAAGATTTCCCTATTATAGATTCACCTATGCTTCTACAAGCCAATTCAAATTTATATCTTGATTGATTATTTTCTATCAACCCTGAATCAAAATGTATTTCTGTGACTTTTTCATAATTTTTATTTAAAAATCCATGCAACACCTCTACAACAAAGATTCGTAATTGGTCATTTAGATGGCATACAATGCCAAAATCTAACAAAGCTATATCACCATTGCTTTTTACCAGTATATTTCCTGGATGAATATCTGCATGGAAAAAACCATCCCTACATGTTTGATTGAAAAATATAATCGCCAATTTTTTTGTTATTAATTTTAGATCAAAATTTTCGGAGATTAATTTTTTTTGGTTATTAATTTTAATCCCATCAATCCACTCTGCAGTCAAAACATTTTTGCTTGTTAAATTCCAATAAATTTTTGGTATATATATGTCAGGATCATTTTTGCAATTTTCTCGTATTTTATCTGCGGCAGCAGCTTCCAATCTTAAATCTAATTCTATTTCACAATTCTTTTTTAATACATCAGTTACTTCTGAAATATTTATTTTATTTTTTTTATTTAAAAAAAGATTAATGAATGATGAAATTGTATTAATGAAATTTAAATTTTGCAAATAGATCTTATCAATATTTGGTCTTAGAAATTTTACAGCAACATAATGCCCTTCTTTGGTTTTTGCTTTGTAAACTTGTGCTACAGAAGCGGCTGTCACGCTATCTTCTTCAAATGATTCAAATGATTCATCCAAAGATTTAGAAAATTCTTTTTCAAATATTTTCTCTATTTTTTTATAAGGAAATGGTGGAGCCTTGTTTTGTAATACAACAAGAGATTCAGATATTTCTTTTCCAATAATATCTGGCCTTATTGAAAGAATTTGACCTAATTTACAAAAAACAGGTCCAAATTTTGGCAATATATGAACAAGAGTTTTCCCTATATTGGATTGGAGGTTCAGTCTCTTTGAATGATTTTTAGTAAAACGCAGGCGTGATACATCTAATAATAAATTACTTTTCAATAATATAAAAATAAATTTATTAAAAAAAAATAAATTTTTAAAAAAGTTTTGAGGCATCACTTAATATTTTTCCATGTTCGTTTCATTGCTATATAAAATATTGCTATAAAGATAACGAAAAATATCATTACTTTTACACCTAAGGATTTTGATTCTTCCATTTCTGGCTCTGCTGTCCATTGTAAAAAATTCACAACATCTTTAGCCATTTGATCAACAGTAGCTTTTGTTCCATCACTATATTCTACTTGCCCCTCAGTATGTATAGGTGGTGTCATTGCTAATTGATTGCCTCCTGCAGAAAAATATTCATTATAATACATATTTTCTGGTAAATGAATATTGCTTGGAGGTTTTTCATAGCCAGTGAGTAGAGAATAAACATAATTTGCACCATCATGTCGAGCTTTTGTAATTAGCGATAAATCCAAAGGGTAAGCTCCATTATTTGATGCTCTTGCTGCTTGCTCATTTGCAAACGGACCTGGTATGCCATCATTTATTTTTGCTTTTCTGTCATACATTTCTCCTTCATTATTAGGTCCATCTTTTATTTCGTATTGAGATGATAAGGATTTTAATTCTTTTTCGCTAAACCCTATATCTAAAAGGTTTCTAAAAGAAATTCTTTTAATAGCATGACATGCGGAACACACCTCTTTGTAAACCTGAAAACCTCTTTGGATTGATTGTTTATCAAATTTGCCAGTCATTCCATTGAAATTCCATTCTAGTTCCTTTGGTTTTTTAGGATGATCCGATGAATAGGCTATATCACATACTTGAAAAAATGATATGAAAGATAGTATGAAAATAAAAAAAATGAAATTTTTCCTCATTATTCTTAGAGTTACCGATTTATATACATCATGTTTTTATAACAAAAATTACATACTCACAAGCAATTGTTACATAGTATTTATAAATTATTTGTACTTATTAAGATTTTGTGGATCATAATATTTAATTTTATAAATAAAATTTGAAAGGATTTGTTGATTTTTTTACATATATATATATATTGTACAGATGAATATGGCGGGTATAGCTCAGTTGGTTAGAGCGCAAGTTTGTGGAACTTGAGGTCGCGGATTCGATCTCCGTTACTCGCCCCATTATAATATGGAAAAGAAATGTATAATAAACTGGGTTGCTATAATTCATCTGGAAGAAGGTATAAAGAGAGAGTTGAGTATGATTTTTTTGAAGATAAAGTAAGAATTATTAATTCTAAAGCCTTTCGAAGATTAGAGTATAAAACTCAGGTATTCATTAATTATATAGGTGATCATTATAGAAATAGACTGACTCATTCTTTAGAAGTTAGTCAGATAGCTTGTTATATAGCAAAAAAACTTGGAGTTAATCAAGAGCTGGCGGAAGTTATTGCTCTTGCACATGATTTAGGACATCCACCTTTTGGCCATGCTGGAGAAGATGCGTTGAATTCTGTAGGATTGAAATATGGTGGATTTAACCATAATTTACACACAATAAAAATAGTAACATTTTTAGAAAAAAAATCATTTAAATACGAAGGCTTAAATTTAACCGTAGAAAGCGTTGACGGTATGATAAAGCATAATGGGAAAATTGATAAAAAGAGTGATTTATTGAGTAAATTTCAAGAATTAACAGATGGATATGATATAAATTTTTCCAAAAACACATCTATTGAAGCACAAATAGCATCTTTGGCTGATGATATTGCTTATCTCAAGCATGATATTGATGATGGTATAAGGGCCAAATTCATCAATATTGAAGATTGTTGTGATATAGGTTTCTTTGATGAAATATATAAAAATATAGTAAAACAAAATAATAATTTATCTGCTGAATCTTTAAGAAGAGAGGTTTTAGGTGAATTTAGTGAATATTTAGTAAATAATTTAGTTACTCAAACACGTAGTAATATATCTAATTTTAAGATCTTAACTGCGATAGATGTATATAATAATGATGATCAAATTGTTTCTTTTTCTAGCGATATGCAATTAATGATTAAATCTTTGAAAGATTTATTATTCAAAAAAGTATATAGGCATTTTTCTGTGAATAGGATTAACTTTAAAACAAAGAAAATTATATCAGAATTATTTGATCATTTTATGAATTTTCCAAATACACTTCCCAGTAATTGGCAAAAAGATTTAGAGCAATCCAGCGAAAATGTGTTGTCTGTTTTGGTTATGGATTATTTGGCAGGAATGACTGATAGATTTGCTGTAGAAGAGCATAAAAAAATATTCGCCCCATATCGTTATTAAAGGTTAAAACTATTATCATTCTGTGATATATATTTTGTAAAGTAATAAGTTTTTTAAAAGTTATGATTGTAGTGTTATTTAAAAATACGGATAACTTTATTGAAAAAAAAGAAATTAAAGTTCAAGATTCATTACCAAAAAATACAATATGGATTGACTTAATAGAGCCTGAAAAAGAGGAAGAGAAGTATATAGAGAAAATATTAAATATCGAAGCTCCTACAGAAGAGGAGATGGAGAAATTTGAAGTAATCAGCCCATTTTATATGGAAAATGATGTTGATTACATGACAGTGACAGTTTTAGATAGAGCAAGTGAAGATTATCCCGACAGTATAGCTATTAGTTTTATTCTAACATCAAAATATTTGGTTACGACAAGATATGATAAACCAAAATCTTTTGATCATTTAAATACTTGGATTAGCAGAAATAACAAAAAAGTTTTTTCTCATGATTATGTATTGACCACCTTAGTGGACTTTATTATCAATTGTTGTGCTGATATACTTGAGGAAGCTGGGAATGAATTAGATGATTTGTTAAAAATAGTATTTGAAAAACCTGTAGATAAAAAAGTCAGTTCATCTAATTTTTACAATGAAGCTATCAGAAGAGTAGGGTATACCGGGAATATTATATCAAAAAATCGAGAGTGTTTGGTGAGTTTAAATAGAATGATAATATATTTTAGTCAGATATCAGATGCTAAATATATGAATAAAAAGGATTCTAGATTGAGAATAAAACATATTTCAAGAGAAATAAATTCTTTGAGTGAATATGCAAATTTTCTTTCTCAAAGGAATACGTTTTTACTTAATGCAACGCTTGGTATGATATCTGTGGAGCAAAATAGTACAATAAAAATTTTCACAGTTGCAGCTGCAGTTTTTATGCCACCAACAGTAGTTGCTAGTATATATGGGATGAATTTTAAAAATATGCCTGAGTTATATTGGTCATTTGGTTACCCAATCTCTTTGGTTTTGATAATAATCTCAGGAATTATTCCGTATTTATATTTCAAGAGGAAGGGGTGGTTATAGGTTAGTGAGTAGTATACTAGGTGATTTATATTATAGCGTTGTATATATGACATGATATGAAAAAGTTGTCGTTTTTTGTTGTATTTACATCATTTATTATATTAGGGTGTGTTATTTGTAGTTGGAGATCCTCTGATATTAATTGGATGGCTGAAGGAAATACATTTGATTGTATTTATAACGATCCATTAAAAAATACCTTTGATTTGTCATATTTTAAGATAAATTTAGTGAAAAATAGCTCACAAAGATGTATAAATCCTTATTTTCCATCAATTCATATTCAAATGAATAAACATCATAATGCTTGGTTACATATTGTTTATACAGACTCACAGGAGGAAAAGCAAAAAATTTTTATTGATACTGTAGATTTTGGTAAAAACAATTCTCTATATCCTTTTTACACATTAAATCAAGATTTTTACGATTCACCCATATGGCGATATAGTTTGTTTTATAAACCAGTTAGTTTTTGGATAGGACATGCTTGGGCAATTTCAATTGATTATAAAAATAAAACTATAGAGCCTATTGGAGGTATTTCCTGGGGGTTTAAATTATCGCATACAAAATTACGTCCTGTTTTGATTGAGCCATCAGAACTTAATAAAGATAATTGGATAAAAGATTGGTCTGTATTTAAAACAAAGCTAACTGGCTTTAAAATGTTGGATGTTTTCAATTAGGTGCAGTTGTTTGTATCGTAAGTTTAAAGATTGAGTGGGAAATTCAGATAAAATATTGCTAGTTAATAGTTTTGTAGATGATGTATCTTATAAGTTGCATTTGAATCCTGCGCATTGTACCATAAGTTATATGCTGCTCGTTTAGGAAGTGACTGAGGTTTATTATCTTAATATATGAGATTGATAAATAGGCACTATGATAAGTTGTTCATGAGATTACTTAACAGCTTATCATAGTATAAATCCCATGAAGTATTATTTATAATTTTATGAAATTTTGTATTATGTTGATCATAATGCAATTGAAATGCGAATATCACATTGGATAATTGGTTATCAAATATGTCATTGATATCAATTTCATAACCAAAATTTTTAAAAGATATTTTTAATTCTTTAATTTTATTATTTTGAGTTCCAAATTTATATAAAATTTTATTTTCACAATTTTGTTCTAATTCATAATATAGACCATGTCCTAATTTATTTAAAAACCTCCAATCAAAAGTTATTCCTGGATCTACCTTTCTCATCATTTTAGCGGTAATATCACTATGCCCTATGATATTACTATCTGTTATTTTTGGAAAAGAGGATTTTATTTTTTGTATTAAGTCGCTAAGTGCGAAATATTGTTTATCTGTAAAATCACATTGATTGATGACTTGTATACCTTTTTGTAGAAATTTCAGTTCCATTCCTGGATTTACAATTTCTATACCTATGGAATTTTGATTTATATCACTTTTTCCTCGCCATGAGCTAATTCCAGCATGCCATGCTTTTTTATCTAAAGGAACTAGTTGATGTATAACTCCCTCTTCATCAATCAAAAAATGACTACTTACTTTACCTGATTCAGTGAGTATACGGTAAGAGTCTTTGAAACTTAATGCTGTGTAGTGGAGTATTACTGTATTTATTTCGGTATTTTCTTTTCTAGAAGAATAATTTTTCATACTTGATGAATTGAGTTTTCTATAATATGCTCCTAATATTTGGGGTGTTGTCATGTGTAAAAAGTTTAATTTAATTAAAAATGTTGTAATTGTATTTTTTTTAGGGATTAGTAGTGGGCTTCCAATTACTATCACCGCTTCCGTACTGAGAGCTTTTTTGTTTGATTATAGCATAAATCTTAGCACTATAGGAATACTTGGTTTAGTTGCAACTCCATATACGTTTAAATTCTTGTGGGCCCCGTTTATTGATAATTGGAAAGTGCCATTTTTTTCAGATAAATTGGGTAACAAAAAAGTTTGGATATTTATTTCACAAATAATTCTTATTATTACAATTTCTTTATTGGGGCAATTTAATCCAAATAGGGATTTGTTTATTATAGCTATAATATGTTTTTTTATTGCATTTGCTTCAGCAACTCAAGATATTGCTATAGATGCATATCGAATACATCTTCTTAAAAAAGAAGAGCAGGGTATGGGGGCATCTTCAACAATTTATGGATATAGAATTGGGATGATTATATCCGGGATAGGGGGGTTATATTTAGCAGAAATATTTGGTTGGAGCCTTTCTTTTATTATTGTATCATTAGCACTAATTCCTGCAATGCTTATAACTGCGATTGCTACCAATATTGATACAAATAAAGATGAAGATAGGGAGAGAAAGCCGCTAAATTTTCGTGAGTATTTTATAAATCCACTAAAAGCATTTGTTAATATAGATAGATGGTATTTAATATTATTATTACTGATTTTTTATAAACTTAGTGATGCATATTTAGGTGCTATGACAATGCCATTTATCATGAGTGTTGGGTATACTAAAATTGAAATTGCTAATGCAGTTAAGTCATTTGGGATGATAGCAACTTTAGTTGGTACTGGTGTTGGTGGTTTTTTGGTTTTGAAATTAAAGACAAAAATCAATCTTCTATTTTCTGAAATATTATCAATGCTGTCAAATTTGCCTTTTTTACTATTGAATATATTTCCAAAAGATTTGTATCTACTCTCCGCCGTAAATGGCTTTGAAAACTTTACTAGTTCTATAGCTAATATAGCGATGGTTGCTTATATGAGTAATATAAGTAAAAATAAATATGTTGCGACTACTTATGCAATACTTACATCTATTACTGTATTTGGTAGAACTATTTTGTCATCAACTTCAGGATTGGTGGTTGAAAGTGTTGGGTGGGATAATTTCTTTGTAATATCTTCTCTGTTATCATTACCGTCTTTGGTATGTATACTTGTTTTGTTTTCTAAAAAGAGATCTGTATGAATAATAATGAAAAACAAAGATGCGGTTGGTGTTTTGATAATCCATTATACGCCAAATATCATGATACAGAATGGGGTGTGCCAGTTTATGATGATCATAAGCTTTTTGAATTCTTAATACTGGAAGGAGCGCAGGCGGGATTGTCATGGATTACAGTTTTGAAGAAAAGAGAAAATTATAGAAGGTTATATGATAATTTTGATCCAACGATAGTAGCAAATTATAATCATGATAAGAAATTAGAATTAATGAATGATTCTGGTATTATTAGAAATAAATTAAAGATAGATGGATCAATTAGTAATGCATCTGCTTTTCTAAAAGTGCAAAAAGAATTTGGATCATTTGATACATATATTTGGAGCTTTGTAGATCATGTGCAAATTCAAAATTCATTTGATACAATGGAGCAAATCCCTGCAAAGACTCAGTTATCAGAAACAATTAGTAAAGACTTGAAGAAACGTGGATTTAAATTTATAGGGCCAACAATCATCTATGCATTTATGCAAGCAATTGGCATGGTGAATGATCATGTGATTGGTTGTTTTAGATACTCTTTAGTTAAAAAGAGTAGAGATAAGATATGTGATATAAATGACAAATGATGCAAAGATTGCTGCTAAAATATCATCAAAAATCACACCAAAAGCACCTTTCCATTTTCTATTCACATAATCTATTATCAATGGTTTTCTGATATCAAAATATCTGAAGACAATGAAAGCTATACCAAAGACAAGTATTTTTGTAGAAATTTCGATTGGTATCATTTGTTCTAAACTAAACAGCCAATCAAAACTTATATAAATGGTTAATAGTTGTCCTATTACCTCATCTATAACTATGTAGCTGTGGTCATAAGTATTAGTTTTTTCTTGGAATTTTTTGACGGCAAAAAAACCAATTATAAATAAAAATATACAAGAAATTAATAAATATTTTTTGGCCTCTGCAAAAGAATTAGAATGATTTAAAATAAAATAATATATTGGGTAAGCGGCAATTGAGCCAAATGTACCAGGTGCACTGGGAAATTTACCTGCAAAAAACCAGGTGGAAATAATAGAATACCATGTGAATGGAACTTTAAAATTCACTTTTTTGGCATTCAGTATATTTAGGCTAAATCTTCTTCTAGACATATATTTTACATAAAAATTGTAGCTACCGTTTGTGCAGCTATACCTTCCTCTCTTCCTAAAAAACCTAATTTTTCACAAGTAGTAGCTTTTACGTTAATTTGATTTTTGTCAAGACGAAATATATCGGATATAGTTTTACACATCTTTTCACTATATTTCATAATTTTTGGGTATTCACAAATAATTGTGATATCAATGTTTATTATAGTGATTTCGTTTTTCAATAACAGGTCATTAACTTTTTCTAAAAAATATCTTGAATCTATGTTGCGATATTTTGGATCAGTATTAGGGAATAATTGCCCTATATTTCCTAATGCTGCTGCTCCTAATATTGCTTCTGTGATTGAATGGAAACCAACGTCACCATCAGAATGAGCTATGATTTTTCTATCATGTTTAATTTCCACACCACATATTTTTATCGTAGTTTCCGTTTCTAATTTATCAGAAAATCTATGTATATCTGTGCCAAATCCAGTTCTATATACTTTGTTTTTATTTATCATATATTTAAAAAAATCCAAATCTTGAATGGTAGTGATTTTTAAATTACTCTTTTCTCCAGATATTTTATGTATCTTGACATTATTTTCTAAACATAAACTAATATCATCTGCGAAAGGTTTAGTATTTTTTTTATGCAAATCTAGAATTGCCTTGAATTTAAATCCTTGGGGAGTTTGTGTGGCATATAATTTATCTCTATCTAGCAGAGTTGTCTCATCATTTTTTTGATTAAATGATTTTATTGTGTCTGTGAGTTTTAATCCCACATCTACAGCTTCAACAGCATTTAAGTGTTCTATTACATTTTTTATTAAATCCACAGATATCAAAGGTCTTGCAGCATCATGAATCAAAACATTTTCTGGATTTATTATTTCTAAATCTTTTAAACCCGATAAAACTGATTGATTTCTTGTTGCAGCTCCATAACAAGGATTTAAAATATTTAAATCACCTACAGATTTTCTGTAATATTCAATATGTTGTTCATTTATAACAACTTTGATTCCATCAATGAGATTGCAATTTAAGAATGCTTCTATTGCCCATCTTAAAATACTTTTTCCGTCAACTTCCACATACTGCTTAGGCATATCCATTGCGAATCTATCAGAAATACCAGCTGCTACAATAAGAGCTATGTTTTTCATTCTAAATACGCAATGTTGTGCTTTAATTACGTCTTTTTGACTGGTCTAGGAAGTCTTTTTTCCTTGATTCTTGCAGCTTTACCAACTAATTCTCTCATGTAATATAGTTTTGCCCGTCTCACTTTTCCCTTTCTAATTACTTCTATTTTTGTAACTAAAGGTGAGTGTAGAGGGAAGGTTTTCTCAAAAACCATACCGTTACTTATTTTCTTTACTTTAAAGGTGGAACCTAATTTTCTGTTGGTTCTACCTAAACAAACTCCTTCGAATATCTGTATTCTTTCATTTGTTTCATCGATAATTTTATTATGTACCCTTACAGTATCTCCAGGGTTAAAATCATCAATTTCTTTGTCTTTGCTAAGTTCTAGTATATGTTTTTCAGCATATTTATCAACTAGATTCATTTTTATCTCCTTTTAAATGCTTACCTAATAAATCAGGTCTTCTTTCTTTTGTCAATTTTTTTGCTTGATCAAGTCTCCATTTATCAATCTCTTTATGGTTTCCAGATAATAAAACTTCCGGAACAGAGATATTTTTCCATATACTGGGTCTAGTATAATGAGGATACTCCAACAAACAAGAGTAAGTATGGTTACCAAAACTTTCTTCAACAGGCGAATTATCATTTCCTAAAACACCAGGGATTAACCTAACGCAGGAATCGATAATGGCAAATGCACATAAATCACCGGAAGAAAGTACATAGTCACCCATGCTGACTTCTGAGACATTATACTCTTTTAAAACTCTATCGTCAATACCTTCAAAGCGTCCGCATATAATATTTATTCCTTGATGAGTGATTAGGCTTTTAGCTTGTTGCTGATTAAATAGTGAGCCTTTTGGAGATAAATATATTATTGGAAATCCATTTGGTAAAAACTTTTTTTCAATAGCCTCACCTAAAATATCTGCTCTTAATACCATGCCAGCACCACCTCCATATGAAGGAGAATCCACCGTTTTATGCTTATCATGTGCGAAATCCCTAAGATTTATTATTTCCAAATCCCATTGATTGTTTAAAGCATTTCCTACATTAGAAATACCTAAAGGTCCGGGGTAAATTTCAGGAAACAGTGTTAAAATATTAACTTTCCACATAAGTATCAAAAAAAGTTAGTGTAATTATCAGGTAATGTAACGGTTTTGCTTTTAAAATTTATTTCTTTTATATGCATATCATCAAAAGGATAGAAAAAATCATTGTTATTTTTGGTTTCAGAATTTTTATTGTCAATTATATGTAATAAATCTCCTGCACCAAAATTAGTTATATTATCTACCACTCCCAACTCAGTTCCTGTTTCAGAATATATGGTAAATCCTGGTATAAAGATTTTTATATTTTCTATAGATTCACCACCAATCTTTGCGTATAATTCTAATTTTTTGAAATAGAAAGTTTTATTTTTTAACTTATCAGCCTCAGTTCTTGTAGTTATATCTTTAAAAGAAATATGAAATTGATAATTTTTAATAAATTTTATAACAACAGAATATTTTGAAAATGATTGATCGTATATACAATCAATTTTATTCAATACACTAGAATTACAAAAATCAGAATGTGCATTAAGCAATCCATGAATGCCATGAGAGGAAGTGATCGTAAACACCTTTATTAGACAACTTTCAGAAAATTCTATCGGAGAGGAAATTATTCTCAAAATTAACTATTAGTACTTGCAGCGGCTTCTGCTGCTTTCTTTTTAGGTGGTTTTTTAGTGAATGGCTTTGCATTTTTGTCTTCTTTTAAAATTTTCGCTTTCACTAAAAATTTATTCACTCTTTCAGTTGGTTTTGCGCCAACAGATAACCAATAATTTATTCTATCGTGTAAAAGTATAACTCTCTTTTCATCTTCGCTTGGAAGCATAGGATTATAATTACCTACTTTTTCCAAAAATTTACCATCTCTAGGAGCGGTTTCATTTGCTATAACAATTCTGTAATAAGGTTTTTTTCTCGCACCTGCTCTTGCCAATCTAATTTTTACAGTCATACATATAAAATTATTCAAAGTAATGAAAAACTTATACACAAAAAAAGCTATTCTGTAAAGTTAATAAGATTCCTTATCTTTAAAAGCATTCTCCCATTTTTTATTTAATAATAATTTTTTATTGTTTTTTACTATCATTTCATCTAACCAAATCATATAAGTTCCGTTATTTAATAAATCTTTTTTGTTTATATTCAGTTTGCTAAATTTGCATTCATAATAATTATTACTTAAATTTATCCATATATCAGTGTCTTGATTGCATAATATATCAAATTCATCACTGTTTGTTATGATAGTTGCCTTTAAATCATTAATACGGCATACATCATTTTTGCATAAAGATTTCAAATGTGACTTTTCTATTTTTTTTAAATTTAAATTTTGTTCCCATATTCTCTTTGCGTATCTTTGATTAAAGCCTTTAATTAAGTATAATTTTTTGTCGTTAATATCTTTAACAGCCACCATTTTTGCATTATTACTTATTACTATATCAGGAGTTTTATTTGAAAAAGCACTATATAAGCAAAAACATAATGGGATTATTGTGTAATATTTTTTCTTTTTTTCTAATGTACACAGCAAAATAAATCCTATTGAATAACTAAGTAAAAAATAATCGCTAACAAAATTGATTTTTATGATTGAATATGGGAGTGATGCTATAAATTTAGCTATTACAAGCAAGTATTCTATAGCTATCTCCATTACATAGTAGATTATTGAATCTAGATTAAAAGGTATTAGGAATATTCCAATAATACCTGCTGGCATGATAATAAATTCAGTTAAAGGGATTGCTATTAAATTAGTTAAAATACCGTATGTGCAGAAATTTTGAAAATGATAAATAATGAATATACTAGTTCCTAGTGTTGCGAATAAACTTGAAAGTGTAATAGCGAAAAAATATATAGATATTTTTTTCTTTGTTGAGTAGTCATGTGAAAATTTCAAAATGTTGAATTTATTAAGTAATTTGAAGCCATATACTAAAGATAAACAAGCCGAAAAGGACATTTGCAAACTTGCACTTAATAATGTTTCTGGTGTGATAACCATGATAACCATGGCTGCAAAGATTAATGTTCTAAGAGGAGAAGTCTCTCTATCAATTATGATGCCTAGCATGACTATTAATGTCATAATAAATGCTCTTTGAGCTGAGATTGGACTGCCAGAAATAAATAGATAAAATAACGAAAAGAAAATTGTGATAACAGCAGAGAATTTCTTTCTATTCAAGACTATAAACACGTTGCGAAATTTAGAAAGTATCAATGTGCTTGAAAAGAAGGATATTCCCGCAACAAGAGCTATATGCATTCCAGATATAGCTAATAAATGTGCTATGCCAGATATTCGAACATCGTCATAGGTTTTATTATCTAATTTTTTTGTATCACCTAGGAATAGAGCGTTAGCTATTGATGCATGTTTATGCTCCATATTATTATAAAAACTATCATATATAGTTTTTTTTATATAATCCAAAATTGACAATTCTGAATTCGTACCTTTTTTTAAAATATTTATATTTCCAACAGCGTATCCTATTGCACTTATGTCGTAGAAAAAAGCATATCTGGAATAATCAAAGCTACCTGGTAAAATAGGGGATGGGGGAGGCATTAAAACAGCCTCAACCTTTATTGTATCATTTTTTATAGCATTATTAATTTTAGTTCTTGTTACTAATTTAATTTTTTTAAACTTTACATTATCTGAGCAATTCAAACATTTAACGTTTTTTAATAATAATTTCTTTTGGTTTTCGCGTATTTCAATAGCATCAATAACCCCAATAATTTTATATTTTGTATTATTTGAAGCAAAATTACTTATTTCTATATTATCAACTCTAATTTCTGCGCATATATATCCAAATATCAAAACTATTAAATAAAAAACTGTGCTAAAGATGTATGAACTACTTTTGTAGTACTTTTTTATTACTAATAGCAAGAGTAGTAATATACATAAAATACCTATGCAGCAATTAATGGAAAAATAGTATTCAGTATTAAAATAAATTAATATTCCAATAGCTTGAAATATCGGAATAAACGATAAAAGTGTATTAAATCTCAAAACAATCTTCAAACCTTCTGCCCAACCTATGAGCAGCATTGTATATAGAAATTAGTGAATGTACAATCGTATAAAACAAGTTGACTAATTTATTCTAAAGTTGTAGTGCTGATCTATTAATAATAAATAATTTGTAGCTAGAGTGAAACAGTGGTTTAGCAAATTAAAAGGTACTTTAAGTAAAAGTTCTGAGAATTTTAATGGTAAATTGAAATCAATATTTTCTTTGAATCGTCCTAACAAAGAAATTTTAGATGAGCTAGAAGAAGTATTGATAATGAGTGACTTGGGTGTAGAGTTTAGTCAAAATATTATTTCTGAAATTTCTAAAACACATTTTGATGAAAAAATTACTCAAGAAGCTGTAAAAAGCACGATATCTAATAAAATTAATGAAATATTGAAAGATTTTGAAAAGGAGTTGGTTTTAGACAATAATAATAAGCCGTTTTCAATTTTAGTTTCTGGTATAAATGGTGGTGGAAAAACTACATCTATAGGAAAAATAGCAAATAGATTTCAAAAATTAGGAAAAAAAGTTTTGATAGTAGCTGCGGATACTTTTAGAGCTTCGGCTAAAGAGCAGTTAGAGATTTGGGCAAAAAAGGCTAATTGTGATATTTTTTGTGGAGAAGATTTGTCAGAGCCTGCAAGTGTTGTATACAAGGGAGTGGATAAAGGGATCAAAGAGAAATATGATGTTATTATTGTTGATACTGCTGGAAGGATGCATAACAAAGCTGTTTTGATGGAGGAATTGCAAAAGATAAAAAAAGTTATGCATAAGCTTGATAATTCTTTCCCTAATTTAAATTTACTTGTGTTGGATGCTACTATTGGTCAAATCGCGTTGAAACAAGTGGAGATTTTTAATAATGCAGTAGATGTAAATGGAATAATCCTTACAAAACTTGATGGCACTTCAAAGGCTGGAATAATATTGCCAATCACCCAAAAATTCAAGATACCTATATATTATGTTGGTGTTGGTGAAGGCATAGAAGATATTAATTGTTTTTCTGCGAAAGAGTTTTCTGAAGCGCTTTTATAAAAATCTTATCTCTTAAATATAGTATGTTGTTATAGGAAATTTTTTGGAATTTTCACTTCTTTATTAATATAAGAATTAATAGCCATATTCACACCTATACTCATAGCGATAAAATTTGATCCTCCATAAGAAATGAATGGCAATGGGACTCCTACAACAGGCAATAAACCGGTTATCATACCTATGTTAATCATTAGATGAAAAAAGAGAAGAGATGCAAATCCTAAAATTATTAATCGTGAAAATTGGGCTGTGCACTGTAGACTCATTATATAAAGTATTAGTAATATTAATAAATAAATTATCATTAATATAGCAACAGTTATAAAGCCTCCTTCTTCTGCTATTGAGGCAAAAATAAAATCTGTATGATTTTCAGGAAGGAATTTTAATTGATTTTGAGTGCCTTGTAAAAAACCTTTGCCAAAAAATCCCCCAGAACCAACACTAATTATAGATTGTATAGTGTTGTAACCCGCTCCTAAAGCATCACCTTCTGGATTCAGGAAATTGATAATTCTATTCTTTTGATAAGTATGTAAAGAACTCCATATAATCGGTATGCATAGCGATACAATGATACCAGCTATTATAAAGAATTTTATTCTTACTCCACTTAAAAATAATATGGCAGCAGATGTTAGTATTATAATGGTTGCAGTTCCTAAATTTGGTTGTCTTATAATTAATGCGACAGGAATTAGTATAAAGATGATAGGTACTAATAAGCTTGATGGTTTTTTTATGTCATTAATATGCTGTATATGTAGATAATACGAGAGTATTAGTATAATTCCAATTTTCATAAACTCTGAAGGTTGTATGTTTATGAATCCGAAATTAATCCATCTTTTTGCTCCCATGGCTTTATGTCCAACAAATTCAGTCACGATTAAAACAGCTAAGCAAAAAAAATATATGTAATATGAATATTTGAAAATGTATATAGTATGAATTTTTACGAAAAATATGCTTGATAGCACAAAAAAAAGCGTAAAAAACATTTGTTTTTTTGTTTTATAATCAAACTCACCTATAGATATAGAATACATGGAGACAACGCTAAAAAGCATTAGTGACAGTACTAAAAAAATCAATGCAAATATTAAGTAATTATCTCTGCTATAAAATGCTTGATGTTCTTTTATATTGCTACTCATGTTGGGCTAATTTTTCAGCTTGATCCTCAGTTATTAGATTGTTTATTAGATCATCTAAAATTCCTTCGCTCAAAATTTCTTCTAAATTATAGAGAGTAAGATTTATTCTATGATCAGTAATTCTATTTTGTGGAAAATTATATGTTCTAATTCTCTCAGATCTATCACCAGTACCAATTTGTCCTTTTCTCATTTGAGAAATCTCATTATCTTTTTTCTTTCTTTCTAATTCGTACAATTTAGATCTTAATATTTTTAATGCTTTTGCCTTATTTTGGTGTTGTGATTTTTCAGCTTGTACAACTATTATGCCAGTTGGTATATGAGTTATTCTGATTGCACTATCTGTTGTGTTCACGTGTTGTCCACCAGCGCCACTTGCTCTGTAAGAATCTATTCGTATATCTTTATCTTCTATTTTTACATCTATCTCTTCAGCTTCTGGTAAAACAGCCACAGTTGCAGCTGATGTATGTATTCTGCCGCTAGATTCTGTAGCAGGTACTCTTTGCACTCTGTGTACACCTGATTCGTATTTCAATCTTCTGTACACTCCTTTCCCTGAGATTGAAACCATGATCTCTTTGTATCCATCTAAGGCACTTTCCGACAAAGCTAATACCTCCATCTTCCATTTCATTTTTTCTATGTATTTATTGTACATATTAAAGAGTGCGGCAGCGAATAATGCTGCTTCATCTCCACCAGTACCTGCTCGAATCTCTAATATAGCACCTTTATCATCAGCTGCATCTTTTGGAAGTAGCATTAATTTTAGATTTTCTTTCAGATCTATCAATATTTTCTTTGAATCTCTTATATCCTCTTCAGCTAATTTTTTTAAATCAATATCACTTTCTGACACTAACATTTCTTCTGCTTCAGATAATTCTTTAGAAGTTTTTATATATTTAACTGCACAATCATTTATTTCAGATATATCTGAATGTTCTTTCGCTACTTTTGCAAAATCCTGCGAAGGTATTGTTTCAGGATGAGATAATTGATTATTTAAAAATTCATATCTTTCATTGATTTTTTTTAATCTATCTTCAAATTTCATAATAATTATTTGGATATAAAGTAGATGTGAGTCTAACAGTAATATATGAGAGTATCAAGGAGGAGGTGAAGAAATGAGGATCTTTTTCATTGTACTGTTTGAATTTATATTGTATGGTACCTCAGCAATTTTACAATCTTAGGGAGATTTTTATGCCGCATATACATAGTAAAGATAGTATAACGATCGATCATTTAGACAAACGTGAAGATACATTTATTACTTCTGAAGATAGTGTAACCATTGATTCTAGAAAAGATAAGATAGAGGTGGATGGTAATTTGAGTGTGAAAGCTGAAAAATATGTAAATCTAATTGGTAATGGTAGCGTATCAGATGACACAGATAGTATAATTTACGCCATGGAGTTGTCAGAAACAACATTAGAGTTGTACGAGTACAACAAGCAATTTGGACCAAGTATATTATATGCAAAAGCATTTTTTAATATAAAAGGAAAAGGTTTTTCCATTAACCATGGGATCGTTGCATCTAAAGGTCCAGTAAATATTGAAGCATCAAGTATGAAATTATCATACTCTATAATAGCCTCATCAGAATCTATATACCTCAAAGGAGTGCAAGATTTTGAATGTAAATACTCTATTATAGAATCTCCTATCGTATATATGAATTATGGTGAATCTGCATATGATGAATATTGTACATTTTTAGGAGAAGTAAAATTTGTAGATGATGATTTTGTCATATAATCATCAAATGTTAAGCATGTGCAATTATCTATGTTTTTGAGGTGATATAGTTTTTCGATTTTTCGTATGTAGTGTATACTTTTCTTTGAAAAAAAGTATTGTTTTGAAGCGTTCGATAGCATATTTTTCTGAGTAGTTATTTATTACGTGTAATTTAGAATAAACAGCTAAATTTTTGCGAAGCTCCATATTACAAATTAGTTTTTCTAACCCATATGAAAATTTCAATGCATCACCAACTTCTGATAATAATCCAACATTTTCGTTAGCAATTATTTCATTTGGACCTCCACATTTTGTAGATATAACTGGCACGTTATAAGACATTGATTCTATTATAGTAACATTGAAGCTCTCTGTATTTGATGTTACTGCAAAAATATCAATATTTGAAAAAAATTCTCTTTTGTTTTTTACCCAACCTTTTAATTTAACTTCTTTTGATAACCCGTATAGCAGTATATAAAGAAAAATAGTTATCCTTTGTCTACCTCCACCAGCAATTATTAAATTAAATTTGATATTTCGTTGTTTTAGTAAATAAGCAGCTTTAATTAGCATTGGTATGTTTTTCTTTCTTCTAAACACACACATTGTTCCAATTGTAGGTATAATATTATTATTTTCCGCAACATTACTTGGTATAGAAATAAAATTATATAAAAGCACAATATTGTTTTTTGGCAAATGAGATTTTAAATAATTAGATACAGATTTTGATACGCTAATAATTGTATCAGAATGTGCGATATAATATATAAATTTTTTTGATAGGAATCCATGTGCAACACATATGATTTTTGAAGGTATGTTACTTATTTTACTAAAATATGCATCTATACTTTTATGGCAAATTATTATATCAGGTTTATATTTAGTATGTATTTTTCTATACTCTGAGATTGCAATATTTCTAAAAAAAGGAAGATCAATTCTAAAGTATTTTATAAATATAATCTTATTGACAAGATGTGGAAATTCTTGAAGTAACTTTTTATGTGTTGCAGAATTTTTTCTAACAAGTAAAATCAAATCATATCCCATTTTTTCCAAAATATTTACATAATTAAGAAATACTTGTTTTGTTCCACCAAAACCAATGCCGGAGACAGATAGTAAAATTTTAATTTTCTTTTCAAATTGCATCATATATAGTTTTATTTATATTTCCAAAATAACTTTGCCGATGTTTTTTCCGGATTTTATGAAATCATGGGCTGATTTGTAATCTTCTAGTTTGAAGATTTTGCTGATGATTGGTGAAATTTTTCCAGAAGTGATGATAGGGAGGAGGTTTTTAACCATGTCATTGATTAATAATGCTTTCTCTTCTTTTGTTTTATTTCTTAGAGTGGAGCCAATGATTGTGAGGTTTTTTAGTAAAATTCTAGCGATGTTTATTTCTGATGTTTTGTTATCCATTACTGCAAATAAAATTAGCCTGCCTTTTTCTTGCAAAACTTTTAAATTGCCGTCTAAGTATTTTCCACCCAAGATATCAATAACTAAATCAACTTTGCCATAGTTTAATATATTCTCTATATAATCATCAAATGTTAAGCATGTGCAATTATCTATGTTTTTGAGGTAATCTAGTTTTTCAATGTTTTTGGATGTAGTATATACTTTTTTTCCAAAGAAAAGTGCAAATTTCACCATCATTGAGCATATTCCGCTTGCTCCTCCATGGATTAATACATTTGAAATATTGTGTATATTCCCCAGTTGAAAAAGGTTCAACCATGTAGTTACCAATGCTTCAGGAAGAGCTGCAGCTTCTACAAAATCTAACCCATCTGGAATTGTGAATATTTGTGATTCATCTACTTCAACTACATTACTATATCCTCCGGATGTGAGTAATGCGCAAACCCTTTCGTTTGTGTCGATTCTTATACCAGCTATTTCTAAGCCTGGGATAGGATTGTTGTCTGGAGCGGGATATTTCCCTTCTAATTGCAGTATATCTGCCCTATTAACCCCAATGGCTTTAACATTTATCTTTATTCGTTTAATTGGAATTTGGGTCATACTCTTTTATTATTTTTTCCAATCTTTGTATTTCTCTTGAAGTGAAAATCTTATCGCTTACTTGGCCATCATTCAATTTGTCTTTATAAATGTTCAGGAGATATTCGAGAGTTTTCATCTCAATTTGTTCCTGTGAGTTAGATACAGACATATCTTGACGCATCAAGTTTATATTTCTAACTTCATCATGTGATGCGAAGGCGGTAAGTTTGTTGATTGAATTTTGTATAAAGCGTTCATCTACATCTTGTTTGCTAACTTCTGTATAAAAAGCTGCAAATTTATTTTTCAATGAATCTGGAAGAAGTGATTCCAAAGAATTAGCTCCCTTTTCAATAAGTTCAAACGTGACAGCATTTGTTATGATAATTGGGTAATCTTTTTCTTCTAAATTATTTTTATGTCCAGAAATTACTCTCAAACTTATGGAAAAGCAGAGGAATAGAAAGGAAACAATTAAAAACCCACGTATTAATCCAAATAAAGCACCAATAGATCTGTCCATAAAGCTTTTTTTAAGATCACCCGCTAATTTATAAAAGAGTGAATTGATTATTCCAAAAAGCAAAAGCATAAATATTAAAAGACCGGAAGATCCTAGGATTACAACAAAGATTTTAGACTTTATAAAAAGTGACAATTGTTGTTCTACGAATGGATAAAATTCATATGTTAAAATGATTGAAAGAATCCAGCCCATCAAGCTGATTGCTGAAGATATAAATCCTCTGTAAAAAGCAAATAATATAGATATTCCGATAATTACAAAAGACGCATAATCGATATAATTAAATGACTCTATTGCTAAGTTTTGCATTTATTTTTTTAGATTAAATAACTTGTATAACTCTCTTATGTGCTTTATCTCAATTATATCTATATTGCAAGGAAACTTTTTTCTTTGTGCAGGAATTATTGCTTTTTTAAATCCCAATTTATGTGCTTCTGATAATCTGTTTTCTATGTGGCTAACTTGTCTTATTTCTCCAGAGAGTCCTATTTCTCCACAAAAAATTGTCATTCTATCTATTCCAATGTCGTAATTTGCAGATATCAAAGAGGCGATAACTGCTAAATCTGCAGCAGTTTCTGTAATTTTCAATCCTCCAACTACGTTTAAATAGACCTCCTTGTTCATCAAATTAATATTCATTTTTGAATTTAATACAGCAATTAGCATGGCTAATCTGTTGTGATCCCAGCCAATTGTTGCTCTTCTTGGGGTTGGTAAAAAGCTTTGTGCTACCAATGACTGTATTTCCAATAAAATGGTTCTGGTTCCCTCAATGCTTGGAAAAATACAAGATCCCTGTTTTTCTACTTCATCTTTTTCTTGGTGCAAAAATATCTCAGATGGATTTGAAACTTCCTCCAATCCTTTTTCAGTCATTTCAAAAAGAGCTATTTCATTTGTTGATCCGTATCTGTTTTTTGTTGCTCGTACAATTCTGAATTGTTGAGTATGTTCTCCTTCAAATGATAAAACAACATCAACCATATGCTCTAGCAATTTTGGACCAGCTATTTGACCATCCTTTGTTATGTGACCAATCAATATTAAAGTTACATTATTTTTTTTGCAAATTTGTATTAATTCATGAGTACAAACTCTTATTTGACTTACTGTTCCTGGAGGAGAATCAAGTTTTTCGAAGTATAAAGTTTGTATAGAATCAACAACAAGTAAGGATGGTTTATTTTTAGTGATGATAAGTAACAATTGCTCCAAGGAAGTGATGTTAACAATTAAAATCTCATTATTTGATATGTTTAATCTATTAGCACGCAATTTGATTTGTGATAATGCTTCTTCACCGCTGACATATATCGTTGAATATTCTTTATTAGCTAATTTATCGCATAGCTCTAATATTAAAGTAGATTTTCCTATTCCAGGTTCTCCTGTTAATAAAATTGCCGATCCTTGAACAATACCACCGCCTAGCAATCTATTAACTTCTTGTATTTTTGAATCAATTCTCGAAAAAGTAATGCTTACATCTGATAAATTTGATAGCTCTACAGTGCTTTTTTGAGTGTTTTTTAATATATTATTTGAAATTTTTGAATTCAACAACTCTTCTTCAATATTCCCCCATTTCCCACATTCAGAACATTTTCCTTGCCATTTTTTAAATACTGCACCACAATCTGTACAAGTGAATATCTTGTTTTTACTCATCAAAATTAAATTTATCAAAAGAAAATGAATGGTACCTTAATTCCTAAGAAAAAACTACGAGAAAGATTGATAAAAAAGAGAGGTGATTACGATAAATATGAGCTAGATATTAAATCACAATTAATTTATAAAAATTTTTTTCATAAGGTGAATGAGGAGTACATAAAAACTAATAATATAATTGTTATAGCGGGTTATTTTCCAATTAAAAATGAAGTTAATATTCTCCCCATATTAGAAGAATTACGGAATATAAAGGTTGTTGTTTGTTTGCCAAAAATTTTTGATAATGATTTGAAATTTTGCGAATGGAAAAGATCAGATATATTAATTAAAAATAAATTTCAAATTAAAGAGCCGGAAATTCCAATAATAAGAAAGCCAGATTTAGTTATTGTTCCGGTAGTGGGTTTTGATGAAAATCATAATAGATTGGGTTATGGTTCAGGATATTATGATAGGGCGTTATCGAGTATGAATGGAGTGATTAAATTGGGTGTAGCCTATGATTTTCAAAAGGTGACGAGTATACCTAAAGAAAATCATGATATAAAACTTGATATTATGATAACGGATGTAGTGTAAATATGCATAAGTAAATTTTATATATGAGTGCAAAAATGAAAATTTAATGCTATAATGACGGGTTATTTTATTTTTTAACATAATTTATGTATTCAAAATCAATAGATATTTCTAATGAAGGTAATGCTGATATATCTGAAGAAAAGGCTAAAAAAGCTGTTGTAGATTTATTAAAGTGGATAGGAGAAGATCCAGAGAGGGAAGGGTTGAAAGATACTCCAAGTAGAGTTATAGAGAGTTATAGAGAGTATTTCTCTGGATATCAATATGACCCTGAAGAGATTTTAAAAAAAACATTTTCAGAAACTTCTGGTTATCAGGAAATGATTTTATTGAAAGATATAGATGTATATTCACATTGTGAACATCATATGGCACCAATAAAAGGCAAAGCAAGTGTTGCATATTATCCTCGATCACGCGTTATAGGTATTAGTAAAATTGCTAGAGTGGTGGAAATTTATTCTAAGCGTTTACAAATTCAAGAGAGGTTAACTTCTCAAATAGCTGAAGCCTTGGATAAACATTTAAATCCAATAGGTGTTGCTGTGCATATACAAGCAAAGCATGATTGCATGAGTAGTAGGGGTATAAATCAAAGAAATACTTTTATGGAAACTAGTGCATTTACTGGGTGTTTCAATTTAGACCCTGAGATAAAAAGTAATTTTTTTCAAATGATATTTAAAAAATAATATGCGCAATATATATCTTAAAACACTATGTCTTTTATTTCTTTTTTGTATGCCATTTGTATATGCTAAAGAGGTGAAGAAGATAGCAATTATACTTCCAATGGAACATAAGGCTATGGTTGAAATAGTTGATGGATTTAAAGAAGAGCTAATAAAAAGAATGCCAATTGATAAATATGAGCTTTCTATTTTTAATGCTCAAGGAGATCAGAATTTATCTAAGATTATTTTTCAACAGATAGCTAGTCAAAATTTTGATATAATTGTCCCTATAGGTACAACAATTACACAATTTGCAATCAAGAAATTTCAAAAGGATAAACAGATCATCAGCATAGCGGCTGAGATTGATGCTAATGAAATAAAATCTTCAGAAAATCTTTATGTGATCAATGATGTTGTTTCTATGGAAAGTTTTGTTAAATTCATCAAATCTTCTTTGGGAACAATGCAAAATTTAACTGTAATAAGAAGTAATGAACCAAGGATATATAATCAAACACAAGATTTAGAAAAGGTATTGAAAAAATATGGAGTTTCTTTGCAAGTTTTAGAAATTCATAATATGAGTGAGTTATATTCTTCTATAAAAAGTATTAAAAAAGATTCGCAAGGTATAATAGTATTAAAAGATCATTTGGTTGTAAGCGGTATATCAAGTATTGTAAAAGAAGCAAAAAAATTAGATATTCCAACGATTTGTTCTGATGAAGGGAGTGTGTTTTCTGGATGTGATATAGCTCTTGGAGTAAAGGAGAAAGATATGGGTGTTGCTGCTGGAAAAATTGCTTTTTATATGCTAGAGAAAAAACAAATAAACAAAGAAGAGATTTTAGATTTGGATACAATAGTGTTTTTTAGGAAAAATTTTAAATCAAAAATTGCTTTTGATTCTTCTGTAAAAACAATGTTGATCAATTAGAGATATGCTTGGAATATTTTTAGATACTGCGTATCAAAGTCTGATATTATTGCCTTTGGTGATTGGTATATATATATCTTATAAATTGATGAATATTACTGATTTGACGGTTGAAGGGAGTTATGTTTTGGGAGCTGCTGTATTTTCAAAATTGCTCATAAATGGATATCATCCCTTTATGTGTACAAGTGTTGGAATTATGGCTGGTGTTATTTCTGGATTTATTGTTGGGTACATACAAAAAGACGATAAAGTAGATCCTTTGATAGCAGGGATTTTAATGATATTTATGATGTATAGTGTGAATTTGCAAATTATGGATGCACCTAATCTTCATGTTCATAATTTAGTAACCTTTCCTGAGATTTTTGATTCAATTTATCCTAATCACGGTGATACAATCCTTATCCTAATTTCAGCTTTTTTTAGCGTTATTGTTAGTATCTTGATAATAAAAAGTGTATTTGGTCTGAAATTAAGAAGTTATGGGATTAATAAAGCTCTGCTTTATAGATTGGGAAATAATCCTGAGAAATATAGATTTTTAGGTTTAGGTTTGAGCAATGGTCTTGCAGCATTGAGTGGTATAACAACCGTTCAAATATACGGATTTGCTGATGTTAATATGGGTTTTGGGATAGCACTTATTTCAATAGCTGCATTACTTATCGGCATGCATGTGACAAAAAAAATGTTTGCAAATAATATATATTCTGTAACAAAAGATATATTTGCCTGTTTTGTTGGTATACTTTTATATCATCTAGCAGTAGCAATTTTTTTAAAAATAGGTATAAATCCTATGAACTTAAAATTGTTAATTGGTTTGTTTTTAATACTGCTTATGAAAATATTCACTAGCAGTAGGAAGGGGGTATGATGAACTCAGTATTGGAAATCAAAAATTTGACATATGTTTTGCAAAAGAATAAACAGAAAATTCTTGATAATATATCACTAAGCATTAATCCTGGAGATTTCATTGTAATCATTGGTCATAACGGATCAGGAAAAAGTACATTCTTGAAAACTATAAATAGAGATATCGATTGTTATTCTGGAGACATTTTATTTAATGGTAAATCTATTACTTCAGTACCCAATAAAATTTGCTCTAAAAAAATTTTTAAAATCACTCAAAATCTTTCAGAAAATTTATTTGAAGAGCTAAGTGTATATGAAAATTTTTTACTCTATACAAATAGAGGGGCTGGTTCTAGCGGATTTGTTGATAAGCAAGAGTGTATAGAGGTTTTAAATTCTTATAATATAAGCGTAAAACTTGATCAGAAGGTTTTGAATCTTTCAGGTGGGCAAAAGCAGACATTGGCAATAGCTTTGTCGCTATTATATCCCCCAGATATTTTATTGCTCGATGAGCATACATCTGCACTTGATCCAAAGATAGCAAAGAAGATAATGCAAATCACAACAGATGCAATTTCAAAGCATAAAATGACCTGTATAATGGTGACACATAATATAGATCAAGCATTGGAATATGGTAGCAAGATATATTCTATGCAAGACGGTGTCTTGAAATATTTTTCTGATGATAAGAAAAATATATCAAAAAAAGAGATATTAAAAAACTGCTTCTAAATTTGGCACGGATATTGCTTCTAGTCTTGTAATAATAAATTATTTTAGTATTTAGTTATGAGTTCGAAAGGAATTACAGCTGCTATGTCAGGAATGAGAACGGTAGAAGATGTCACTGGTAATGTTGGTATAAACTTAAGTAACGCAAATACACCAGGCTTTAAAGAATTTGATGCTTTTTTGATTAGTACAACAAATAAGTATAATGGTGGAGTTACATCAAAAAGTGCGATTAATACAGATAAACAAGGAGAGATTCTAAAAACAGAAAAAGAATTCGATTATGCTATAGAAGGCAGAGGATTTTTTCCCGTTGAATGTAATGGAGAAAAAAGATTTACTGCAGCGGGTGGTTTTAATCCTGATAATGATGGGTATTTACGTGGTGTAAATGGATGTTATTTATTAGCTGGAAACTATATATCCGGAGAAACTATTAGAAAAACTTCAATAGAAAAAGATTCAGCTAATTTTGGTAAAGTGAAAATACCTGTAGGTGATTTAATTAAAGGAACAGCAACCAGTACAGTTGATGCAAAAGTGGTTTTGAGTGCAGAGCAATTAGCTGTTGGTGGTGGTACAATAAAAATAACTGCCCCTACTGGTGCAGGAAATAGCTTTACGATGACTTTTTATCAAAAAAAAGGGGATAATGATGTTACTAGCAAAATTCTGACATTTCAGATGGATGGTGCTGCTACCTCTGCGATTATTCCTGGAGCTATACAGTATACTAATCAAGCGGATTTTGAGACTAAATTAGAGAGTAATGCAGGGATATATTTTGATTCTGTAACTGGTGGATCTGGTGCTAAAGAATTCGCTTTGCATGGCTCATTAAATAATAATGTTAGGCTGAAATTTGATATTACTAGTGCTGGTGGTGCTATGATGCCTAGTATTGAAGAATATGCTAATGGTGCATTTGGTACACCATTCACTCCTACTCTTGGTAGTTTTATTAGTTCACCGTATAATGCAGCAGATCCAGCAAATAACATGACTGGTGGGAAGTATAAGGCAGATTTCGAAGATGAATTCCCTATATATGATTCTCTTGGTGGAAAACATGTGGCGTTTGCAGCATTTAAGAAGACAGATGTGGATAAATATACCGTGGAAATTTATACAAAAACACAAGTTAATGGTAATAAAACACCTATAGCTGCAGGGGTTGTAAGCTTTGATTCTCAAGGTAAGATGTTTGGTGTTCCTGTCGCATTTTCTGGCGTTACTTCTCCAATTAATATAGCAGATTCTTTGAAATTTACATGGGATCCAGGAAGAACTAAAGCAGATCCTACTGAATTGAAGATAAATTGGGAGAAAATGGAGATGTTTGGAAAAAATAATTTGGGAGATTTTGATTCTAATGGAAATACTCCAGGAACATTATCAAGCACAAGTGTAGATCAGTACGGCAATATAGTTGGTTCGTATACCAATGGTATGCAACAATTCATTGCTGCTGTACCAGTTGTTACATTCAAAAATCCTGAGAAGTTGGAGAATGAAAGTGGTACAGTGTTTCTTGAAACAGCAGATTCTGGAGCAGCAAAATATAATGTATCTGGTAATCAAGGAGTAGGTAAAGTAGTTGGCGGTAATATAAGTTCTTCTAACGCAGATTCAACAGAAAATATGACATTGTTGATGAGAATGCAAAGGTTGTATTCTTATAACGCAAAAGCATATGGAATGATGAACAGAATGGAAGATGATTTATTGAACGTGATTCGTGTATAAATAATATTAATGCCATTCAAGCATAGGTGTTATAGGATTTTCAGATATAATGCCTATGTCTTCATTAAACGGTATAAAATCGCTGTAATAACACATATTATGAATGTTATCTAATGTTGAGTACATAATAGTGATACACTTATCAAATTTACTAACTGCTTCTTCTTCATTAAGATTATTTTGCTGTGAAATGAGTTCTTTTATACACTTAGAAACATCTGTTTCCTCTTCTTCTTGAGGATCATAAAATTGCTTATAAAAATAATAGCCTGATAATGTAATTGATGCATAAAAAATTATATTTTTTGTAGTGGCTGATAGATATTCTTGAGATGTATGTATGGGTGATGTTATACTTTTAGCGGCTGTACCAAAAAGATACACAAAGAATATATTAGCAATTAATTTGGAAACAAAATCAAACGAATAAGTTGATACAATAGGAAGTATAAGATCTTCGTTTGAAGATAAAATTTTATTTAGATAGTTTGCTTTTTTATATGTAGTATCATGCGATGTAAATTCTTCAAAAGTAAAATTAAGATCATTATAAGTATATAATATTTTTGGAGTGTATAATAATTCCATAAATTTTATATTCAGTATATTTCCATAATAAATAAAATTTTTAGATGTGATATTGCAGTCTTTCAATGTAGTTCCTAAATAATCTACAAATAAATTTTTTGGTATAGCCGATTGAAAGCTTTCCTTTATCAAATCTTTATTTGTATTTTGGAAAAGAAATTTGTACCATATGAGATGAGTATTGCCTATTTCCTGTCTATTCTCGCCAGATATCAATATGAATCTTGAAGTAATATCAGCAATGAAATTTGCTATTTTAAAACTTTTATCTAAATCATAAAAATGCTTATTAAATATATTTGAAAATTTATTTTGCTCTATAATAGAAAATTCTTGAAATTTTTTGCTGTTTTTTATGGATTTTTGAAAAATTTGTTTTTCTGAAGAATATATAGATTCAATTGATGATATTATTGATAATTTTATACTTAGTTTTGTTAGTGCAGATAATGTTGTAAATCCATCTTTATGATATTCGCCATGTGAAATTTTATCACCTTTATAACCGCCATAAATTTCAGGTATAATTTTTGCTCCATCTTTAAATATAGCATTTGAAGATGGATTATTACTAGATTTATATCCGATCTCACTTGATACCATTTCAAGGATTGTTTGAAAAACAGAGATCGTAAGTAATTCTTTTAAATTTGGTGATTGGATAAAACAATATCTTACCACAAGCATAATGCTTTTCTGTAATTTAATTAAAAACACAACCACCTACTACTTTCTTTGTGGTATATTAACATATTTTATGGCAAATAACAACCATACCTTTCTTTTTGAAAAAAGTTTTTTATGAATGTTGTGATAAACAAAAGGCTGAATTATCTAAATATAATTTGTTTTTATAATTATATCAGGCTACTACGTTAAGTATTATAGTTTTTATAGTTCATCAATATCTATTGGTAAATAAGTCTCAGAATCTAATAATTCTGGCCCGCTTTGGTCAAAAAGAAACTTGTCACCGCCTCCAATATAATCCCAACAAAGAGGTTCAAATTCTTTAATATCTCTTGTAGTCATAAAAAATAATTTTGTTAAAGTCACTGAAACTTTCCATGCTACAATTTCTAGATTTGCGGTCATAACGCCTTCGTTATCATGCTTTTGAGGGCAATGATGAAAAAATCTAGCTACATTGCCGTACTCTTTTGCATCTATTTTTGTACCGTCATTGTTTAAAATAATATAAGAAGTATCAAGAATTTTAGTACCCATAGGTTTTCTTTCTCCCACGTACTCTGCAATTATACTTCTTTCTTTCAGAGCAGAGTAACTAGATATACCGAGACCTATTTTTGGAGAAATGGTATGTAGAACAAGTAAGTCCTTAGGGTTGGTTTCTGTTCCGTAATGTATTTTTCCAGTTTCCGTAAATTTCAGTGGAAAAGCTATAGGCATTTTTTCGTGTTCAGAACGAAAACTCTCTGCTTCCTTAACAGACTTACTAAGATCATCACATAAAAGGACAAATCCAAATTTAGCTTTTACTTCTTTTACTGTTAAAGGTACATACTCCAATTCTGGAGATAAAATTTGACTTGGAGAGTAATAGATATAACATTCGTCTGATTTATGATAAAATGGTTTTACCGATTTCTCAAAAGCGTCATTATGTTGTTTATTTGTCATATTTAAATACCCTATACTACACAGCACAAATATAATTAATATGTTGCTCAAGTCAAGTATAATCATCGATCTGAATATGTAAAAAAAATTATTTTTTATTAATCCTTTAAATTATTAATATTTATATATATATTAGTATGTATATTTAATTTGTATTCGCTGTTTATGAGTGATTTTGCAATGGCTTTTAGAAATTTTTGTGTGGCATTAGCATTTGGGCTAGCTGCATTATCATTGAGTGTGTATATTTCCTCTGTAATAATTACATATCACGAATATAAAGTCGCTGATTTGGATTTTTGGATATCGTTTAAGCCTATTGATTATTTAATAGAGTTGCTTGGGTATTGGAAAGCAAATTTTTCTTCGATGACTTTAACATATAATGATTATTTGATACCAAGGATTGTTACTTCAATTTTATCACCATTGCTTATAATTGGTTTTATTATTTGGCATTATAGAAGTAATTTATATGAAATGAGGCCATATAAAAAACAAGAATCTGTGCATGGAGATGCGAGATGGGCTACAGAAGATGATATAAAAAAAGCTGGATTGCGCGTTAAAAAAGGAATGCTTTTGGGTGAGGATAAAAAAGGATATCTTATTTCAGAAGGATATCAGCATACATTATTATTTGCTCCGACTGGTTCTGGTAAAGGTGTAGGTTTTGTAATACCTAATTTGCTTTTTTGGGAAGATTCTGTAGTTGTACATGATATTAAGTTAGAAAACTATGAATTAACCTCTGGATATAGAAAGAAAATGGGGCAGCAAGTTTTTGTTTGGAGTCCTGCAGATCCTGATGGAAATACACATTGTTATAACCCAATTGATTGGGTTAGTAAGAAGCCTGGGCAGATGGTGGATGATGTGCAAAAAATTGCCAGTCTTATCATGCCTGAAAAAGAATTTTGGAATAATGAAGCTAGATCGCTTTTTGTAGGGGTTGTATTATATCTTATAGCAGATCCAAATAAGGTGAAATCTTTTGGAGAAGTTGTAAGGACAATGAGAAGTGATGATGTTGTTTATAATTTAGCTGTAGTATTGGATACTATGGGTGATACAATACATCCAGTTGCTTATATGAACATAGCAGCTTTTTTACAAAAAGCTGATAAAGAGAGATCTGGTGTAATTTCAACGATGAATTCAAATCTTGAATTATGGTCAAATCCATTGATTGATACCGCAACGGCATCAAGTGATTTTAGTATTTTAGAGATTAAAAAGAAACTTACAACTATCTATGTTGGATTAACACCAGATAACTTGAAAAGACTTCAACCTTTGATGCAAGTTTTTTATCAGCAATCAACTGAATTTTTATCTAGAAAATTACCTAGTGCTGATGAGCCTTATGGAGTTATGTTTATGATGGATGAGTTTCCTACATTAGGAAAAATGGATCAATTTATGACAGGGATAGCGTATTTCCGTGGGTATCATGTTAGGTTATTTTTAATTATACAAGATACACAACAGTTGAAAGGAATTTATGAAGAGCATGGAATGAACTCGTTTTTATCAAATTGTACATATAGAATAACATTTGCTGCGAACAACTATGAAACAGCCAATTTGATTTCACAACTATGTGGAAATAAAACTGTTGATCAAGTGTCACAGAATAAGCCTAAATTTTTAGACTTTAATCCTGCTTCTAGATCAATGAGTGTTTCTAAGACACAGAGAGCATTGTTGCTTCCTCAAGAGGTGATTAATTTACCAAGGGATGAGCAAATATTACTTATTGAATCTAGTCCGCCTATTAAATCTAATAAAATTAAATATTATGAAGATTCATTCTTCAAAAAAAGATTATTATCGCCTATTAAAATTCCACAACAAGAGCCATTTGATATGAATAAGTTTAGAACAAGTATTGGAAAAGGAAAAAAAGAAGCGGGGAAACCAATAGAAGCTGAATCTAATAAAGAAATAGAAAATAAAGAGGTATTACAAGAAGTTCCAAAAAAAGAGGGAATCAAAGCATCTAGTGATGCATAAATATGCGTAAATCATAAAAATGATTGATAAAATAATTAAAAATGTATCTGGAATCTCTTTTGATTCAAGGGAGGTTAAGCCTGGCTATGCTTTTTTTTCTATATCGAATAATAAAGATGATGAATTGTATAATATTCAAGATTCTATTGAGAATGGAGCAAAATTTATTATTACAAGTTTAGATGCGGATATAGAGGTGGTAGATAAGTCTGTGAATATTGTAAAGGTAAAAAATCCAAAATTATATCTGAGCAAAGCAGCTTCTTTATTTTATCCTAAGCAACCAAAGTATACAGTTGGTATTACCGGAACTAACGGAAAAACATCTTCTGTAAACTTTTTTCAACAAATCTGTCATTTGCTAGCATATAAAAGCTGCTCAATAGGGACTTTGGGTATTATCACATCAGAAGAGGGGTATAAGGAAAAAGATGCTCCCACATTAACTTCTCCATATCCCATTTCTTTACATAAAACTTTGAATGATTTGTATGAAGCAGATTATACACATTTGGCTATAGAGACATCAAGCCATGGTATAGAGCAGGATAGAATCACGAATGTTAATTTTCATGCTGTAGGTTTTACAAATTTTTCTCAAGATCATCTTGATTACCACAAATCTATGAAATCTTATTTTGATGCAAAATCAAGGATTTTTTCTGAAATTCTAGAGCCAAATAAATATGCTGTATTAAATTCAGACATTGATGAATACAGTGTTTTAAAAGATATTTGTGACAAGCGTAAAATAAAGATTATTGATTATGGGGAAAAAGCAAATGATATTCGCATAGTATCTTTTTCCCCAGAAGAAACAGAGGTGAATATATTTGGGGGAAAATATGTATTTACCAACAAAATAAAGGGGAAATTTCAAGTATATAATATTTTATGTTCTGTAGGGCTTGCGATCTCATCCGGTATTCAAGTTGATAAAATAATGAGTGTAATAGAAAGTTTGAAAGCAGCAAAAGGAAGATTAGATTTTACAGGTAAAATAAATAACGCTGATATTTATATTGATTACGCCCATACTCCCGATTCATTAAAAATAGTTTTGCAAACTTTGAGGGGTATTACAAAAGAAAGACTTTGTGTTGTTTTTGGATGTGGCGGAGAAAGGGATCCAATAAAACGAAAATTGATGGGTGAAGTTGCAAAAAATTATGCTGATTTTATAGTTGTTACTGAAGATAATCCACGAGGAGAAGACCCTAGATTGATCAGAAAAGATATAATGTTAGGATGTCCAAATGCTACAGAGATAGAGGGCAGGGGGAAAGCAATTGAATATGCTATTTCACATCTTAAATCAGGGGATGTGCTTGTCATAGCTGGGAAAGGGCATGAAAACTATCAATTAATCAACGGAAAAAAAATACATTTTAGTGATTTTGAAGAAGTAGAAAAAGCAATTTCTTAATATAAAAAATATCAATAAATGAAAAAATTAATATTCAACAAATATAGTGCAATAATACTTTGTGCCAGCTCCTTATTAATATTATTTAATATAATTTTTATTAAAGACCTTTTAATTCCAAATTATAAAATGGCTATTATTATGTCTAGTATTGGCTTTTCAATTTTTGTTATCTCTATAACATTTGTTAATAGAATATTTTTCATCCCATTTTTTATAATTTTGATATTTTTTGGCAGCATACTAACCTATTTTAAAATTTTTTTTGGAATAAGGTTTAATGAATCTTTGTTAGAGTGCACTTTAAATACAAATTATGATGAAGCATCTACATTTCTCAGTTATAAATTGATTGGTTGGATGGTTGTTTTTTGGTTTGCACCTAGTATAATCCTTATGAAAGTAGCATATTTACTAAAAATAAATCTTCGTGAAAGGACTAGAATAGTGGTATTTTTTTGTTTTATAGGAAGCTTAATTTTTTACTCACCTCAGTTATTTTTGAGAGACACCAATCCTATTGTATTTTTACAAACTATGGCAGCGGTAAATTTATATCCTGCAAACTTCATAACAACAATAAAGACGTATTATATTCATGAAAAATTTAAAAGGGATAGTAAAGAAGTTGATGCATTCACAGATTATAAATTTAATTTTCATGATAAGGGTACAAAGATAGTTTTGGTGATTGGAGAGTCAGCGAGGAGTGACAGATTTGGGATAAATAATTATAGCAGGGATACTACACCTAATTTAGCAAAACAAGATGGTGTTGTGAGCTTTAAAGAGGCTTATTCACTTGCGACATACACTATATTAGGAGTGCAAAATATATTTAAGATACATCCTTATATTAATGAAAATACAATTATATCTGCATTTAATAAATTGGGATTTAAGAGTGCTTGGATAACTATACCCATCCCAAATCAAATTGCGGATTTTAGAATCTGAAAATTATCATTAATACGCGTTTCTAATCCCGTACTGAGAGTATGCCAGTCATCTTTAA
>JBKEHD010000003.1:0-55177 GCA_046710445.1 Candidatus Midichloriaceae bacterium
TTGATTGAGCAACTCATTTTTCTGTTCTATGGTTAGGAAATTTTTCATTCCTTCATTCTCCTCTTTTTTGATTATTTTTCAAGGGTTTTTAAATTTTCGGCATTTTCATTTGGGTTGAGTATAGTCCTTTTGGAACTAATACCCATTGAGTCTTTTCTCTATTTTTTGTAGATGCACCTGCACAGCTATTTTTTCCATCTGAAGATTTGCAATCATTTTTCCCTGCTTTTGCAACACCATAACATTTTTCCATTAGTGGTTCGCCAGCCATGACAAGGCTTGTTGAGAATAATAATGCACCTGCACATAGTAAAGATGTAGTGTAATTGGTTTTTTTCATTTCGTATCCCTCTTATAAGTTAATAAATTAAGTCTATCTGATATATAATTTTAACACAATGCCCGATAGAAATTTTTATATATAATAAATTTTGAAAATTAAATTAATTTTTAGTATAGTGTGACATTACAATTCAATTTTTTTATTAAGAGGAGTTTTTTAATTGAATAAAGATCATGTTTTAGAATTTATAAATGTAACAAAAAGCTATGGGAATGAAGAGGTTATAAAAGATATTAAATTTTTCATTAATAGAGGGGAGTTTGTTACTTTATTAGGGCCTTCTGGTTGTGGGAAAACTACTATATTAAGGTTGATTGGTGGTTTTGAAACGCCTGATAGGGGAGAGATATACATAGATTCAATTCGTGCAAACGATATCAGCCCTGCAAACAGAAAGGTAAATACAGTATTTCAAAGTTACGCTTTATTTCCACATATAAATGTATATGAAAATATTGCATTTGGATTGAGGGTTGATACTAAAAATAATAAAGAAATAAAAAACAAAGTATATGACATAGCTCAAAAAACTGGTTTGGAAAAATTATTATTTAAAATGCCAAGTCAATTATCAGGAGGGCAAAAGCAAAGAGTAGCTATAGCAAGAGCTGTAGTAAAAGAACCGGAGATATTGTTATTAGATGAACCATTGAATGCATTGGATAAAAATCTAAGGCAAAAAATGCAAATAGAGCTTAAACAATTACAAGAAAAGCTAAAGATAACATTTATGTTGGTTACACATGATCAGGAAGAGGCGCTTTCTGTAGCAGATAAAGTTATTGTAATGAATGACAAAAAGATTGAGCAAATTGGAACACCCAGAGAAGTATACGAAACACCTTCAAATTTATTTGTTGCAAAATTTATTGGTGAAATAAATGTTTTTGAAGCTACGGTTTTGTCCGTTAAAGAAGATAAGGTTATATTGTTGGTAGAAGGTAGTGTGAAATATGAAACTAAAAATGAATTAAATCTTCTTCCAAATGAAAAAGTGAAATTATTATTTAGGCCTGAAGATCTTAGTACAGAAACTATAAAGGATTCAAAAACGATAGATAATGTACTGATTGGAAAGGTTACAAACACCACATATAAAGGTGCCACTTTAGATTCTAGTATAGTACTGAAAAACGGAAAAGAAATTAAGGCTAGTGAATTTTTTGATGAGGATGATGAGGATTTTGATTATAAAGTGGGTGAAAATGTAACAATAACTTGGATATCGGGATGGGAGGTTATTTTACGAAATGAATAATAGGTGGTTTTTTAAAAAATTCATAATTGTTAATTCATTTTTTTTATTAATCATAAGTACAATTGTACCAAATTTATTGATAATATTGCTGAGTTTTACAAAGGTTCAAAATGGAGAGATGTTTAATTCGTATTTTACATTGGTAAATTTTAAAAATGTATTTTCTCCATTATTTATTACGGTATACATAAACAGTATGATCATAGCTATAAAAACGGTTTTTATATCCATAATACTTGGCTACCCAGTTGCACTTATTATTTATGTTCAAAATAATAAATACATAAAATATTTACTTTTGATTTTGATAATTATTCCTTTTTGGACAAGTTCACTTATAAGAACTTATTCAATGGTGTATTTGCTAAAATTAAATGGCGTTATAAATTATTATTTAATTTATTTTGGTATTATAAATGAACCTTATCATATGCTGTATGATAGGAATGTAGTTATCTTTGGATTTGTTTATAATTTAATACCATTTATGATAATGCCAATTTATTTGTCATTAAGGAAAATTGATAAAAGCATTATTGAAGCTGCAATGGATCTTGGTGCATCAAAGCTCCAAATTTTCTTTAAAGTTATTTTTCCCTTGAGTTACAGTGGAGTGATATCTGGTTGTTCAATGGTGATGCTCTCTTCTTTTAGTATGTTTTATATCTCAGATTTATTAGGTGGCTCTAAGAATATCATGATAGGTAATATTGTTAAGAATCAGATTCTTATTACACAAAATTGGAATTTAGGTAGTGCAATCACTGTATTATTTTATTTTGTTGTTATATTTTGGGTTATAGTTCAAAAAAAATATCATAAATTAGATTTATATAGTGATGCAAAAAATAGTTAGGTCAGTATATATATTATTGTTTTTGGCAGTATTGTATTTTCCAATAATTACACTGGTTGCTAATTCATTTAATTCATCGTTATATGGAGTTAAATGGGAGGGGTTTACTTTTTTTTGGTATCTAAAGGCGATCAAAAATGAGGCTTTAATTGACGCATTTAAAAATTCGTTGATTTTGTCATTGGCTTCAGCATTTTGTTCAATTGGTTTGGGCGGATTATGTGCGTTTGGTTTTTATAGATATAAATATTTAGGTAGGAAATTTTTATATTTTTTTGTTCAATTTATGATTAGTTTCCCAGATATTATATTGGGTGTTAGTCTATTATTGCTGTTTATTTTAATAAATTTAAAATTAGGTTTTGTATCTTTGTTGATATCACACATAATTTTATGCTTACCTTTTGTTATTATAATAATATTAAGCGGATTTAGAGATTTAGATAAAAATATTATCGAAGCAGGTATAGATTTGGGGGCAAGCGATTTTATGGTATTGAGAAAAATTATATTACCTAATATTTTCCCCAATATAGTTTCTGCATTTTTAGTTTCTGTAACGCTCTCTTTAGATGATGTGATAATCAGTTATTTTGTTAGTGGACCAGATTATCAAATTTTACCATTGGTTATATACTCATTAGCGAGGCAAGGTATCAAGCCAGAAGTGAATGCTGTATGTAGTTTTGTATTGATTGTTTCATTTATTTTTATATTATTGTCACAAATTATAGTAAGGAGAAGTAAATGAAAAAAAATGTAATGGTAGCATTGGTGTTTTGTATGGTCACTTTTTTTGCTAAATCTGAAGAGATTTTTGTATATGGGTGGGCTGAAACAATCCCTGCTTCTGTAATAAAAAATTTCACAGATGAAACTGGAATCAAAGTGAACTTCACTACTTTTGAAAATAATGAAACTATGTATGCGAAGATAAAATTATTATCCAAACAACCTAGTTATGATGTAATTTTTCCATCTAATTATTTTATCGAAAAGCTTGTTAATGAAAAATTACTAGAAGAACTTGATCATTCGCAGATTTCTAATATCAAGTATATAGATGAGAATGTTATGAATTTATCATGTGACCCTAAAAATAAATTTAGTATTCCTTATTTTTTATATTTAACTGGAATTACGTATAATAAAAAATTTATAAAAGAAAAAATAACAAGCTGGAATGATTTATATTCTTCCAAATATAAAGGTAGGCTTGCTCTTCCAGACGATATAAGGGAAGTTTTTTCTCTTGGTTTAATTTTACTTGGGCATAATGTTAATTCAAAAAATGAATTAGAAATAAAGGAAGCTTATGACAAAGTTCGTCATTTACTTCCAAATGTAAGGTTATTTTTTTCTGATCTTGTTCAAACAGATCTTTTAAGCGAAGAAGTGGTAATCGCTATGAATTGGAACACTAATTCATTTCAAGCTACATTATTAGATGATAATATTGAATTTATATATCCAAAAGAAGGGGCAATATTATCAATTGATAATATGTCAATATTGAAAACATCAAAAAATAAAATAAATGCACATAAATTCATTAATTTTTTACATAGACCTGAGATAGCAAAAAAAATAATTGAAGAATTAAAGTTATCTGTGGTAAATGATCAGGCAAAAAAAATGCTACCAAAAGATATAAGAGAGAACAAAACCATGTTTCCTGATAAAGCTTTAATTGAGAAATCCTTAATAAATAATGATATAGGAGATAGCATAGATGTGTATAATATGTATTGGGACATGTTAAAAGTTGAGAATTAAAAAAAATCATATATAGTACTGTAAATAAAATTTTTAATATTAGAAGGTTCTTCCATGGCTAAGAAAAGCACAATTCTTGTTAAACTTGTAAGCTCAGAAGGAAGCGGATACTATTTTGTAAAAAAAAGAAATCCAAAGCAATTGAAAGAGAAGTTAACTTTTAGAAAATACGATCCTGTTTTACGTAAGCATGTTGTATTTAATGAGAAAAAATTGACTAGTTAGATAAAGCGTGAGCTTTTTATCTTTAAAAAATATAAGTAAGTATTATAAGCACGATTCCGTAAATCAGTGTATTCTAAGTGATGTGAATATCAATTTAGAAGAGGGTGTGTCTGTAGCTATAGTTGGGCCATCTGGATCTGGAAAAAGTACATTGTTAAAGATTATAGGGTTATTGGATGACCCTAGTAGTGGCTCTGTAATGATTGACGGAATTGATTATGCTAATCTAAGTGATTCTGCTAAAACTGCTGCTAGGAGAGAATTAATAGGTTTTATATTTCAGTCCTATAACTTGATTTCTGATTTTACAGTTATTGAAAATGTTATAATCGCTCAAGAAATAATGGGAGTTCAAAAAGGAATAGCAATAAAGAATGCTATGGAATTGTTTGAAAGATTAGATATCAAAGGTAAAGAGAATTATTTCCCACAAGAATTATCTGGTGGAGAACAGCAAAGGGTAGCTATAGCAAGAAGTTTAATCAATAAGCCTAAATTACTTTTAGCAGATGAGCCTACTGGTAGTTTAGATATAAATAATACGGAAAATATATTGAATGTATTTCAGGATATTGCAAAAGAATTTAATGTTTGTAATATTGTTGTTACCCATGATATTGAGGTCGCTAAAAAATCAGATTTAATATTTTGTCTAAATGATGGAAAGCTAGAGGCAAAAAAATTATGAGTGATTTGGGCAATAAAATAATTAGAGAAAATAACTTAAGAGAGTTGGGTACTGAACCCGTTATCAGACCAAGTAGTATAAAAGAGTTTATCGGTCAAAAGAAAATTGTAGAAAATTTAACGGTATTTATTGGTGCTGCTAAATATAGAAAAGAAACATTAGATCATGTTTTATTCCATGGCCCGCCAGGTCTTGGAAAAACTACGTTATCTCAAATTATTGCTAAGGAAATAAATTCTAATATCAAAGTTACTTCTGGGCCTATGCTAAGTAAAACCAGAGATTTAGCGGCAATACTTACAAATATTGAAGAGAATGATATTTTGTTTATAGATGAGATACATAGAATGACTTCATTAGTTGAAGAAGTTTTGTATCCAGCTATGGAAGATTTTTATTTAGATTTAATAATAGGAGATGGACCTGCTGCAAGAACTGTAAAAATAAATCTTCCAAAATTTACATTAGTAGGTGCAACTACAAGATTGGGGCTTCTCACAAATCCACTGAGAGATAGATTTGGAATAACATTTAAATTAGATTTTTATACTAAAGAAGAATTATTTTTTGTAATAAAAAGAGCATCAAAAATTTTAAATGTAGAGATTTCTGATGACGCTGCAGAAAAAATTTCCAAATGCTCTAGAGGTACCCCTAGAATAGCTGTGAAATTATTAAAAAGAATTAGAGATTATGCAAATTTTGCAAAGGATAATGTTATTTCTATTGAATTGGTGAACTCATCTTTAGAGAATTTGCATATAGATGAGATAGGATTGGATATACTTGATTATAAATATATTAAATTTATTATAAATAATTTTAATGGAGGACCAGTAGGGATAGATACTATTGCTGCGGGATTATCTGAGGAAAAAGATACTATAGAGGATACTATAGAGCCATATCTATTGCAGATAGGTTTTATAGGGAGAACACCTAGAGGAAGAGTTTTAACAAATAGTTGCGTTAAATATTTCAATGTATCCAAGCTTAACAATAAAAATACTTAATTATAATTAAAGTTATGATCTATACAGGTGGTATTAATGATATTACTACAAAAAAAGATGTAGTATTAGCTATTGGTAATTTTGATGGTGTGCATTTAGGGCATAAAAAAATAATTGAAAAATGCGTAAATGTAGCAAAAGAATTTGGGGTTAGGTCTGGCGTTTTAACATTTGATCCACATCCAAGCACCTTAATACCTTCTGATTTGAAAAAAAAGAAATTGATATATCCGTATAGTGAGAAATTGAGTAAATTATCTGATTTAGGTGTAGATGATATTTTTGTATTAAAATTTGATGATGCAGTAAAAAATTTACTACCAGAGCAATTTATACAAAATTTATTGATAAAAAGATTTGGTATAAGGGGTTTGGTTGTTGGATATAATTTTTATTTTGGTAAAAATAAGAGCGGAGATTCAAAATCACTTATTTTATTTGGAAAAGAATATAATTTTTATTGCGAAATTATAGAAAAATATATTTTTGATAACATTGATATTTCTTCATCAAAAATACGTCAATTATTATCTTTGGGCATGATTACAGAGGCGAATAAATTATTGGGAGAAAATTACTCTATCTCTGGGATTGTACAGCATGGAAAGAGGTTAGCGCGTGAATTTGGTATTAAAACAGCAAATGTAAATTTAGATCCAGATAATTATACATATCCCCTATACGGTGTGTATTTAGTGCAAATAACATGTCAAAATAAAAAATATTTTGGGGTTGGAAATATAGGCGTAAAACCTACATTTAAAGATATAAAGAGAGCAGTATTAGAGGTGAATATATTTGAATTTGATGAAGACATATATAATCAAGAAATCAAGGTAGAGCTTTTAAGATTTATTAGACCTGAAAGACGTTTTGATAACATCGAACAGCTAGTTACTCAAATAAAAAAAGATATTAATGATGCTCATTATGTATTGAAGAATATGGATTAAATATCTTCTTAATGACTATGTAGAAATTTTCTATTGAGGAAACTCATCACTAAAAATAGTAATGCTGTGAAAATTAAATAATAAGCTGGTGCGGTACTTCCAATATGCATCACCAAAAGTGTAGATATCAAAGGTGTGGTTCCACCAAAAATAGCATTTCCTAAATTCCAACCTGAAGCTACAGCTGAATACCTTAATTCTGGAGTGAAAAATTTTATTGCAAATGGATAATATGGAGCAACGACACTAGCGATTATGATACTTAACAAAGAAACATTTATTAAGACACTACTTAAATTACCAGAGGCGTTAGCTATGTTACTAAATATAATTGGAATTAGTATCAAATAAATAAATACGTTAGTGTATATGTATTTTTTATATCCTATTTTATCCGATATAAATCCAAATATAGGTAAAGAGACAACCAAAAAAGTTAGAGCTAATAGTACTATGTACAAAGAAACATCTTTTTCAAAACCCAAAGTTTCAGAAAAATATACACCAAAAAAACCTCTGATCATGTATGTGCTAGATGTTGCTAATCCTGCAAAAGAAGAGGTGATAAGTATACTTCTCCATTTTTCTTTTAAAACAATCATTATGGGGAATTTGATGATTTTCTTCTCAGCTTTCATTTTTTCAAACACAGGAGTTTCACTGCTTTTGAAACGCAAATAAAATCCGACAACCCCTAAAAAAGCACCAAAGAAGAATCCATATCTCCATGTTGTATCATTTATTGAAAAAAGGTGATCTATTATAAGTCCAGCAATAATAGCAAGTAGAGTACCAGCTACATTTGAAGCCATCATTATGCTTCCCATAATTCCTACATCTTTTTCATCTGAATGTTCTATGACGAATATAGCAGATCCAGCTCCTTCTCCACCAATACATAATCCCTGAAACATCCTTATCAATGTAAGTAATACAGGTGCTAGAACCCCTATTGAATTATATGAAGGCAATATACCTATTGCAAAAGTAGAGAGTCCCATTCCTACTACTGAGATAGTTAACGCAAATTTTCTTCCTAATTGATCTCCTAAATGTCCAAATATAATGCCACCAATTGGCCTCATTAAAAAACCAACTGCGAAAACAGCGAATGAAAGTAATAGCCCTGTGTATTCATCGTAATTTGGAAAGAAAATTTTTGCTATTAATTCCGCAAAAACTGCATAAATTCCAAAATCGTAATATTCAACGATATTTCCCATTATTGCTGAACTTAATAAATTTTTTTTACGCATAAGTACACTTAAAATTAGATATGGATAATAACTTATTAAATATCATAAATGCAAATAGTTTATTTTAAATACTTGGATAATAGATAATTTTAAATTACCATAGATTGTATAGGTGATTGAATATAGGAGTATATGTTAGAGCAATTAAAGTTATTGGTAGAAGCTGGAAAAGCTGTTGGTAATTGGGGAAAGGGGGCCTATGATGTAGTTAAACCAGCTGTTCAGTGGGTGCAAGTTGGTTGGGGACTTCTTTCTGGCACAGGATCTGCTGCATCAGGCGTTGCAATGAATGATGGTGAGGTTGAAAAACAAAAAGGAGCTAAAGCTAAAACAGAAGATGAAATAGCAGAAGCAGAAGCGAAAAAAGCAGCAAGAGGTCCTGTGCGTAAAGCATTCGATAAAATAATTGATGTTCTTTTTGCCCCATCATTTCTAAGAATTATATCATTTATATCTTTGGCAGGATTAGCATTTAGTCCTTTTGGACCTATTGCTATAGCTATTGCTGCTACAGTATCAGTTTCTTGTATGGTATATGGAGTTATAAATGAAGGAAAGACACTAAAGAATTTAAAGGTTCAGCAAAATGAAGGTAAGGCTGTTGAAGAATTGATGGAGATGAGGAAGGGGCAATTAGAAATACTAGCAAATAATCCAAATTTAGCTGCAGTATTAATGGAAGATATAAGTGCTCATACAACAGATCCTAAAAAAAAAGATGTTCCTGATAAAGTTGTTAAAATAAAAAATGTAATGGAGGGGATGCCAGAAATGCTTGTTCCTTTTTTAGGTAACGTGATGTCTGGCAATCCTATTTTGATGGGGGTTGGGCTATTTACATTACTTACAAGTACTGTTGCTAATACTTCTGAACAACTATCATTTAGCGATCAGCGTGATAAAATGATGGATATAATGAAGCAAAATCAAGCTTTACTTGGTATTGAATTTCCAATAGGTAAAGGTGGTGATTTTTTAAAAGAGCAGTGGCTAGACAACAAAGCAAAGTCATATGCTTTAGAACAAATGAAGGATACAACAGAGACTGATCCTAAAAAAATAAGAGAAGAGTTTAATAATCTTAAAGATGCATATAAAGAAAAGTATCAAGAGCATAATAAAAAAAATCAATATGAGCAGGGTCTCGAAGCAAATGCATATGCTCAAGATAAAACAAAGGGTACAACAGAGACTGATCCTATGAAACAACAGGAAGAGTTTAATCGTTATAGACAAGAATATATGAAAGAACACCAATCCTATGAAGAAAAGTATGAGGTAAAAGGTGGAGTGTTAGCTCATGCGAAAGAAGCTTTTGTAGGAAGTATGTCATATGATAAGAGTAGAGAAATATTTGCTCCTATGGCACATCATGATGAAAAAAAAGAAGCAAATTTGAGAGCAGAAATACAAGGGATGAAAGAAGATATAGTAGGAATTCAAGAACAAAGACAACAACCTGTTGTTGTTGCTCCTCCACATCAAGTGCATGTTCAAGCATTAGGTAATGGTATGGGTGGTGCTCAAGGAAGAGGAGTGTAGATATTTTATAAAAATCTAGTTATACTGAGTCTAAATTTTGTTTGTTTATGAAAAATAATTCATTAAAGGAATATACTGTATCTTTTTTATATAGGTATAAAATCTATCTGATATCACTTATTTCTATTGCCATTTGTGCAGCTATATTCAGTATTTCAGTGAATTATAAAATAAAAGAAATAATTGATGCAATTGCTTCAGATAAAAATGCAAATTTAGCATGGTTGTTGGGGTTATTTGTTTTTTATAAATTCATGCTCCATGGAGTATTTTTCCTAAGTAGATTGTTAAATATTAAGTATTTTCCAGAAATTATAGAAGAAACTACTACGTATATTTATAAAAAAACTGTTACTCATTCACTACACTGGTTCGATTCGCATTTATCTGGAGAAATATCAAGCAAAATATCAGATTTTCAAAGCAGCATAACAGCACTTATTACAAATTCTTTTACAGCATTTTATAATATTTCTGTAGTATTAGTCAGTTTATTCTTTTTGTATCAGGTTAATATTTTTTCTACTGCTGTAGTAATGGTTTTTGTACTTGTATATGCCCCAGTAATTTATTTTTTAGTAAAAAAGCAAATATCTATTTTGGAAGTTTCTATAAATGCAAAACAAAAGACAATAGGAATTATAAATGATTCAATAACAAATATTTTTGGCATCAAAATTGTTGGAGATGTATTATCAGAGTTTAAATTCAAACTAAAACCTGCGATTAATAATTGGAAAAAGTTAAACAAAAAATCATTGAAATTTGATGCTCTTTTTGTAGATAATGCAGATACAATTATGATGACTATATTGAGTGCGGTACAAATATATCTACTTGCATATTTATACCAAAAAGGATCTATCACATCTGGAGGTTTTGCATTCATAGCTATGGTTACTCTTAATATACATAATGAACTTCACAGACTTTTAGATAGTTTGTTATTTCATATCAATCCAAGTATTGCACAATTAAAATCGTCATACTCATTTATAAATAAACCATTAGATATAGAAGATGGGGATCAAATATTAGATATAAATAATGTTACTGGGATAATTCAATATATGGATGTATCTTTTTCTTATGGGAAAGGAGAGAAGCAAGTATTAAATAATTTTACACTCGATATTAAATCTGGTGAAAAATTAGGAATTGTTGGTGCATCTGGTGCTGGAAAGACAACATTAATAAAATGTTTACTTAGATATTTTGATGTAAATTCTGGTGCTGTAACTGTAGATGGGAAAAACATTGTAGAATTGACACAAGAATCATTACGTAAAGCAATATCTATTATCCCGCAAGATATAAGTATGTTTCATAGTTCAATACGAGAAAATTTAAAATTAGCTAAATATGATGCTACGGATGAAGAAATGATACTTGCCAGTAAAAAAGCAAAAATACATGATGATATTTTGGCAATGCGTGATGGGTATGATTCTATAATAGGTGAACGAGGTGTGAAGTTAAGTGGGGGACAAAGGCAGCGTATAGCAATTGCTAGAGCTATTTTAAAAAATGCTCCTATATTGATTTTGGATGAAGCTACAAGTAGTTTAGATACCCCAACTGAAAAGCTTATTCAGGACTCTATAAATCAAGTTCTTGAAACTAGTAAAGCAACGGTTATAGCAATTGCGCATCGTCTTTCTACGCTAAAGCACATGGATAGAATTATTGTATTAGACGAGGGAAAAATTGTTGAAGAAGGGAGGCATGATCTTTTGATTCAAAAAAAAGATGGATTTTACAAAAGATTATGGGATATGCAGGTTATATAAAAGTAATTATTTATTTTATACAACTTAGCATTGAAAATAACTGATATATTATTATACTAGCTCAACGATTAATAATGAATTGGTTAGAAAATGCTTAGAGATAATTTTGATACACAAAAAAATAATTTAGTAACTTGCTTAGAAAGCAACTCATATTTTCCATTGTCAAATGAAGATATTGAGAGTATTTCAGACTCTTTACCAAAGGGACATTCGAATTTTAGAGGTGCGATGATTTCAATGATACAAGATGAAATGCATAAAGGATTGGGTTGTTATTTGGCATCAAACAATATAGAAAATGATCTGCAACAACTCATTATTAATACTACAGCTTTTAAAAAAGTAATAGATAATGAGGCGAATTGTATAACAAAGTACTTTGGCGATAAACCAAGTGAAATAAAGAGTAATAAACATATATTGGAATTTGAATTTCTCAAAATGGAAACAGTTTATTATGCTTCTGATGAGGAAGATCAGCAAATTGAAGGAATATTAGATCATGCACTCAATAAACATTACTTAAATATATTTAATTACTCTGGGTATAATTTTGATATATATTTTGAGGATATTGAGATAGAGCAATGGTGCTTAGATTTATCAACAGATAAAGCAGATCTTTATCTGTTTTAATATCTATTTTTGCAATATATCTCCTTCTTTTATAGGGAAACCTCTTAGGAATGCATCTGTATACAGCATTTTTTTACCTTGTCTTTGTAAAAGCACTGGTTTTAGAATACCGCTCTTACATGCTATAGAAAGTGTTTCATCTATCACTAAACCAGGGGTGAATTCATGTTTTAAATTTTGTACTTCTGCTGTGATGATCTTTACTATTTCCTTTTTATAAATAAAATATGAACCAGGTTTTGGGCTTAGTGCTCTAATCTTGTTATTTAGTTCCTCTGCACTAAGATTAAAATCTAAAACGCGTTCAAAAGGCATAATTTTCTCTGCATAAGTTATCCCTTGATCAGATTGTTTGATCAGATTGATTTTGTTCTGAGAGAAAAGATCAATTGTTTTTAGAATCAAATCTCCACCTATTTTGGCACATTTATCATGTAATTCTTTTCCAGTAATTTGATCATCTAATTCCATATCATGTTTTAATATAATATCTCCTGTATCCAATCCTGCATCCATTTTCATGATACATATTGATGTTTTATCATCTCCAGCCATGATCGTTCTTTGTATCGGAGCTGCTCCGCGCCATCTTGGTAAAGTAGAAGGATGTACATTAATAAATCCAAAAGTTGGTATATCTAAATATTCTTTTGGTATTATCAAGCCGTAAGCTGCTACTATTACAATATCTGGCTTTAATGATTTGAAATTATTGATTTCTTCTTCTGGCTTTAATTTTTGCGGAGTGAAAATATTAACGTTTAATTGATCCGCAAGTAAATGCACTGCACTTTTTGTTTCTTTTAATCCTCTACCTGCTGATTTAGGAGGTTTTGTATATACAGCTATTAACTCATTGTTTGAAGATGCAATCGCTTCAAGGGTAGGGATGGCAAATTCAGGGGATCCCATAAATAGTATTTTCATATAGTAATAAACAATTAAATATAAATGTATTATAATGAAAATTTATCGTTATTAAAAGCTAGAAAATTATGTAAAATTATAATATCATGATCGGTGAGAGTTTTGATTTTACTTTGCGAACTATATAAAAGGACTACACTAACCGTGATATGGGAATAAGAAAAATGACTAACAGCTAATAGTTGGTTAATGTAGTCCTTTTATAATCCTTATCATTCAAGCAAACAAGGAGGTAACTTTTTAGTTACGATTGTCATTATAGTGAAAAATTCTAAAAAGTCTTCTATTTTTTTGGTTTTTTTATAATTTTTTTACAATTATGTAACTTTTACTTAAATTTGGCTCATGAATAAAACATTAATGCTCTTAATATTTTTTCTTTTAAATATAAATTATTTGACCGTTGCAAAGGAAGTGAATATCAGTATTCAGAACATTTCTGAGATTGAGAATAATGTAGCTTTTGAGTTAAAGTTGGATATCGAAAAAAATTGGCAATTATATTCAAATAAAAAATCAAGATTCGGATCCCAGCTTAATATAAAAATATTAGATGGAAATAAGGAATTAAATACCAATATTTTATTTCCAAAATATTTTCAAGACACAAAATATATCGATAATAAAGAATTCATAAGTTATGTATATAAGGATACGGCAACTATCCCTATCTCATTTTCTTTTCCTAATAAAACAAATAATATTGTATTAATAATTGATTACTCAATATGTAATAACACATGTATATATCGTTCTGAAAAAATATCTTTGGGAGATAAATTTAAATATAAAAACAATATAAAACAAGATTTGATTTACATATTAATTTTCACTATATGTGGATTTATATTGAATTTTATGCCTTGCGTTTTGCCAATTTTAGCAATCAAACTTACAAAATTTTTAAAATATGATCAGCATAATATTAAGAAAATTAAAAAAGATATATTCTATTTTATATGCGGTATAGTTTCTTTTTTTCTTATATTATCTATAAGTACAGTGATATTAAAGTATTTAGGTAATGACATATGGTGGGGAAGTCATTTTCAAAATCCGAATTTTATAATGATAATCATTATCATTTTATTAATTATGGCTAGTAATTTAGGGGGAGAGTTCGAAATAATATTACCACAAAAAATAAATACTTTGTTTTTAAATAAAAATATTTCTTCAATAACAAATGGATTTATGATTGGTGTTTTATCTACATCATGCACAGCACCATTTTTAGGGGTAGCTTTATCATACTCAATAACACGTGATTATTTCATGATTCCTATTTTTTATTTTTTTATGGGAATAGGAATGGCAATTCCATATTTTATACTTATGTGTACACCAAAAATTTTAACTTTATTACCAAAACCAGGAAGATGGATGTTAATTTTGAAAAAATCTTTTGCAATAATATTGATAATTAATGCGTTATGGTTATTAAATGTATTATATAACCAAGTAGAGCCTCTCACCATACTAATTTTTATTCTATTGATATTAATAGTTAAGGGAATATTGATATCTGTTTATAGGATTGGATATAGTTATATTGCTATTATTTTATTAGTTATTTTTTCATTATTAGCTACAAAAATTTCTATAGATTTATATTATGAAAAAAAAGATATTAATCATATTGTTATTGAAGATTTAGATGTGGATATGCTTCAAGGGGAAATAGATAAAGATAATTTAATATTTTTGGAAATTACTGCTGATTGGTGTATTACATGTAAATTTAATCAAATGATGGTAATAAATAAAGAAGAAACAAGGAAATTTTTTAAGGATAAAAAAATAAAGCATATAGTATTAAATTATACAAAAAATAATGATAAAATTCAAAAATTCATATTGCAAAATAATAGATATGGAGTACCAGTTTATATAATGTATGGGCCAAAAAATAAAAATGGTATGATTTTGAATGAATTATTGACTATTGAAGAGATAAAAAATTCTGTAATAAAATTGGGTTGTTTTGATGAAAAAAATTGCTGCGTTCCAAATAGATCCGATTGAAAGTTTAAATTTTGAATCGGATACCACACTTCTTATTGCTAATGAGTTTCAAGTACGTGGATATAAATTATTTTATTTTTCACCTTCGGATTTGAGCTTTTATAATAATAAGGTATATGCAAAGGGTTATTATTTTACGCTATATTATGAAAATAATAAGTGTAAATTAGAAAGTGATAATATCGAAATATGTTTAGAGGATGTAGCCGTAATATTTATTCGTCAAATTCCTCCTTTTAATAATCAATATCTTACAACGACATATCTTATTGAGCAGCTAATTAATCCTATTGTTGTTAATAGCCCAAAAAGCATACGAGAGATTTCAGAAAAATTCTCTATTTTGAAATTTCCTCATCTAATACCAGAGACTATAATCACTGCAGACAAGCGAGTGGGAGAAGAATTTTTATCAAAAAAGATGGATTGTGTAGTAAAACCTCTTTATGAATGTGGTGGTAAAAATGTAATAAAAATCAGTGCATCAAATAAAGCATCTATAAAAAAGATGCATGAGTTATTTAAATTATATGAATATTTGATGATTCAAGAATATTTACCAAGCGTAAAAGTATCTGGAGATAAAAGAGTTTTGTTTTTAGATGGGGAAATAATAGGTGCAATTTCTAGAAAAAGTGAAAAAGGAAGTTTCCTGACAAATATGGTGGTGGGTGGTATTCCTGGCAAGACAATTCTTACAAATAAAGAATTAGAGTTATCCAGGGAAGTAGGTGAATATCTTAAGGCGCATAAAGTTTTTTTATCTGGTATAGATTTAATTGATGAAAAATTAATAGAAATAAATGTCACATCTCCCACTGGATTTACTACCTTTAAAAGATTGAATTCTATTGATGTAGAAAAATTAATTGTCGATAGCATTGAAAATAAATTAAAAGATTGATATAAGGAGAAAAATTAAATTTAGAAAAAAAAGTGGTCACTATTAAAAGAAGAGGGTTGATGTTTATTTTATCTGCTCCATCAGGAACGGGAAAAACTACTCTTGCAAATAAACTTATAGAAATAGACAGTCATATTTCATTTTCGATTTCATCGACTACTCGAAACAAAAGATCTTCTGAAGTTGATGGGAAAGATTATTATTTCAAAGATAAATCTGATTTTCAAAACAGCATAAAGAATAATGATTTTTTAGAATATGCAGAAATATTTGATCATTTTTATGGCACTCCTAAAAAACAAGTATTGGAGAAGCTTGATGATGGTCAAGATGTTCTTTTTGATATTGATTGGCAAGGTCATAGACAATTATGTTCAACTGCAAGAAAGGATGTAACTAGTGTTTTTTTATTACCACCATCTATGAAGGAATTATATAATAGACTAAAATCTAGGGATATGGATGATGAGAAAATTATAGAAAAGAGAATGGAAAGAGCTGATGAAGAAATTAGTCATTGGCATGAATATGATTATATAATCATAAATAGGGATTTTGAAGAAAGTATTGGTAAATTGTTGGAGATATTAAGGGCGGAACGTTTGAAAAAAGAGAGGCGTATTGGATTAAATGGATTTGTTGGCACATTGATAAATGAGCAATTAGTTAAAAATAAGATAGTTTAATTGTGTCTAAAGCACGCAAAACTCAATCTTCTTCCACATGGTTAAATAGAAGTAGCAATGATGTTTTTTCTAAGTTAGCTAAACAAAATAATCTTAGATCTAGAGCATTTTATAAATTAAATGATGTAGATAAAAAATACGCAGTTACAAAAAAAGCAAATATTATTTTGGATTTAGGATCATTTCCTGGCTCCTGGCTTCAATATATTAAACAAAATACAAAAAACAACCGCAAAATAATTGGGGTTGATTTAAAAGAAATAGAGGCAATAGAAGGGGTCACATTTATTAAAGGAGATTTTTTATCTGCAGAAGTGAAGGTGCAATTAGAAGAAATATTTAATTCATATAATCAAAAAATAGATTTGATTTGTAGTGATATGGCTCCATATGCAACGGGAAATAGAGCTACTAATCATATATTAATAATGAATTTAGCTGAATCTTCTTTTGAATTTTCAAAGCAATTTCTTAATACTGGTGGAAATCTAGTAATAAAATTGTTTGAAGGGAATAGGACAAAATTATTCTATAATAAATTAAAAGAACATTTTGAAACAGTGCATTTTTTCAAACCCGATGCAAGTCATTCAGATTCTTCTGAAATATTCATTATAGCCAAATCTTTCCGCAAGATATAATTATATTATTAAGTAACATATATGTATAATTTTCTTCATATAACATTAATTTTTTTTGGTGCTGGGATTGGAGGGGTATTCAGGTATATAATATCAAACAAAGTGACTGGTTTCATATCTAAAAGTTTGATAGTATCCAATACTTATATAACTTTTCCATTCCCTACATTATTTGTAAATTTTGTGGGTTCGTTTGTAATAGGTATTTTGTATAATATTATTATTATAAAAACCCCTCATTTAGATGTTGAATTGAAATTATTGTTTATCACAGGGTTTCTTGGAGGATTTACAACATTTTCATCATTTTCATTAGAATCTGTGAATTTGATAAATCAAGGGCATTATATCCAATGTATTACATATATTTTATTAAGCATAACATTGTGCATATCGGGGTGTATGTTTGGTGTATTAATTAGTAAATTATTTTAAGTAACTATATATAACATTGTATAATTTCCCTTTTGTTATTACCTAAGAGTTGGTAAGATATGTAAAATATAATTTTTATTTTTTCATGTTAAAAAAAGAAGATAAGATTTTCACCAATTTAGATGGCAAAGCTAGCTGCGATATTAAAGCGTCGTTAAAGAGGGGGATTTGGAAAGGTATTGAAAATATTCTTAAAAATACGCAAGATCAAATTATTGAAGAAGTCAAGAGTTCTGGGCTAAGGGGAAGAGGTGGTGCTGGATTTTCAACCGGTATGAAATGGTCATTTATGCCAAAAAATTCTGATAAGCCATCATATTTGGTGGTAAATGCCGATGAAAGTGAACCAGGTACATGTAAAGATCGTGATATTATTAGGTATGAACCACATAGAATAGTGGAAGGTGCGTTGATTTCTGGATATGCAATGAGAGCAAAAGCTGCTTATATATATATTCGTGGTGAATATTATAATGAAGCATGTATTTTGCAAAACGCTATTGATGAAGCGTATAATGAAGGGTTTTTAGGAAAAGATATTTTAAATACAGGAATTGATTTTGATGTATATCTTCATAGAGGTGCTGGAGCATATATTTGTGGAGAGGAGACTGCACAGTTGAATAGTTTGGAAGGTAGAAAGGGGATGCCAAGATTAAAACCTCCAGCTTTCCCAGCTGTTATTGGAGCATGGGGATGTCCAACTACGGTAAATAATGTTGAAACAATTGCTGTTGTTCCAGAGATATTAAAGAGGGGAGCGAAATGGTTCTCTTCCATAGGAAGGGAGAAGAATGCTGGTACTAAGATATTTTGTATTTCGGGTCATGTTAATAATCCATGTAATGTTGAAGAAGCTATGTCTATTCCCTTAAAAGAATTGATAGAAAAACATGCTGGCGGTGTGATAGGTGGATGGGACAACCTACTTGCAGTTATTCCTGGAGGTTCTTCTGTGCCATTATTGCCAAAAAAAATCTGTGATGATGTTTTGATGGATTTTGATAGTTTAAAAGAAGTGCATTCTGGACTTGGTACTGCTGGTGTTATTGTAATGAACAAGAGTACAGATATAGTGGAAGCAATAGCTAATCTTTCCAAATTTTACATGCATGAGTCATGTGGTCAATGCACACCTTGTAGAGAGGGTACTGGTTGGTTATACAAAATAATGAATAGATTGGTAACTGGTGATGCTGAAATTGCAGATATTGATTTTGTGGTGGAGTTAACAAAGCAAATCGAAGGGCATACAATTTGTGCACTTGGTGATGCTGCTGCTTGGCCTATACAAGGTTTAGTTAGGCATTTTAGAGGTGAGCTGGAAAAAAGGATTAAAACAAGAAAATCACTTTGCTAAAAAGATTTTTTGTACTTTAATTTTTTTACATTCATAGATCAAGATCTTTCTGAAATCTTTAAAACAACAGCGATTGTCGCTTAAATTTCGTATAAAGACTGAAAATTTATGTTTTTTAACGTAATCTTAACACAACCTTAACATTGCTAGTGTATGTTAAGAAACATATTAAATATTGTAAACCAAGATTATGAAAAAGAATAATAGCGAACGATTGACTCAAAACCAAAATGAAACAAAAACTAATATAGAAAAGCATTTGCAAAAAGATCATCAAAATCATGTTAATAATACAGATGGGCTAAAGAATGCTATATTTTTTTGGGTGAATGAAAAAATTAATGATAGTGAATTTTCAATAGCTCTTGAAGAACTACGTGATTTAAATATGGGAATTACATGGAGTATATATAATAATCATGAAGATGGAACGATGGATTTGATAAGAGATGCAAGAAATCAATCTGTTGATAAGATTGAAGAAGCGCGTGTTAAAGGGCAGGAATATTCTATCGTAATAGGATCTCTTAATGTATATAGAGCAGCAAAAAAATATGTAGAATGTTCTAATCTAAGTGATGAGAAAAAGCAAAACATTTACCAAAAATTAAAAAATATTTTAAAACAGGATATAAAAAATCTTTTAGATAATACAGGGGCTAATTTTCAACATGTAATTGATGGATATATGAATGTATTTAAGGATGAAGAAAATATTGAGGGTATTAGAAATAATATTGAAATAGCTAGAGATTTTGTTTCCATGGATAGTCCACAATTTCATATAAGCACAATAACAGGTTCTAGGGATCATGTTGTAATAGAAAGCGAAACAGCTTTACTTGGTTTAACAGAAGAAATTATTAATAGATATAACGATAGAACACATCAAGATTGGTATCATGAACAAAAAGATTTTGTGAAGAAGTTGATTGATCAATACTCGCAAAAAATATTGGAAGGAAATATAAATTTACCTATCCAAGGATTACAGATTTTGCCAGGAATTAGGAATGCTTATAATAAAACAACATATATTAAAACCAAAGATGGTTTGTTGAAAGCTTTGATACAAAGTTCGCATTCTGGAACAGTAACTTTTGATAATAAAAATGATGAAGAAAATAATATTACCAAAGAAAATATTGAGCAATTAAAATCATTTTATCCACTAAGTAAGGTTTGGTTAAATTCGTACAATCATAAAGTGTCTAAAATAATTTCAGATCAAACAAAACATGATGAGAGTAATCTGATAAATCCTATTGAAAAAAACAAAGGTGATTGCGGTATAAAATTTTCCTATACTACGTGAAATCCTTATGCAAATTTAGTTACTACTGGTGATAGGGAAGAATTTAAAAAGCTTTTAAATACAATCAAAGGGAAAATAAATACAGTAGATATATTTGATGAAGGGAAATTTGAGGATAAAGAAGAAAACGGATATTTCTGGAGTTCAAAAACAAGTATAAAAGATCAAATTAAGGAGAAGAAAGATAAGTTGGTTGAAAGTTTAGAAAAAGATTCTGGTAAAATTGAAGAAAAAGATTATTTAGATTATATAAAACAAGAGTATAAAGAATCTTTGAAATTAGCCTTAGATATACATAATATCTACAAAGGCGAAATGTGCGCATATAAAGAGAGTTATATAGGTAATTTGGTGCGTCCAGAATTGAAAAATTATGTTAATTCTGGCTATGATAAAATCAAAAAAAGTGTAAAAACTCTAACATTAAAATCAATAAGTAGTGAAAACCAAGGGGATGAAAGTACTCAGAACACTTATAAGCTTATTGCCAAAGTAAAAGAGTTTTTAAATCTTGAAGATAATAAGTTATTAGATGATGATACTATTTTTCATACATTTTGTAAAAGTGGCAAAGATAGGACGGGTGTTGGTGAAATTCAAACTTCATATGAGGCTATACTAACGTATTTGAATAAAGATGATATAGCAAATGATATAGCGCAACAGCTAGTATATGGTGGGCATACACAAATTATCCCTTCTATCAATGCTGGAACACCTGGATCTCATGGATTAATAACGCAAGTTTCTGATACATTTCACGCAGGTGATCCTTTTTACAAATTAGGTGAAAAGAGTTCGAAGCAAAATCATCTAAAACACAAAAGTACGTCTGATACTAAAGAAGACATAGTAATGGTTGATTTGGATGTTGGATATAATTCTAATACAAGGTTAGCATTCATAAATGAAGTGTTTGATAACCATTGGTATGATGATATTGAGATTCAAAATATACTTAGAGCTGAGGTGGGTATAAATGGCACGGATTTCAGTAATATCAGCGTGATGACTGAGAATATCATAAGATTTGGGGGGGAAGTAGATTATTCAGAGATAAATATAGCAGCTCTACAGAATATTATTAGGCAAGATAATGCGCAAGGAGAGTATATGTTTGTTGTGAATAATAGCGCAAATCATTGGGTTGGAGTGAGATTAAATGTTTCTGAAAATAAGAATGTTACGGTCACTGTATATGATAGTATAGGTAGTACTGTAGATAGTACTCTTTCAGGTAATTTGAGTGCATTAATAACCTCTGTGTTTGGTGCTATAGATACAATGGTTACTGGAGCAACAAATGCTTTGAGGCAAACTAATGGTAATGATTGCGGGCCTCTGACTGTAGCGAATCTTGTAAGTTCGGTAACTAAGAATGAAGATCGTTCTATGAATTCTCAAGAAATAAGAGAGCATCATAGGGATATATTAAATAATACAGCGACTGAAGAGTTGTGTGAAGAAAATACAGTGGGACAGGGATTTAATTCTTGCAATGATTCTGAGAGAGAAGGTGATAATGATGTAAGTTTTGTACTGAACATTGAAATTGTTGAAACACAATATGTGCAACCGGATACAAATCTAGAAGATACAGGAATAAATTATGGAATAAACATATTCTTCTCGGATTTATAGTTATAAATTTGTATATATAGGGAAGGGGTGATTGCCCCTTCTTTATCTGCATATTTTAGGAAAAGTTTTGATTTGAGTAAGGACTTGTTTAATAAGTGAAGCCAGTGCTTTTTTCACCTAAATTCTACTTTTCTTTTAATTCTCCTTTCTTTTTTAGGAAAGGAAAATTAAGTAAAAATAATATTGTATTGTGGAAAAACAATTAATTATTTTTTTATATCGGATACAAAATTCTTTACTTTTGTGAAAAAGGTTTCTGATTTTGGATTTGCTCCAGATTCTCCAATTGCATCAAATTCTTCAAGTAACTCTTTTTGTTTACTAGTAATTTTAATTGGCATTTCTATATTTATTTTTATATACAAATCTCCTTTTCTTGGGCTATGTAATACAGGCATTCCTTTTCCTTTTAATCTTAATTTAGAAAAATGCTGTGTTCCAGGTACTATACTGATTTTTGCAATTTTCTTATCTATCGTAGGTACATCTATCGTCCCTCCTGTTATTGCGGTCACCATTTTTACAGGTATTGAGCAATGCAGATCCTTCCCATCTCTTTCATAAAAAGTATGATTTCTTATTGATACATAGATATATAAATCTCCGGATTGAGCACCACGTATGCCAGCTTCTCCTTCGCTAGATACTTTCATCTTGGATCCTTCTTCTATCCCTGCTGGTATATTGACTGATATATTTTTTTCTTTCTTGAAGCGACCATTCCCTCTGCACTTAGTGCAAGGATCTTTAATTTTGACACCACTTCCAGCACATGATGCACAAGTTTTTTCCATCATGAAAAACCCTTGTTGATATCTCACTTTCCCTGCGCCATGGCATGATGCACAATTTGTTGTGCCGCCTGATTTGCTTCCTTTAGAATCACACCCATCGCACTTAACATCTGTTTTAAATTTTATGTTTTTCTTTATTCCTGTAAATGAATCTTCTAAATCAATTTCTAAATTGTATCTTAGATCAGATCCACGTAAATGTGCTGATCTATCTCTGCCTGAGGATTGTCCTCCTCTTCCCATGAAATCGCCAAATATATCACCAAATACATCTGAGAAATCTTCAAATCCACCAGTTTGCGAATGAAATCCACCACCACCACCAGAATTTCTAACTCCTTCACTTCCGTATTTATCATAAGCAGCTCTTTTTTGCTCATCTTTTAGAATTTCGTAAGCTTCATTTATCTCTTTAAATTTTTCTTCAGCAGCTTTATTCCCTTGATTTTTATCAGGATGGCATTTTAGAGCAAGCTTTCTAAATGCTTTTTTTATTTCGTCAGATGATGCGCTTTTATCAACACCAAGTAATTTGTAATAATCTTTTTCAGCCATCAATTTAAATAAATGCTATTCTTGTTCATATAATTATACTATTTAGTATAAAATTTTTGTTTATCAAGTTCCTATTTGTCTATTTCATCTTCTTCTTCCTTTGTGCTTATCTTCAGATCGGCTTTGAGCATTTATTAAATTCACCCAAAAACCACCTTTTTTACTATTTTTTGCAGAAAAACTATTCATAATATAACCTAATTTTTGTGACATAATAAGTTTGCTCCAAAACCCTTTTTCTTTGGCGATTCCAATGATTTTTGCTTTTTTTTGATCATCACTGATTTGTAATTTTTCTATATTATCTTCTTTTTTTTCTTCCTTTTCTAAAAACAAAAATTCATTTTTTGGTTTGTTAGCTATATTATTGTTTCTATAAGGTGAATTATTTTTTATATCTATTAATTTTTTATCAAAATTTTTATGTCCTCTCTTTTTTATAACAATAAATATTGTTAATAGTAAAAAAGGTACTATAGTTATCGAGAGTAAAATGATCATCAATGTAATCTTCATCTTTTAAACACCATGAAGTATAGAATAACTTTTATAAACGAATTATACAGAAAGGGAATACATTTATTGGGTATACTGATTCCGGTATTGTATTATTATACTAACAAAAGAACAATTATGTTGATGTTAATCGCGTTATTTGCTTCTTCGTTAATATTTGATATATTGAGAATTAGATATAAAATTTTAAGATTTAGTGTATTTACCAAGCTAGCTTTTGATAAAATTTTCAGAAAGCATGAAGAAACAAATCTTTCGGGCTTAACTTATGCTTGTATTGGGATGTTAATTTCATTATTGCTTGTGTCAGAGGTGATATTTAATTTGGCAATATTGATTTTGGTAATATCGGATACTTCATCAGCTATTCTTGGTAAAATATTTGGTAAGCATGAATTAATTGATCATAAAACTTTTGAAGGAAGTTTAGCTTTTTTAATTACATCATGTTTGATTTCGTATTTTGTTACAATTGTTTATGACCAAAATTATGTTTTTTTATGTTATGCGATTATTACATCTGTAGTTGCTACTTTGATAGAGCTTTTTTCAAAAAGATTACATATAGATGATAATTTAAGTATACCTCTGACTGTATCAATTTTAATGAAATTTTTAATTTAAATGTATTTTAAATTTTTATTCGATAGTTTATATCCTCCTATTTGTTTGATTTGTAAAATAGATTGTTTTAATGCGAATATGTTATGCTCGGATTGCTGGAACAAAATATCATTTATTACTCGTCCATATTGTAAAAAATGCGGTAAGTCATTAAATGATCATAGCGCTATAAACTTATGCACAGAGGATAAATGCTTTTATAATAAACATCTGTACAACAGCATAAGATCTGTTACTCAATATGATGAATTTGTTAAAAAATTGATTGTAGAATTTAAGCTTCAAGCTAAATTTAAATTAACAAAGATATTTCATAACTGGTTCCAATTATTATGCTCTGGTGATGAGCAATTAAATAAAATTGATTATATTATCCCCGTTCCAATGCATAGTAAAAAACTAAAAAAAAGAGGGTATAATCAATCAATTATACTTTCTGAAATAATTAGTAAGATAATGAATAAAAAAGTGATGTATAATGTTCTATTGAAAAAATTAGATGGACCAAATCAAAGTGAGTTGAAAAAAAATATGAGAGAGAAGAATTTAGTGGATGCTTTTTCTATTGCTAATTTTGAGTTAATTAAAGATAAAAATATTTTGTTGGTTGATGATGTAGTGACAACTGGATCTACAATAAATGAATGTTCAAAAGTTTTGTTGTTAAGTGGTTCAAAAGAAGTGAATGCTATATCTATAGCTCGTAGATAAATTAATTAATAGAATTTTTATTAGTCTAATATTTTTGTATTGCAATTTTCTGCTGCTTCAGCAGCAGATTGATATAAGCTTACTAAATCATATTGAGTATCTGATGCAATTCCGTATATTAAATTTTGAGCAATTTTCTTGTTATGCATACCCTTTTGTATTGTTTTTAACAAAAATAGAATTATGATTTTTGGATCACATGAAGCTGATGGAATTCTAAATTCAATGCGTCTGTTTAGTACATTGCTATCAGGTATCCTAATGGCGGTTGTTCTATTGTTCATACCCCAACTAACATTAACTGGTGACATGAAGTTAGGAGCAAATCTTGAATATTCTTCTGGGTTATTTCCACATAATAGATGCAAACATGGATTCAAATTTTCCAAAATTGAAGCTATGACGGAATTTAAATATATATTTGTAGTGATTGATTCATGACCAAATATATTGTAATTTTTTTTATCATAAATGCTGATATGAAAATGCATGCTAGAACCATAAGTATTATCAAAAGGTTTAGGTGAATAAATAACCTTTAAATCCAAATTTTTTCCTAAATTCACAATTTGATCTTTTGTTCTTTCGATATTTTTGATTAAACGCATAATCGAAGTGGTTGGGGCGATTTGAACTTCGAATTGAAATAATCCTTTTTCTTCAGATATATCGGTTCCCATCCCCTTTAAACTCTCAATGAATAGATCTACATCATCACCTATTGAAACAGATTTATTTATACTTCTTATATAAAATTCTATTTCTACTCCTATCTTTACTTTAATGCCAAATTCATTTTTTAACTCTAGTAATGATCGCTCTATTTTTTTATCATAATTTATATTTTTTAGTAAAGCAGACATGTATATATTGCTATTTTTTTAGTTCTTTTGGTGTTTGTGGTATGTTTTGCAAAGAATTGGTACCAGAATTATAAGTGTTATTCACCTCAGAAGAATTTATGAATGGATTATTTGGTATTTTTACTTTATAGCCTCCATTTTGGATAAACTCATTATCTCTAACATTTCTTTTGTTTGAAAAATCAGCTGTGTTGGTCCCATATTTTGTTTTGTTTGAGTTACTACATGAAACAAAAAATAAAACAACGGGTATGAGAATAAGTGCGTTTCTATTCATATATATATGCTAATATTATATAGCAATCGTAGCATATAATAAATTCACTTTACAATGAAAAAAGATGTGATAGGAATTTTTCAATTGATAATTTTTGAATTTGTTGATATTTAGTTGTATTGGTTTAATTTTTTATACAGAAGATTTTGACTTTTTTTTGGTTCATAGTTGTTATAACTCCCATAATATTTATACATGAATTAGGGCATTTTGCTTTTGCAAGAATGTTTGGTGTTAAGGTTGAGGTATTTTCTATAGGTTTTGGTAAAGCTTTATTTAGCTGGAAAGATAAAAAAGGTACTTTATGGAAAATATGTATTTTACCTTTAGGTGGATATATAAAAATGTACGGGGATGAAAATGCAGCAAGTACACCTGATGAAGAGAAATTAAGTAAGTTATCTGAAGATGAGAAAAAGATGTCATTTTATTATAAAAATTTATGGCAAAAGTCTCTGATTATTGTTGGTGGTCCTTTAGCAAATTATTTGTTGGCATTTATTATATTTGTTATGGTACAGATGTATGTGCCGTCAGCAGAGTTTTCGACTGAAATCACTAAAGTGGCGGATAACTCTGCTGCAGAAAAAGTGGGATTGAAGGCTGGAGATATGATTGTTAAGGTTGGTGGAGAACATGTGGGTTCCGCAGCAAACATCAAAGCACTTCTTAATTTAAATGTGAAAAAGGATATTGAAATAGAATATAAAAGAGATGGAAAAAATATTTTGAGTAATGTTGAGCTTAATTATATTGATGCAGAAGATATTATAGGAGAAAAATTAAGGATGCCAAGTTTAGGAATTTATTTTGGGAAATATACACATGTTGATCAGGGTTTTTTTAGTTCTGTTAAAAATTCATTGAATAAAATTGCATATTCCTCTTATATGATGCTGAAGTCACTTTCTCAAATAGTTACATTAGATAGAAGTTTAGATGAGCTTGGTGGACCTATAAAAATAGCAAAATACTCAGAAAAGATGAGTCAATCAGGGTTTTGGGGTATTTTAAACTTTATTGCAATTATTTCTCTTACAATAGGATTAATGAATCTTTTGCCAATACCTGTGCTTGATGGTGGGCATTTATTGTTCTATATAATAGAAGGAATAATAGGAAGGCCTATGAATATGAAAATACAAAAAATAGCATTTACGATAGGATTTGTAATTCTTATCAGTTTAATGACAGTAGCTATATGGAATGATTTAAAAGTTACTAAGTTATTTTTATATTTTAAAAACATAATATAAACAGAAAATTATGAAAATTTTTCGAATCTTATTTTTACTTTTTATCACGGTAAATGTTTTGTTTATTGCTAATTCGTCTGAAAAATTAACAATAAAGGGGAATAAGAGGATAGATGATAAGACTATAGTTTATTACTTGGATATTAATAAGGCTAAATCTTTTAAAAAAGATGATATAGAAAAGATGATACAGAGTTTATACTCTACTGGTTTTTTCTCTGATATTTCAATAAAACCTAATGGAAGTGGAGGTGTTGTCGTAAATGTTAAAGAGAATCCAATTATCAAGAGGATTAATATTGATGGGGCAAAAAAATTAAATAATACTGCTATAAAGAAGGAGTTATTAAGTAAAGAAGGAAATATATATTCTGCGTTTCATATTGAAAGTGATATAAAAAATCTTAGTGCTACATACAAAAAAATGGGATTTTATTCTGCTAAAATTAATTATACTTTGAAACATGTTGGTGATTACTCTGTAGATATAAATATATCTATTAATGAAGGTGTGAAACCTAGGATACAAAAAATATCTTTTTTCGGAAATAAACAATATTCAGATAAAGATTTATTAAAGGTAATTGCTTCAAAAGAATTCATTTGGTATAGATTGTTTTCTTCTTCTGATTCTTATGATCAAGATAGAATGGAGATTGATAAGGATATGCTCAAAGCTTTTTATATGTCAGTTGGATATGCAGATTTTGATGTTTTATCCTCTTCTTCAGAAATAACTCCTAATAAAGAATCATTCTTAATATCATATATTTTACATGAAGGTGAATTATATAAATTTGGAGATACAAAGATAGATACTGATATAAAAAATATAAAATCTGAAGATTTATATAAATACATTAAGTATAAAAAAGATGAAATATTTAATGAAAATTTAGTTGGTTATACGGTTGATATGATGACTAAACATCTTGGAGATATAGGATATACTTTTTCAAACATAGATTATCAATTGGAAAAGGATAGTAAGAAAAAAGTTGTGAATATTAGATTCTCTGTCCGTGAAACATCAAAATATTTTATAAGAAACATAAATATTATTGGGAACACAAGAACTTTAGATAGAGTGATAAGAAGAGAATTTAGGATATATGAAAATGATCCATTTAATTTATCAAAAATTCAAAGGTCAAAACAAAGAATTGGAAATTTAGGTTATTTTAGCTCTGTAGAATTGGAGAATAAAGAAACAGATGAGCCTGGCAAAGTTGATGTAGATGTGAAAGTTAAGGAGATATCAACTGGATCATTAAAATTTTCTGTAGGGTATAATACTTCGATAGGAATGATCGGTACGGTAAATATGTCTGAATATAATTTTTTAGGTAAGGGCCAAATTGTTGAATTAGATTTTAGTAAAGCAAAAAAGAGTATGGATATATCATTTGGGTTTATGGAGCCTAAATTTATGGATAGAAATTTATCAGCAGGATTTGATGTTTTTTCCACATCTCAAGATAAAAGTTCAGAAAGATCATACAGCATGAAAAACAAGGGTCTTACATTGAAAATGGGATACGAGATAAATGAGCATCTTTCACATCAAATTCATTACTCTATAAAAAAAGAAAGATCTAATTTGGATCAAAATGCTCCTGCCTTTATTCAAGCTCAACCTAAAAAAGGGAGTAATTCTTCTATAGGATATTCCTTAACATATGATTATCTAAATAGTAGAGTAAATCCTACTAATGGGTATTTATTGAGATTTTCGCAAGATTATGCAGGGGTTGGTGGAGATGCTAGATATTTAAAAAATCAAATATATGCATCATATTATAAATCTCTTTATAAAGATGATGTTGTTTTAAATTTAATAGGTAGAGGTGGGAATATTAAAGGCATTGGGAAAAAGAATGTTACTGTAAGAGATAATTATTACTTAGGTGAAGATTACGTTAGAGGTTTTGAGCCAGATGGTATCGGTCCTAGAATAAAAGAAGATATATCTAAGGACAAAGAGTCTTTGGGTGGTAAAACTTTTTTTGCTGGTACAGTTGAGGTTCAGTTTCCAATGGGATTGCCAGAAGAGTTTGGAGTAAAGGGTGCTATCTTTTCTGATTTTGGTATGCTTTATGGAAATGACGCATCAAAATTTTTGTGTAATAAAGAATCTGACTGTAAATGTGGTCTTGAATGTAGTAGTGGTGCGAAGTTAGATGGTAAATATATACATGATACGAAGAAGATAAGAGCATCTTATGGTGTTGGTGTAATGTGGGATTCTCCTATAGGATTTATTAGGTTGGATTATGGTATACCATTTAAAAAAGAATCATTTGACAAACTACATAGAATAAGATTAAGTATGGGAACAAATTTTTAATTTAGTAGTTAAAATGAATATTATAAAAATCCTTCCTGTTGTAATGATTGCCGTTGCTACATTTCAATTAAATGCTAATGCTGCTGCTGCTGAAATGAATTTTGGTGTTATTGATCCTAATAAAATAGCTGAGAGTTCTGATGCTTACAAAAAAGCTATGGAAATAATGGGTCAAAAAGAGGAAGAATTTGCTAAAGAGGCTGGAAATATTAGAGAAACTTTGGTATCAAAAGATAGGGAGTTAGAGAAACAAAAAAATGTTTTATCACCTACTGAATATGCAAAAAGAAGAGATACTTTAGATATAGAGATTCAAAATCAGGAAAATATTTTTTATAAGAAACGAGTAAGTATTGATAATGCTGGTAAACAGATTGGTGAAATGTTTGCTGACAAAGCCTCTGATACTGTTAAGGATATAGCGAAAGATAAAAATTTAAAAATTGTATTTAGTAAAGATAGTAGAGATATTATGTCTTATTATGATCCATCTTTAGAAATTACAAAAGATGTTATATCTAGTTTAAATAAATCTTTGAAAAGTATTCCAGTAGAAATATCTGATCCAAAGATGATTAGTAAAAAACAGTCTTTACAAAAATAGTAAACTTCTGATTGTGATACATAATGTTATTTTTCGACATATTGGTAAGGCATTATTGATAATGTTGGTTATTTCCTTTGTTTTTTGGGGAGTAGGGGACATGTTTAATTCAAAAAATACCGATAATTACGCTATCAAAGTTGGTTCAGAAGAGTATTCTTGGAAAAAATGGGATTTTATATTAGAAAATAATTTAAGAGACTATAAGTTGAAATATGGAACTGATATATCTCAAGAAGAATCAGTTGGTTTTAAAAATAGTGTAGCAAAGGAGATCATAGATAGTACTTTACTTAGCATTGAAGCAAAAAATTTAGGTATTAGTATTAATGATAACATGGTTAAGAAGGAGATTTTAAAAATACCAGTATTTTTTAAAGGTGGGAAATTTAGTCCCGAATTATTTGAAAAAATAATTGGTAACTATGGTTTAAATGAAGAGCAATTTGTTGAAAAAATCAAAGAAGAACTTATAAGAAACATATTTATTGAATCTTTTTCTGGTAACAAGCTTGTTACAGAAGATTTGATTGCTTTGTTGTTGAACAATTTTTTTCAAAAGAAAAATGTAGAAATAATGGAAATTCCTTTTTCTGCTTTTGATACAAAAGAAGATCCTGATACAGAAAAATTAAAAGAAATTTATGATAAGAATAAAGATCTATTCATCATTTCTGATAAAAGGTTTGTTGATTATATATTGATATCACAAGACATCGTAGATGATCATAAATTTGATATAGGGGATGATGAAATTAATTCTATTTACGAGAGTAAAAAAGAATTATTTATGGATGATGACAAAAGACATGTATTGCAAGTTAAATTTGAATCACTAAAAAATGCAAAAGCAGCTTTAGATGATTTAAGTAACAATGTTGATTTTGAAAAAGTTATAAAGAAATATTCCCCTAATTTTAAAAAGAGTGATCTTGGTATTGTTAATAAAGGTGATTTTGATGAGGATATAACAAAAAAAATATTTTCTTTGGGTATAAATCAAAATACAGATATCATAGAAACTCCTTTAGGTTTGTATATTTTTAAGGTTGTTAAAATTTTACCAAAAAAAATCAAATCTTTTAGCGAGGTAAAGGAATTAATCAAAAAAGAATATATAAAAAATAAGAAAGAAAATGAATTTTTTAATATAATTAAGAAGATCGAAGGAGAATTAAAAACTGAAGAAGGTTTGAATAAAATTTCAAACGAATATAATATTCCAATCAAAAAAATAACTTTATCAAAAGATAAGGTTAAATCACAATTGCCATTAAATAATCAAGCTTTTTTTGACACTGCTTTCGATACATCCTTGTTAAAGAATAGTAAATTATTTTTCATTGATTCTAAGGCGAATACTTTTTGCGTTTTGAATGTACAAAAAGAAGAAAAAGCATATATAAAAAAATATGATGATGTTATTGATATATTGAAAAAGATTTGGAAAAAAGATGAGATATCAGATAGGGTGAAAAGTTTCTCGTCAAATAAAGATATAAAAAAGAAAATAAACTCTTTAGGTAATATTGTTAAGAAAAAAAATATTACCATTTCTCGTGAAAACCTACATCTTATAAAAGATATTCCGTATGAATTTTTATCTAGTATCTTAAAAGAGGATACAAAATATTCAGAGTCATTTATAGATCATGATAATAAAGTAGTGTTTGTAGCAGGTATACAAAAGAGGATAGCCCCTGATTTAGATACAAATATGAAATACAGTGATTTATATAAATCACAAATATATCAATTGGAGCAAGAAGCAATTCTGCTTGATATTTTAAGTGAATTAAGAAAAAAATATAAGATTAAAGTAAATATCAATGCGAATTCAAACGCAAACGTAGAATAAAGATATATTAATTATAATACACGTCACTCTGTTTTTTTTTCTATATATATGGATTTTTACTGGATATAAATTTTAATTTAATTGATACACCTTCTAAACTAAAATCTTTTCTTAATGAATTTATCAAAAATTTCTCAAAATTTACGCAATTTAATGGACCAGAAATATTTGTAAAGCATGAAAAAGTTAAAGGGCAAGTATCAGATTGTTTTATATACTTTATTTTTAATTTCACTTTATCTTTTATTCTGGGTAAATTATAATTTTTTAGTAACTTAACTAACCAAGTGTTTAGTTGTCCTGTACTAATCCTTGAATTATTTTTTTCCCATAATTTAAAAACTGATTTAAATAATTTTGTAACATTTAAACTGTTATTTATACTTGTATAAATAATTTCGTTATCTTGCAAAAATGGTAATTTCTTTGAAATTATATAATCTAATTCTTCCTTATATTCCTTAATATTAGATATTAAATCTTTTTTATTAATAATTGGTATAAGCAATTTATTATGCTTCAAAGCTAAATTTGCTACTGTAAAATCTTGTTTTTCAAAAGCCGATTGAGAATCTAAAATCAACAAAACAATATCAGAGTGTTTTATTGCTGAAATAGATTTTGTAACTGATAGTTTTTCTACACTATCATCAATCTTTGCTCGTTTCCTTACACCAGCAGTGTCATATAGGTTTATTGTATAGTTATCAATTGATATCTTATATATAATGTGATCCCTTGTTGTTCCAGCTATATCTGATACTAAACTTCTTTCGAATCCTAATATTTTATTGAATAATGTAGATTTTCCAACATTTGGTCTTCCTACTATAGCAATAGAAATAAAATTCTCTTCTATTTTTCTATCTTCAAATTTATCAGAAATTAATTCTGATAAAACATTGTATATATCATCATATCCTCTTTTATGTTCCGCTGAGATAAAAATACCAGCTCCAAAACCAAGTTTTAATAAATCTGACTCTGACAAGAATGTTTTTCCTTCTGCTTTATTGGCTAATAAAATAACTTTTTTATTCATTTTTAATACTTGCTTTGCATAAAGCAAATCTTCGTTAGAAATAGCCACTTTTGCATCAACAACAAATAGAATAATATCTGCTTCATTTACTGCAACTAAAGTATTATCTAGTATTTCTTCAGACAATACCTTCTTATTTTTTGATAAATACCAACCAGCTGTATCTATTATTTCAAAAAATAAATCTCTTAATTTTGCTGTGTGTTTTACATAATCTCTTGTTATTCCGGCTGTATCATTAACAATAGAAAAATTTCTTCCACAAAGCGTATTGAAAATTGTAGATTTTCCTACATTTTCTCTTCCAATTATTGCTACTTTAAACACAAATATAAAACTTTAAATTAAAAACTTTCTTCACGTATCATGAATTCATAACTACGCATACTCTCTATTTCTAAAACATCACCTGCAGCTTTTATAACTGAAACAATCTTTCCAATATAATGTATCACTTCAGGTGTACAATCTTTTTCTATTAATTTTTTAATATAAAAATTTATACAAAATTCACAAGAGTTTATCATAGAAACAGACAAACAATACATAAAAAAATCCTTTTCATCTATATTATGATCATATAAATGTTCTAATGATAATAAAGAATCCATGTTCTTTATTTCGTCATTATCTACCTTTTTACTGAAATTATAATAGGTGTTTGTCATAGACATGTTGACCACAGCTATCTTGCAAGCCTGTGCTTCATTATTGTCTAAATGTTTTTTTGCTTCCTCACGTATATGATTTAACAAACTTTCATTCTTAAGTGCATATCCAACAGTTAAAGCTATACCTAATTTTTGATAATTTGCTAAATACTTAGATTCTTGCATAAATATCTCTTTGATATTTTTAATTATATCACCAGCATAAGTAGGTAACTGCTTTAATATACTCTTTATACTCATTTTATGATTATTCACTTGTGGATCATAGTATAACTATTTATTCATTTATGTCTATTATAAATAGTTATAAAGAAGGTTTTATAACAGCTAATAGGACTATAAAGATCATCAATACTGCAGGAATTTCATTAAATATTCTAAAAAACTTTTCACTTTTTACATTAGATTGTTGATTAAAACTTTTAGCATATTTTATCATTAAATGGTGAATAAATATCATACATAAAACTAATAAAAGCTTTGCATGTAACCAATGATTCCCTGCAAATCCTATAGTAAAAATCAATGACAATCCTGAAATCGTACCTATTATAAAAGATGGTAACATTATTATTTTTAATAACTTATTTTCCATTATAGCAAATAATTTGCAAGCTTCAGAATTTTTTTTAACCTTGGTATGGTATACAAAGATTCTTGGCAAATACAGTAAACCAGCCATCCAGCAAATTATAGAAATTACATGTATAGACTTTATGTACAAATAATTATTAAGAAAAAAATCGTATATCATAATTTATTTTTTGAAAGTTTGCATAATTTATCACTATTATCATCAATAATTTGTTTCAAAGATTGTAAAAATTCTTTGTTATTACTTTTATTGTTGATAACTGGTAAAAACTCTATAATTATATTTCCAGGGTATTTTATGAATGAACTTTTTTTCCAAAATAAACCAGCATTTAAGGCAACTGGTAAAATTGGTATTTGGCTGAATTTATTACGTAATGCAACTATACCAGGGTGATAATCTTTTGATTGAAAGGGTTTAACTCTTGTTCCTTCAGGAAAAATTATTACACTTCTTTTTTCATTTATAAATTTCTCACAATCTTTAAGCATTTTTTTTAAAGCAGATATATTCCCACTCCTATCAACAGGTATCATTCCCATATTAACCAAAAACCAACCATAAAATGGTATTTTCAACAACTCTTTTTTTATGACATAAACAGGGTAATGCAAATATTGTAAGTAAAACACTGTTTCAATAACTGATTGATGTTTAGATGCTATAATAAATGGATCTTTAGGGATGTTTTCCTTTCCTTTGACTGTAATTTTTATATTACATATAATTCTTAGTGAGTTTATAAATACACGAGACCATACTATACCTAATATAGACATTACTTTGGTGTTTTTGAAAAAAACTAAAGGTGATAGAAGCGAAGTTATAGATATAGTCCAAATAATAATAAATAAATAAAACAATAATGATCTTAAAAATAAAGTCATAAAATTTAATTAATTAATTTCATATATTCATTGCATTGTAATAGATCATCTTTTGTATCTATACTAATATTAGGATCATCTACAATAGCTACTTTTATTTTCATAAAATTCTCTAGTGCTCTAAATTGCTCTAAATTCTTTTCTTTTTCTAAACTAGATTGTGGTAAAGAAATAAATTTTTCAAGAGCTTTTTGTTTAAAACAATAAATACCAAGATGCTTGTAATTTTTTTTGAGCTCTATTGGTGATCTTGAGAAATATATAGCGTATAAATTTTCACTTAATATTATTTTTACAGTATTAGGATCATGTATTGATTTTTTGTCTGTGATATATGTTGCTCCAGTGGAAATATCACATTCATTTTTTTCTAAAGATTGATATATTGAAACAAGACTATTTGGATTTACAAATGGCATATCACCTTGTAAATTTATTATAATATCATAATTTCCAGCTAAAATTTTATAAGCAGAGAAAACTCTATCAGTTCCTGTGTTTATATTATTTTTTGTAGATATATACTTGTATCCATACGAATCTAATAGATTTTCAATTTCTGTATCACAAGTAGCTACAAAAACATCTCCTATATTTGCTTTCACAGCTTGCTCATAAACCCTTATGATCATGGGCTTTCCTCCAATATCAACTAGTGGCTTATGATGTAACCTTGTAGATTTCAATCTCGATGGTATTATAGTAACTACTTTCACATTAAAAAAGTATTATATTATTTTTCACTTTTAATATCACGATAGATATCGTTAATTAATTTTTTAGAATTTTCTATATTAAGCAATGTTGTAGAATCCAAATTTTTTGTATTACTCAATTTTAATATTATATTAATAAAATCATAGGTTTTTCTATGGTTTGTATACAATCTATCTTTTAAAGATATAAATAATTTCTCTAATAAGACATTGTTATTTCCATATGCATAAGAGATTGATTGCATCAAAATTTTATTTGCATCATCGTCATCTAAAATTTTGTTATTTTGCATCAAAGTATATATATATGGTTCTGAATTATCATTAAACTCTTTCCATTTCTTCAATTTCCAATACATTCCTGAACGTATTTCATCAGCTTGTAAACTTAAATCATCATCTAGAATTTTAATGGCTAATTCATATTTCCCCTTTTTTATAAATGTTTTGGCATAAATATATTCTCTATTTCTTTTAATAGATGGAGAAAGGTGGTGTAGTTTATTTTTTTCAGAAAATTTAATAATTTTATCTAATTTTCCAAGCTCTAAGTATATTTGCAATAATTTATTTATAGCTTCATCTTCTAAAAAATGAGTTAATCTAAATTTAATTTGATGTTCTAATATTTTTGCAGCTCTCTCTAAAAGATCAAGATCAATTAAATTTTCTACAAGTTTCAAAGCTATCTTATCCCCCACTGATCCAATTGGATTAAGATTTGAAAATTCATCAAATATTGCTACTTTATAAAAAGAAGAATAATTTCCTGTATCATGTAAAAATATATCAATAAAAATCTTGCTCATTTCTTTTATAGCATTGAGAGAGTGAATAGTATTTGGATAATATTGAGCTATAATATTCAATTCCAAAAGAGCATCTATATATTTTTTATTTTCAATATATATATTGGCGCTTTCTTTTAGTGTTAAAATATCTAATTCTGAATGCCTAACATTCAAGTTTAATAAATATAATTTACTTAGTGCTGAAGTGGAATTTATTTCTTTAAGAGTAAATTTTAATTTTAATTTTTCTAATTTACATAATGATTTATAATATATTGAATTTGGCACATTTGTACACATATCCAATATATTAAGCTGGTTTTTTGTATTTTTAATATTTTTTTCTTTAGCTAATACAAAATTCTCATACAGTAATTCAGCTTTCTCCTCATTTTTCAAATTATTTTCGTATAACGATTTCATCAAATCTTCAGCTTCATTATACAATTTTTTATGAATTAAAGATTTTAAAATAAGTAACTTAATTTTATAAAGAATATTTTTAGGATAAGAAGATAAAAATTCATAATTTTTTATCCCCTGTTGAAAATTATTCTCATTTTCTAAATTAGATGATGTTTGTATTATTTCCTGCCAAAACCTCACTTCTTTTATATTAGATGAGGGTACAGTTGATACATCTATATTTTTACTTATATCATGAGCTGCATCAAATTGATTATTCATAAACAAAGTTGCAGCTAATAATAATCTAAAATCGTATCTGTTTATTAATAACGGATTGTTAAATTTATATGCGTATTTAATATGTGACAAAGCTTCTGGGATGTAATTATTTGCTAAATACAACATTCCTAAATTTATTCTTAAATTATATTCTTCTGATGAAGAGCCTTTATATATTTCTTTTGAAAGAATATTTTCATAATTTATAAATTCATTCGTTTCCATAACATAGGGTTCTATATCTAAGATATGAGAACTTTTATTATTGTTTTTAAATCTGGGTAATTTTAAAAACCCTTTTTTTTGAAAAAAGCTTATTGAATTTGATGAAGAATATTTTGATGAAATATTTAGTCCATATTTTGAATCTATAGATATAATAACATTATCTTTATATATATTTAAGGAATCAGATTTCTCCCTTATTACAATACCATAAGCAGATTTTAATATATCAAAATCAATAAAATAATAGTTACTTTTTATTTTATATTGAGTCCCATTATGTAATAAAATTTTTATTTTATCTCCTGCAATAGGATCTATAAATTCTGCAATTTCGGTATTTTTAAGTTTTTCAATATCAAATTCTACTTTTGGAGAAGATGCATCAAAAGGTTTTGATTCAATATTAATACTTTCATAAGTAAATTGCTTGTTTTGTAAGTTTATATTATAGGCATGATTATGTTTTGTTACAGAAATAAATTTATTATCTATATTATCTCCTTCCAACTTAAATATCATACAAGATAAATCATTATTTAGATCAATAACGGAAAAATTAGATACTATAGGGTGATCTAGTATTTTTTTATCAATAAAATCATTTATTATATCTACATTGAATACAGCTTTTTTATTAAATATCACATATAAAAAATTCCCCCTCAAATACACGGTGCTAGACACAGTTTCTTTCCAAGGTATGGATATTGATGTATTAGTTATATTTTGATTAACTGTTACGTTTAACTTTTCATTTTTATATATTGTTTCTTTATGTGACGCATGATTATTTTGTAAATCATTAGCGATATTATCAGTATCTTTTTTTTTCGTTACTGTATTATTATTTTTCTCATCACCTGTGCTCTTATGCCTTTTTATTTTCAAATTTTGTAACAGATCATATGGTGAATAATTCTCTTTTGAGAGAGATTCTTGTATACAAAATCCACAAGTCAATAACAACAACAACGAAAAAAAGAAAATGCCTCTCATTTTATCTGAAATTACCACGGTAAAACCTAAAAGTAGAAAATAATTTGATATCAAACAAATAGCTGATAAAATCACTTTTGTAAATTATAAAATACCTAACGTATACATTATGAACTCATGATTGATAAATCAAAGACGGCTGTAGTTATTTATAATTTGGGTGGCCCTAATAAAAATTCGGATATAAAAAAATTTTTATTCAATTTATTTTATGATAAAAGTATAATTAATTTGAGGAATCCATTCAGGTATATTTTAGCAAAATTTATATCGACATTCAGGGAAAAAGAAGCAAGATTGAATTATGATAAAATTGGAGGGAAATCCCCTTTATTAGAGAATACATTGAGTCAAAAACAAGCTCTTGAAAAAGAAATAAATCCAGAAATATTTAAGGTGTTTATATGTATGAATCATATGTATCCAATGCCACAGGACACTATAGATGAAATAGAAAAATATTCTCCATCAAAAATTATTTTGCTTCCTTTGTTTCCACAATTCTCTACTACAACCACTGGTAGCTTTATAAAGAAATGGGATAAAGAAATAAAAAAAAGATCTTTAAAATATGAACATAGAAAAATCTGTTGTTATTTTTCAAATAGTAATTTCATAAAATCTTATTCTAAAATTTTAAAAAAAACTTATATAGAGTCAATAAATGAAAAGAAGCCATATATTATATTTGTAGCTCATGGGTTGCCTAAAAAAATAATCGATGATGGAGATCCATATCAATGGCAGGTAGAAAATACGGTTTTGGAGATTATAAAAAAGTCTAATATTAAAGATATAGAATATATTTTGGCATACCAAAGTAGAGTTGGTCCTATTTCATGGATAAAACCTTATGCAGATGAAGTGATTATTCAAGCGGCTAAAAAGAATAAAAATATTTTAGTGATTCGCATTTCATTCGTATCAGAGCATGTGGAAACTCTTGTTGAATTAGATATAGAATATAAAGAATTAGCGATAAATAATGGGGCATATTCATATACTAGAGCACCAACTGTATCAAATGATGAAGATTTCATTAATGCATTAAAAGATCTAATTATTAATGAAAATCCGCAAGAAAGATTATGTCCAAAGCAGTATTGTAAATGTATAAAACAATGAATAATATAGATTTTATATATTCAAATAATTTAGTGGATTATGAAACTGCAGTAAAATTCATGAATAATAGAGTGAATGATATTATTGATGGAAAAAAGAATCAATGTATATGGTTATTAGAGCATCCTCATATGTATACTGCAGGCAGAAGTTTTGAAGAAAGTGAGATGCTTGATATGGATAAAGCAGTGTCATTTTTTCATACAGATAGAGGTGGTAAATTAACCTATCATGGCCCTGGACAAAAAATCATCTATGTTATGCTTAATTTAAAAACAATTTTCAATAACAAGCCTGATATACGTATTTTTATAGAGAATTTATTGCAATGTGTTGTTAGTATATTAAAATCTTATGGTATAAATTCAAGTATTGATAAAGATAATATAGGTGTATGGTTGAAAAACAATAATAATCAAAAGAAAAAAATTGCATCAATAGGTATAAAGCTTAAGAAATGGATTTCTTATCACGGCATAGCAATAAATATCAATCCAAATATGAAATATTTCAAATCCATTATGCCTTGTGGAATGTCGTCTAATGATATGACTTCCTTAATAGTAGAAAAGGGAATGACAAGTTTTAATCATGAAGATATAAATGAAGTAATAAGAGATACATTTATTAAAAAATTCAATTTTGAACTGTGCAATGAATATAAAATTTAGTTCGTATATCCCATTTTTTATATTTATTGGCATTAGTTTAATATTTGTTCCAAAATTATTTTTAGATAAAAAAGATAATTTGATCATGAAATCAAATACTTTAAATGATATGAATAATTTAAAAATTATTAGCATAATCACTAATGATCAAATTGATTTTATTGAAAAGAAAGATGAATATATCTATGTGTACTTTTTTTCCGAAAATTGTTTTAATTGTATAAATAGCTTTAAAGCATTAGAAAATATAAAAAACCAATTTAAAATTAAAATAATTGGTTTATCTGTAAGTTTTAGCAGTACAGATTTATTTTTTAAGATAAAAAATTATCATATGATTTTGGATGACATTGGTATTATAACAAATCAAGTTGCACAAAAATTAAATATTAATGAAGTTCCAGAATTTAGAGTGTATAAAAATGGGTTTCTTGTTAGAATCATTAAGGGATTGATTGATGAGGAGGAGTTAGTTACTATATTAAAGGAAACGGATAAAGAGGTATTGGGTGAAAATAAAAAGCTATCTTAGTCAAGAAAGGGCGTTATCTATACTTATAAAAAATGTAAAACAGGAAATAGATAATGTTTTATTGAAAAAGAAGAATTTAGAAAATTCAATAATGAAATTACAAAACAGTTTAGATATATTATTAGATGAAATTGAAAATGAACAAGCTAGGTCAGGCCAGTTTATTTATTTTGAATTTGATAAATTTTTCGAAGTATCAAAAAAAAGAGTTTCTCTTTTGAAAGAAGAAATAGAAAAAAATAAAAAAATATTGAATAATCTTCTTGCTGAACTCCATACTAAATTTAGTAAACAAAAAAAATATGAAATTCTTTTAGAAGATTTGAAAGTTAAAATAAAACATATTCATTCTACAAATGAACAAAATACTCTTGATGAAATAAACTCTATTCAATATGTAAAAGTATCTTCATAAATCTAATTAAATTATTATTTAATAATAGAAAATTACTACTATTGACATTTTTTAATTTGTATATACCATTAAATGATTAATTTTGTAGTGGGTATTAAACATGTATAAATATTTCTTTCTAATTGCTTTTTTATTATTTGGTAATCCAGAATTATCTCTTGCAGACGATACTGGCGGTGATACTGCTGCTGCCGCTGGTAAAGGAATATCAGACGTATTATGTAATGTAATACAGTTAGCACAGGGTAGTATTGGAAAAACCATAGCCACATTGATTATTATTTCTATGGCAATGGGTCTATTCTTAGGAAAAATAACCTGGGGTGTAGCAATAGCTGTAGCCGTTGGTATGGGTGTATTATTTGGAGCAGACACAGTAGTTGGTTTTCTAGCTGGTAGTACTACTCCTACATGTACTTCTGTTTCAAAGTAATTAAAGTACTTCATAAATTTTTGGAGGGTAAAGTATATAATTCATTTTATCTTTATCCCTCCTATAAATCCTGATAAGAATACGAGAATAGCAGAAAATAATAATATAATGGATGGTTGAACTAATCCTAATAATATGAGTATAGATATTGATATTATTGGGCTTGCATAGGATAATATTGTTAATAATTTGATATCACCTTTCTTGATTCCTAAATCCCAAAAGAAGTAGGCAAAACAATGAGTTCCAACACCCATTAAAAAAAGTATCAAAAAATCAAAAGCGGTTGGTATAACAAAATTTTCAAAATAGATATGTAAACTTGTAGATATAATAAAGCCAAATCCACAATATACCACTATCATTTCCGGAGTTAATTTCCCATAAAATTTTGATACTAAAGTATATACAGTCCAAAACAATGCTGCACAAAAAGCGCATAAATACCCTATTAAATACTCATGTTTAATTTCTGTTAAACTGGTGATATCATTTTGTTCAATGATTAATATTATCACTGCAATAAAGGCAATGACGGCGGAGATAATATATTTTACATTGAATTTTTCTTTTGGTAATAGTGGGGTAAATAAAATAACTAAAATGGGCCATAAATAATTAATTAAATCTGCATGAGCAGCAGGTGCGTTTTTAAATGAAAATACAAAAAATATTTCATTTCCACAAATTCCAATAATTCCACAAATCCATATATACGGCGGATGGTTTTTTAATTTATTCCAATGATTAAATGTAGAGTTATACAATATACAAAAAATTAATCCTATAAAGAATACAAAACTCAACATTTCATATGTAGGGATATGTTTTAGAGTGACAACAAAGGTGGCGGAGATTGCCCAAAATAATAAGCTTAATGAACCTATTAATGTATATTTAATAGTATTACCCCCACCACTAATCATATATATTTATAATACTATTTTGTTATAATATGATTCAGAGAATAATTCTTATTATGCAGCACATGTTGATATGCTAATTTATATGTTAAATCTATAAATATAGGAGCTTTAGCATTAAAAGATAATTTTGTGCGATCTGTTTTTTCTTCTTTTTTTGTAGAGCAAATTAATAAAATGGATGTGTTTTTTATATCTAAATTGATAGAAGATATTGCTTCCTCAATATCTGGTCGTGCAATAAATTGGTTATCTAAATTAATAGGTAGAACCAAAAAGCATAAATTCTCATTTTTTATATCTTGTAAAAGTTTAAAATTACTATCAGGATCATTTACAAAATTTGATATTCCAAATTGTTTAGATGAAGGTATGCCAATGATACCTTTTGGGAAATTTATAATATTTTTCTTTGATATAAAAATTTCTCCAAAACGATTTTGAAATCGTATCATTTTATCTTGATCGTATTTTTCTTTTAATATTTTCACCTATAATAACTTTATCTTAAAATATTTAAAATAGGACTCTCCATCATCTTCTTCGTTGCTATATATAATGCTTGTAATTGAGAATTTTTAGTATGCATTTCGATTAGAGCTATATTGGGATCAATATTAGTAATTTCATTATACGTATCTGCGGCATTGGTATATCGCTTTTCTTCTGCTGAGTTCATGTCTCTATAATTGCTATTTTGTATATCAATTAAACGTCTGCACTCATTCATCTCTCCAAAAAACTCCTCAAATGAAGATTGTATATCTTCATTGTCACCAGTATAAGTTCCAGCCACTATCTCTTTCATTACTACAACAAAGTCAGCTATTTTCGCATTCCCCGCATTAAAATCAAAATCAAATGTGTTTTCACCTACATTAAATTGTATATTAGTTTTGCTACCTTTGTAATAGCTATCTTTATCAAAATCACCAGAAAAATCTACGGGGGCTGTATCTATTTTTTCTCCAGCTAATAAATAAGTTCCATCCAGAGAAGACTTTTTATTAAAAGCAGTTTGTAATCCACTTAATATACTTTTTGCAGCTTTTTTCTGAAAATTCTCATTATTGTTGTTTATTGGACTGCTTAATTGCATCCAATTTTTTGTTTCTTTTCCAATAAAATCTATAACTTCTGTAAGTATGTTATGCATATCATTTGTTTTATGCACAGCTTCTTTAAGCATTGATGTTTTTTGTGCTGAATCTGATAATACTCTTCCAGTCTCAAGAGAAGATTTTTGTTCATAAAAGTTTTTTTCATAATTATGCTGATATTTTTGACTGGTAGTTATTTTAGTATACGTTTCTTGTTGTGATTTCAGTCCAGAAGAAACGTTTTCTCTTATCTCTTGATTAATTAATGCGGTGCTAAGTATAGTAGTCATAATGTTCCTCTATTTTATTAAATTGCGGCAAGAAATTGTTTGTAATAATCTTGAAATGTTTGAAAAACTTTCAAAGTACTCAAATAAATTTTTTCGTATAACTGTATATTTAATAATTCTTCATCTGTATTCACTCCAGATTGAGAGGAGATTTTTTGATCTATAGCATTAGAGTTCAATTTGCTTACTCCTTCTTTATTTTCAACCGTAGTTAGTTCTCTACCAAGCCCAAGTAATATATTTCCTGAATAAGCTTCGAGATTTGAATTTGCAGTTGGCATATAAGAAGAGCTACTGAATTCCAAATTTTTTGATTTTATAGATAATATTTCTGGTATAATACTTTTATTACTACGATCTAAAATATAGTCGGTATCACTTGTAACGGTAATTTTTCCAGGTGAAATTTTTTCATTGGTTTTAACTTTATCTGATAGTTGCATTGATATTGCTGAATTAAGATTTTTACCAGCTGTATAATAAGAATTTGTATTGTGATCAAATAATTGATTAAATCCAAAATATGCATTGAAGCTGGTTAAATTATTGTTTGCAGTGGAGGTAGCAAGTTCTTCAGCTGTATTAGCAAAATTTGTATCATCAGCAATAATGGCAAATCTTGGAGCTACTCCAGTAGGGGTTATTTTTAGAAAACCGGTATTCACTGGGAGGAGAATTTGAGCACCTGATTTATCTACCATTTCAGCTTGAATTTTACCAATTCCTTTTGTGTTTATGAAAGCAATAAAATCCTGAACTGTTTGTGTACCTGATGTCAAACTGATCAAATCTATTTCGAATAACGGCACAGCGGTTCCTGACACTTCATAAGCTTTGCCTGAGTTATCTAAAAAAGCTACTTTTAATTTTTTAGTAGTATCTATATTTATTTTATCGCTAAGTTTGAATTGTGTGTTTCCCATCATTGTATCAAAGCCTGGATATAGTACAGAGTTCGAATATTTTTTATTTATTTCAGTAACTACATGGTTGGAGAAATTATCTATTATATCAAGAGTATTTGGTATAAATTTATCTCTTAGGTCAAACAAAGAGTATAATTCTCCACCTGATAGATTGTGAACTATATTATCTCTGTATCCACCTGATACTATATAAGATTCATACTGTTTTTTTACATCATCTTTTAATGACCTATCTATAATAGAAAGAGGTTCGAAATTAAAATTTGGATCTAAATATGAGTTGAAATTAGTTGTATGTTTAAACATTAATTGATAGTCAAAATTTCCATTAACTAATTTTTCCCCATTACCAGTTTCAAGTACAAGAAGTCCATCTTGATCATAATAATGTTTTATATCAATGATTTTTGAAATTTCACGAATGCTTATGATGATTTGCATTTTTGCTCCATTCAACGCTGTATCCTCTCCCCTTAATAAGGGTATTTTAGTGTTTAATTCACGCAATTTTGAAATTTCAGAATTTAAATAATCTACTTTTTCTGCAATTGTTTCATCAATATTTGATCTTAAATTTTGAAGATCAGTTGCTAATGTTGAAATAGTTTTAGCCAAGTCTTCCGATGTGGAAAAAGCTCTTTGCATATCTGGCATACCAACGCTCGCAAGTTGCAAATTGTTAAAGCTATTAAAAAAATCTTCAAGTACCGCAGTCATTTTTGGATTAATGCTATTTGGATCTTTTGTATCGTCTCCTATTTTTTTTGGTAAACCAAAAAGATCCATTATTTGTTCCAAAGATTCTTTTTTTGTAGTGTCTTTATGATATTCTGAATTTGCGTTATATTGTCCTCTTTGTAAATTTTCATTAACGCTAATAGTAATACTTTCTATTCTAGCGCCTAATTGAGGATCAGATACTACATTTACATTGTTTTTTATGTAGTTAGGATCATTTGCATTAATAATATTTTTTTGTGTAACAGCCAATTGTTGTTCGTGAACTCTAATAGCCGATGCTGTTGTTTCTAATACATTTCCCATATTTAAACCTCTTTACTTAAAGTGATAAATTTGTCTTCAACACCTTTTATGGATTTATTTCCATTTTTTTGATAATTAGCGCTCATATCTTTCCTTTTGTTGGTTATTTCTTTCAAAGTTTCAAAAACCTTATTAGAGATAAATTTAGCTTTTTTTATTTCTCTCATACCAGTTTCTGAATTACCAAGCAAATTTTGTACCAAATTTTTTATTTCTTCTTTCTTTTTGTCATTATTACCATCTTCATCATCATTATTTTTTAGATATTTTTCAAATATTTCTTTATCATGCTTTTGAAAAAATGTTATCAATTCCATTTTTTCATCTAAAATTTTTGTTGCTTCTTCATATTGATTGTTTTTGAGAAAAATAATTTCTTTATTAATGATATCATTCAATCTTTTGAGACCTTTAACGATAAGCTCATGCTCTATAAAATATTCTTTTTGATCTTTTGTATTTTTATTTATCATTGTTATATTTTTTGCTCAAATTTTTTCGTATATCAGATGTTAGATTTAAATCACCTTTCTCTGCTATTTTTTTTGCATATTCTTGTGTTAAAAAAGAAGTCCATATTTTTTCTTCAAATCCTCCTCCAGTGATAGCATCTGGTTCTTGATCTTGATAAATCTCATTCATAAATTCACCCATTATAAGCTCTTCATATTCTTTTAAAGCTTTGTTGAATTTATGTTTCCCCATATCAAAATTTTTGCTAGGCGCTTTATGTAGTACTTTATCATGAGTATCTATTTTATTTAAATTAGTATGTAATTTTGTCATACTATTTCACTTCAATAGTTGCTTGAAGTGCACCTGCTTGATGTATAGATTTTAATATAATTATCAAATCTTGAGTCTTTACTCCCAATGAATTAAGGCCATGCACCAGATCCGATAAATTTGCTGTAGGTTCTATTGTTTTTAATGCGGTACCAGGAGGATATTCCTCAGTTTTTCGATTAGTTGGTAAATTAGAAGTGCTTTGTAAGTCAAATTCTTCAAATGGAGCGACTTTAACAACCAAATTTCTTTGAGCTACAGCAACTTTGCTTATTTTTACATTGTTACCTATCACTACAGTGCCAGTTGCTTCATCTATAATTATTTTTGCAGTCGTATCAGGTACGATTTGTATGTTTTCTATATCCGACAACAAACCAACTACATTATCATTATACTCTTTTGGGACTTGTAGAGATACAGTGCCGGGATCTTGTGCTTTTGCTGAGCTAGAACCCAGATATGAATTGATTGAATTAGCAATGAATCTTGCTGTTGTTAAATCAGGATTTTTCAATGAAATGTTAATATTAGATAGTGAATTTAAATCGAAGTTAATTTTTTTCTCAACAGTTGCTCCATTTATTATATACCCAGATGTTAGAATAGGTTTGAAGTTAGCTTGTGTACTATCAGATAATTTCCCAATGCCAATTTGACCTTGAGCAACAGCGTAAATCTTCCCATCTATACCCATTAAAGGTGTCGCTACTAAAGTTCCCCCTTTTAAGCTTTTTGCATCGCCTAACGTGCTTAAATTTATTGAAAATCTGTTTCCAGATTTAGAAAATCCCGGTAAAGTTGCGGTCACCATAACAGCTGCAACATTTTTTGTTTTTATATTTTCTCCCCTTGTGTTAATCCCTAATTTTTCCAGTAAATTTACCAATCCTTTTTGTGTAAAAGATGAATTTTGTAAGTTATCTCCAGTACCATCAAGTCCTGTGACTAATCCATATCCTATTAGTACATTATCTCTAATACCTTCGAAATTCACTATATCTTTTATCCGAGAATCAGCTATTGTATGTTCTGTATTTATTACCAAAAATAATAACATCAACACGCATCTTAAAAACAAACACCTTGTGTACAGCATTATAAACAAATCTTATATTCCTCTAAATTTAATCATTTTTATGTATAAGTAGCAAGAAAAATGTGTAGTTATAGATGTGTAATTTTATACTTAAAAGTAATAACAAATTCAAAAATTAATAAGATAGATTATTTTAAATGCAACGAAGAAGTGTATAATATGAAGATTAGGATTTCAGAGATTCCACAAAATGGAAGGGCTAATGATAAAATTATAGTAATGTTATCAAAATTTTTTCTCATTCCTAAGACAAATATATTTATTTTACGAGGATATAAGAGTAATAATAAAATTTTACGTATTAATGAGTTGCAAGATTTTTTTATAAAAAGGTTATTAACAGATGGTTGAATTAGGGTTTGGAATAAAGTTTGAAGATTTATATAGTGACGTTGGATTAAAAAAGATAGATGATTTGTTTTTGAATTATCTTGATTCTTCTGATTTTATTTCACAAAAAGAATTAATTTCAATAAGAAGAGAGGGAGCGTTATCATCAGAGGCGTTATTGAAACTATCAATTGCACTCGAAGAGTTTTTTATTGAACTATTTAAAATTAAAGATCAGATAAATATTTCAAGGGATAGGCATAAAAAGGTAAATTTAATATTTCAATGCAGAAGAAAATTCATTCAAAGAAAAGTAAATGAAGAGTCTCAGGATAAGAATAGGGTAGAAGAAGCACGAATTAAGTTAGAAAAATATGGTATTGATATAAATGATGAAATTTCATTTTCTGAAAATGTTTTGAAATGGATAGAAAATGAGGATGAAGAAAAATTATATGAGGCAAAAATATATGCATCATGGGCTGTATTATCCAAAGAAGGTAGTGAAAAATATAAAGATGGAATGCTATTTAAAATACCACAAAAAACCGATTATTATAATTTGATAAAATATAGTGTGAAGGATGATGGTACAAAGTATTTTGAACAATCAAATATAAGAAAAAGATGTGGTTTTGACCATACAGATGATGCTTTAACAGACATTAATTCGATAACAAATGCAAATTATTGTATTTATTGTCATAAACAAAAAAAAGATTCTTGTTCCAAGGGTTTGGTAGAAAAAGAAACAGAGAAAATTCAAAAAAACCCTCTAAATGTTTCTTTAGATGGGTGTCCTCTCGGGCAAAAAATCTCTGAAATGAATTATTTAAAAAAAGAAGGGTTTGTTTTAGCTGCTTTTGCTGTTGCTGTTAAGGACAACCCAATGATAGCTGCAACGGGGCATAGGATATGTAATGATTGTATGAAATCATGCATATATCAAAAACAAAAACCTGTTGATATTCCATTAATTGAAACTCAAATTCTTGATGAAATTTTGCATTTAAATTATGGTTTTGAGATATATAGTTTGCTTACTAAGTGGAATCCTTTAAAGGAGATTGATTTTTTACCAAGTATTCAAAATAACAAAAAAATTCTTGTGGTGGGTTTGGGGCCAGCTGGTTTTACTTTGTCACATTATTTAACTAATCAAGGATTCACAGTTGTTGCTATTGATGGATTGAAAATAGAGCCTATTAATAGTAAATTTTCTGGGATTGATGAATTAGGAGATAGAAAAGAATTTATACCAATAAAAAATATATCTGATATTGAAGAAAAATTATCATTAAGAAAGGCGTATGGATTTGGTGGAGTTGCCGAATATGGTATCACAGTTAGATGGAATAAGAATTATTTAAAGATAATTAGATTGATTTTAGAGAGAAGGGGTGATTTTAGGATATATGGTAGCGTTAGATTTGGATCTGCCATTACGTATAATAATGCAAAAACCTTAGGTTTTGATCATATAGCGCTTGCAGTTGGGGCTGGTAAACCAAATATACCACAGATGCCAAATATTTTCATGAAAGGTGTTCGTGCTGCTTCTGATTTTCTGATGGCGTTGCAGTTGCAGACGGTATATAGGAAAGATGTTATGGCTAATTTACAAATAAGATTACCTATGGTGATCATTGGTGGTGGTTTAACGTCAATAGATGCTGCAACAGAATGTTTGGCCTATTATCCAATTATGGTTGAAAAATTTTTGAAGTTTTATGAAAATGCAGATGAGAATTTTTTTGAATCTATTGGAGAGGAAGATAAAGAAATAGCTTCAGAGTTTATTTGTCATGCTAAGGAATTGAGATCTAATCCACAGAATAAATTATCATTGATTAAATCTTGGGGTGGAGTAAAGGTTATTTATAGAAAAAAAATAGAAGAATCTCCTGCATATAAATTGAATCATGAAGAATTAGAGAAAGCTTTTGAGGAAGGGATAGAGGTTATGGATGAGGTATCTCCAATAAGTGTAGAGGTGGATAAATTTGATAATGTAAGTAAGTTAATATGCGAAGATAAAGTTTTTTCTGTAAAAAATATATTGATTGCAACCGGAACCTCTCCAAATTCAACATTATCAAGAGAGTATCCTGATCAATTTCAACTTGACGGTAAATTTTTTAAATTAGAGGGGGGAAATAAAAAAGATCAGTTTTTCACAAAAATTGATAAAGATTTTAGTGTTAGTATTTTGGGAGATGCACATCCTCAATACTCTGGTAGTGTTGTTAAAGCTATGGCAAGTGCAAAAAATGCTTCAAAAAAAATCACAGATCTTGTTCTAAGTTATCCAAATAGAGAGATAGGGGATGCTAAATCTTTTTATTCTAAATTGGATGATTTGCTTATTTCTAAAATTGTTGATGTGAATAGATTAGCAGATAATGTAGTTGAATTGACAATATATTCACCTCTTGCTGCAGAAGAGTTTAAGCCTGGACAATTTTATAGATTGCAAAATTTTGAAAATAATTCACGTATAGAAAAAGGGTTTAAATTAACAACTGAGCCTCTTGCATTGACGGGTGCTTGGGTAGATAAGGCGAATGGATTGATATCATTAATTATTTTAGAAATGGGTGGTTCATCAGATTTTTGTAAATACATGAAGAAGGGTGAAGTAATAAGCTTGATGGGGCCAACAGGTTCACCCACATATATACCTAAAAATAAAAATGTTATTTTGATAGGTGGTGGATTAGGTAATGCTGTTTTATTTTCAATAGGAAAAGCTATGAGGGAAAATGGATGTAATGTCTTATATTTTTCTGGATATAAGAAAAAATCTGATGTGTTTAAAGTGAAGGAGATAGAAGATGCAGCGGATAAAGTTGTTTGGTGTTGTGATGAAGGGCTTTTGAAGCCTGATAGAGAGCAAGATAAAGCTTGTTTTGGGAATATTGTAAATGCTTTGGAGAGATATGATGATGAGCTAAAGGCGTCAGAAGATTTGGAATTAAGAAAATATGATCATCTTTTGACAATAGGATCGGACTCTTTGATGAAGGCCGTTTCATATGTTGTGTATAATGAGTTGAAGAATTTGTTTAATGCTGAGATAAAGGCTTATGCATCCATCAATTCACCTATGCAATGTATGATGAAGGAAATATGCGCTCAATGTTTACAAAAGCACATAGATCCTGTTTCAAAAGAAGTGTCTTATGTTTATAGTTGCTTTAATCAAGATCAAGATTTGAACAAGGTGGATTTCAATCATCTGTCATGTCGATTAAAGCAAAATAGCTTGTTTGAAAATATGGCTAAGAAAATAATAGGTGCTTAAAGATCTTCTTTTGGCATGTCTTCAGTAGAGTATTGTTGTTCTTCTGTAATGAATGGAGATGTGGTGTTTGGGCAAGAACCGTGATCCACGGTATTTTCTTCGCTCTCGATTTTGCTTATGCTCACATTATCTAGGATATAATCCTGTATCAAATAGTAAGTTTTGCTTATATATCCATGAGCTAGAAATGCAGGTGCACCATTATATTCATATTTAATATTATTATCATCGAGTATATTCCAAGCTATTGTAGTTGAAGCTAAAAGGTTAGTAGCAACTCCTTCATATGAAGGGTTTTTTAATAACAAATCCATTGATTCTATTTGGAATGTATTAGATGTTAATCCAATCATGTTTCCTTTTGAAATAGTTTCCTCGATTTCTTTTGTATCTAATGCGTATAGTGTGCCGTTTGTTCCACCTATACTAATGCATTGAAGTAAAGACCATTCGTTACCTTTAGAAACATTGTATTTTAGTGCCCCAGTTACAGCTCCAACTGTGAGCATAATATGTAATTTGTGTTCATTACCTTCTGTATATTCGTTGGCAATATTTCTTATGGTATAAGCTAATGTAGCCCCAATAAAATTTTTTGTTATATCCAACATTCCTCCTCCTAAAGCAAATGTAATTGGGGTATCAATAATTAATGAAAAATGTATTCCTTTTTGAAAAGATGTTGGTAGGTTATTTTCAGCATATTGCTTATATGCGTTTGTGGAAGCTATATAATCTATAGCAGTGATGAGTGGTGATTCTATATATGGAAGTACAAGCATGTAACATTTATTATATGCAACAGTGTTGCCTGCTGAAATTATAGCTGAAGCAGTGTTTGTTATGCCGAGCTTGGCTAATATTTTTATGGCATTTAGCGGGGTTGTAATATTTGGAGTGTGTATCATATTTGTTTTTGATTAATTAGTATGTGTGTAGCTGTGGATTTTTATAAAAAGCAAGTTATTTGGGTGCGTTGCTTTTATTAGTATATGTTGAATTTTTACATGAGATTGGGGTGTGTATTTTGCTTCTGGTTCGTAATATACACGAATGAGCGTTAGGGTCACGTTAAGATTGCGTTAAGATTTAACGCTTTTTCTTGATTTGTTGGTATGTAAGATTGTTTGGGAGCTCGCTCATGGCTTTTCTTATTGCCATGTTGGGCATATAAAGAGTCTTGTTGGCTTTGTTTGTAAAGAAATGGTGGGTCTGGGAGGACTCGAACCTCCGACCTCACGCTTATCAGGCGTGCACTCTAACCAGCTGAGCTACAAACCCATTTGTGTTTATTTATCTACAGAAACAAAAGTTCTATCATTTTTACCTTTGGAAAAGCTTACCTTTCCTTCAATAATTGCAAAAATCGTATGATCTTTGCCGATTCCAACATTGGATCCAGGATGGTACTTTGTACCTCTTTGGCGTAATATTATATTTCCAGGGATAACATGTTCTCCACCGAATTTTTTTACTCCTAATCTTCTACCTTTGGAATCTCTTCCGTTTCTGGAGCTACCACCAGCTTTTTTCGTTGCCATGCTATTTACCTATTATTTCTGTTATTCTTAAAAAAGTAACGTGTTGTCTATGTCCTTTTTTTCTTCTGTAATTATGTCTTCTCTTTTTCTTAAATACTAATATTTTTTTATCTTTTGTTTGCTCTAAAACTTCGCCTTTTACTTTTGCATCTTTAGTGAAAGCGTCACAAACTTTTGTTTCAGATTTTTCAGCGATGTCATGTAACATTAATACATTGCCTATATCTATAACATCACCAACATTGCCAGGAATTTTGTCTAACTTCAAAACATCACCAACTTTAACGTGATATTGTTTTCCATTTGTCTCTATTACAGCGAGCATTATCTTTACACCAAAATTAAAGCATATGCATACCCCATTTCTTGATATAAGTCAATAAAAATGATGTTAATATGTATAAGTATACTTAATATTGTATTTTTAATTTTGCTATAATTGTGACGTTATAATTTGCAGATGATGCGCAAAACCGGATGTATTTTAATTATGTGCTTTTATGTGTAGGTTGATGAGTTATTATAGCTTGTCGCTAATCTTGTTGATTGCTTCGCTAAGTTTTAGTTTGTTTATTACAGCGTATTCTCCAGCTAATCTTTCTACAGCATCGTTGTATATAATTTTTTCACTGTAAGACCTATCTGTTTTTTCAGCATTGCAGTGTAATTCTTTTATTACTTCAGCTATAGCTATTATATCGCCTGAATTTATTTTAGTTTCGTATTTTTGAACTCTTTTGCTCCACATCAATTTATCCATTCTTATTCTTCTTCCTGAAAGTACTTCGAATGCTTTATCAAAAGATTTGCTTGAAACGATGTGTCTTAGACCTACTTTTTTTACGCGTGCTATTGGGATTCTGAGAATTAAGTTACTTGCAGCAAAATTAATTACGTATACCAAGATTTCTATTCCAGAGTAACTTTGCTTTTCTTCGCCTATAATTTCACCAACTCCGTGGGTTGGATAAACGACGGAATCTCCTACTTTAAAGCAAAGTACATGTTCCATAAAGCTACACTTATTAAGTCTTTTGGGAGAGAGTATCACAATACTTCTTAAAAGTAAATCAATTTGTATATCTATCTTATTATAGACAACCACAAATAATAAAAAGGTTTTTATAGGACATCTTAAAGTTGTCTTTTGGTATTTGAAATGCTACCATTAGTTATAAGCATTAAGCTGAAGTACTTAAAAATAGAGAGAGTATAAATTGAACATTAGTTCAGTATAACAATTTAGGGAGGATACAATGTCAGTAGCGTCAATTACAAGTACAAATACAGAAGGTGTACAAAATAGTATAAGAAATATTTTGTCAGAATCAACAATGGTTGCACAAAAGATATCATCTGGAAAGGCG
>JBKEHD010000004.1:0-54619 GCA_046710445.1 Candidatus Midichloriaceae bacterium
GATGCCCACAGTAAATGAAGGCAAGAATATTAAAAGCTTAAAAATAGTATCATATAAAATCAATCCACCTGTAATATAGGTATCTGAATAATAATCTATTAGCGACATCAAAGCACCAACAATTATTGAAAATATTATCCATATCCAATATTCTGCCCTTGTTGCTCTACCTTTAAACGAAATATATTGAGTTAAACAGCTTCTAATTGCTCTAAAGATAATTTGCATTTTTTATTCTCCACTATTAAGTTTATTTAATTTTAACACAGCCGCACTATAATACTACACTATACCTGCGTTAAATTCTTGAAGAATTCTTGCTACCATCATATTTTCAAAAACGCATTTCTTCAGCTAAAATCTAAATGTTTTGAATATAATATATCTTGTAAAACAACTGAAAAACAATTGCTATGTTATCTTTAAATAACTCGCTTCACTCATATCTAAGCTGGCACTTGGACAAGAAATTCACTGGTGAGAACTAATATACTGGTGTCAGTTTTTAGAAATGATTTTTTATTACAGTTGTAATATTCGTTATCTTGCTTTTATTTATTTGATCAAAAAAAGCTTTATATTCCTCGATAAGAACATGTTTCTTTTCTCTAGAATCTAGAAATTTTTGCACAAATTCAAATAAATTTTTTGGATTAAAATCATCTTGTAATAATTCTGGAATTATAGATTTATTCATTACATGATTGCATATAGTAACATACTTGATCATCAGTTTTTTCTTAATCAAAGATGCTGTGTATGAATTCATCTTATAAAAAACTATAATTGGTATCATTTTGCTCATTGATTCCAATACGCTAGTACCTGATTTGCATAGAATAAGATCACAAATATTCAATAACTCATTTTTTGTATTTTCATCTGAGGATATAATAACATTCTTCATGCAAAATCTCTTTTTGATTTCACCCTCTAAATGTTTCAAAGTCGGTATAATGAATGTTATATTTTCTTCTTTATAAAAAGAATTAATCATATTTATTGTATCAATCAATACTGGGATATGGTATTTCAGTTCATTCAATCTGCTACCAGCTATTATCCCTATTGTTTTTTGCTTTTTTATTTTGTATTTTTCTTTGATTTCACTCTTATTTTCATCTGTAATAGGCTTCCAATTTTGCAAATGTGGATTACCAACATAGCTACATTTAAGTCCCACTTCATCAAAATATTTCTTTTCAAATGGAAATAGAAGCAGCATATGATCAAACAGCTTTGCTGTTTTTATTGCTCTTTGAGGGTTATATGCCCAAACCGTGGGAGCAACATAATGTATAAATACAGATTTGTTTTTTAAAAATTTTCTAGCGTATTTTACAAAAATAAAATTAAACCCCGGAGAATCTATGGTAATCACCATATCCGGCTTTATTTTTCTTATATAAACAATGGTTTTGATCAGATAATATATTAATTTCCATATTTTCCCTATGACTTCTACATATCCAGTAATGGAAAGTTCTGACATTGGAAATAAACTTTGAAATTTTCCAGCATTTTCAATCTTATCTCCGCCTATCCCAAAAAATTTATATGTATTATCCTTATCTTTATCCAGCTCTTTTATTAAATTTGCACCAAGTATATCTCCTGAAGCTTCTCCAGCTGATATAAAAATCTTATGCATCACGGCCTGTAAAATTCCTTTGAAATTCAATTACTCTATCGAGTAAAGTACTTTTATATTGCTCTGGAACTTCCTTTTTTTCTGTTACCCAATCGTAAATATCATTGTCTGGGAGATCAAGTAATGCCTCATATTGAATTGTTTCTTCAAAATCAAGATCTTCTAATGATGCTTTTGAAAAATTTCCCAATATTATATCAAGCTCTTTGCATCCTCTGTGCAAACTTCTATACAAAACCTTTCTCTTTATGTCAGTAATATTCATGCCTTATTCAATTCTATTCTATTAAATATAATGCTTGGCTCATCAATTTCCATTCCATGATTTATCTTACTTGATTCTATAATAGAAAAATCTCTTTCATTAACATTGAAATAATCCAAAATCTTGCTAGCAGAATCAGGAGTAAATGGCTGCATTACAATACCTATCACTCTAATAACTTCAGAAAGAACATATAAAACTGTATTCATTCTATCAACATCAGTTTTTTTTAAACGCCATGGAGCTTCAGAATCAATATATGAATTTGCATCTGACACTAATTCTATTATAGATTCAAGGGATTGCCTCAACATCTGTTGATCTATAAATTTTCTTAATCCCTCTATAGTATTGTATGCCTTAGAAAGAATATCTTTATCTTCAGACGTATACTGAGAAGGGGCAGGAATTTTTTTATCGCAATTTTTATATATAAAATTGGTAGTTCTATGCATTAAATTACCAAGCTTATTTACTAATTCCGCATTTACTCTTTCTATAAAAGAAGTCTTTAAAAAATTACCATCATCACCTAAAGTAACCTCTTTTATCAAATAATAACGAAAATAATCTAAACCATAATCATTGATCAATTCATATGGATCTATTGTGTTCCCCACTGATTTAGATATTTTTTGCCCTTCATTTGTCCACCATCCATGTGCAAATATCTGATTTGGAACTGCTAAATCAGCTGCCATTAAAAAGGCTGGCCAATATACAGCGTGAAATCTTAATATATCTTTTCCAACTATATGAAGATTAGCTGGCCAAAATTCTGAAGACTCATTACCTAATACAGACATATAATTAAATAATGCATCCATCCATACATAAATTACATGGTCGCTATTATTTGGAACTTTAATACCCCATTTAAATGCAGTTCTTGAAATTGATAAATCTTGTAACCCAGATTTCACAAATGAAATAACTTCATTTCTTCTGCCAATAGGTTTAATAAATTCTGGATTTTTATCATAAAACTCCAACAATCTATCTTCCCATTCAGACAATTTAAAGAAATAACTGGACTCCTCAATCCATTCCACATCAGCTCCTGTTGGTGCTTTCCCATCAATCAACTCAGAATCAGCATAATATGCTTCATCCCTTATAGAATACCATCCGGCATATTTATCTAAATAGATTTGTTTTTTATCTTCAAGCTTTTTCCAAATATCTGAAACAAAATTTTTATGCCTCAATTCTGTAGTTCTGATAAAATCATTATTTATAAGATTTAAATCTTTTGATAAATTAATGAAATTTTGCGCTATCTTATCAACAAATTTTTGTGGTTCTAAATTTAATTTTTTTGCAGATTTCTCTACTTTTTGTCCATGTTCATCAGTACCAGTGATAAATTTAACATTAAACCCGTCTAATTTTTTAAATCTAGCAATAACATCTGCAACAATATTTGTGTATGCATGACCTATATGAGGTATATCATTCACGTAATATATTGGTGTAGTAATATAAAAATTATTTTTAACCATCAGGATTTATTATATGATTTCCTTTTTTCATAGAAAATTGAAGCTGTGGTGCAGTAACATCACCAGATTTTCCAATAGTTGCTATCTGTGTGCCTTGATTTACCATCTGCCCTTTTTTAACCATTATTTTATCATTGTGAGCATAGGCTGTTAGATATCCATTGTTATGCTTCAATACTACAAAATTACCATACCCCTCTTGCTTTCCAATATAAACAACCTCGCCTCTTGCAGCAGCTTTCACTGGAGTTCCTATTTTTCCAGCTATATTAATTCCTTCATTAAATTTTCCGTTATTTTCTCCATATTTCTTTATAATTTTACCCTGAATTGGCCATACAAATCCTTTAATATTTCCAGGACTTTTGTTTTTATAAAATCCTTCAGGCGCTTTATTGATTGCTACAGAATTTTCTACCGTTAAATATCCTTTTTTTACTGCATCAACATTAGATTCATCTTCTTTTTTCTCATCCTCTTTTAACAAATCTTCGTTGTTAGGTTCATTTTTATTATCTAACTCCATTTCATCAGAAGATACTTCTATGTTATCAAATTCTACATGCTTATAATCAGATTGCTTCTCTTCAAATTTCATTTGTGTATTTGGTATTCTCAAATAATCACCAGCATAAATTTCAGATTTTGGAAATAGTCCATTTTCCTCAGCTAAAACTTTAATATCTATATCATGAACCCTACCAATACTTGTCAATGTATCACCTTCTTTAATTGTATAATAATTTCCCATAGGAATTTTCAAAATCTGACCAATCCTAACATTATTATATGAATCTAATGAATTAACCCTTTCAATCTCCTTTATAGGAATATTATATTTATATGCTAATCCGCTTATTGTTTCACCACTACGTAATGTTACAAATAATACCTGCCCTTCCTTTCCATAAAAAACAGATTGATTATTTTCAATAAGTGCAGAGTATTTTTCAGAATTACACCCAGTAATACTCAAAAATAAAAATATATATATGTAATTTTTCATAGCAATTAATTATTTCACACTAGCTAACATTAATTTGGATTCTTTATCAACCAATTTATCTACAACCTTTTTCTGTTTATTAAAAGCCACAAATGTTTTACCATCTAATTTATTATTCACATTAAATTTCAATTTAAGTGGATTTACAGGCTTACCAAAATACCTAACTTCATAATGTAGATGTGCACTTGTTGACATACCTGTATTTCCTACATACCCGATTATATCATTAGCCTTTATAATTTGTCCTTTCTTAATACCAGGTTTGAATTTGCTCATATGTGCATATAAACTGGAATATTCATGATTATGTTTAATTACTATATAATTACCATATCCAAACGCCTTATGTGCCAGCTGAACAACACCACTTGCCACAGCTTTTATAGGAGTTCCTTTTCTTGCTGCAAAATCAACCCCCTTATGCATTTTTTTATATTTCAAAATGGGATGCATTCTCATACCAAATCCAGAACTGATTCTTGCACCAGGAATTGGTTTATTAAAAAATGTTTTGCCTAAACTACGTCCATCAGAATAAAAATATCCATTTACTATTCCAGTTTTTGGATCTTCATACTTATATATCTTCATCTCATTTTCGCCAGAATTTAAAGAAGCATATGTAAGCTTTGGTTTCCCAATAACCTTACCTGATTCATCTTCTTTAACATCATATAAAATTTTAAATTTAGTCCCATTCTTTATCTCTTTTTTTAAATCCACTTCTTTTTTTAAAACATTTATATACTCCATAACAACATGGGTTGGAGCCCCTGCTTTTAAAGCACTTGTATATATACTTTCTTTAATATTACCCTCTACAAATTTACTTTTAGAATTTGTGATTTGTTCCTTTATTTTAAAATTACAAATATTTTTATCATTATCGCATACTCCGTATACAACTTTATTATCAAAATATATTTCTAATTGATGTGGTATCTCTCATAATTTTATTTTATTTCCTTCTTTTCCATTAAAGATAAATCTAACTTCTTTTCCAACATTTAAATTTTTTAAATTATATACCTTACTTATTCCCTTTGACATATTGTGTGCATCAGAATAGCTGATTCCAAAAGAGGTCAAGATTTTTATCAAAGTATCCCCTGATCTAACTACATATTTAGTGTCAGATGGAATATAATTTACTTCATCAAAAATATCCTCAAGAACATTATTTTGATCTGCAATAGGCTGTTCAATCACAGCTTTGGAAAATATATCTGTCCCATATGAATTTTTGTCCAAATTCACATCACTATAAATTCCTAAGAAAAATGTAAAAAATATGGTTACCATAGAAACACAAAATAAAATAAAATTCACCTTCTCAACTCTTTTATTAGTCAAAAAACCCACTGTCATAGACTTTATAAAATTCTCCATATACCGAGTTATACACTATTTCTTATTTATTTTCAATAAAACTTAAGGATGTTATCAATATATGTTAATACGTCTTTTCAAAATTTTTTCCTAAATATATATCTTTAACAAGTTTGTTTTTTACTATATTAGCTCTACTATCACACGCAATCACTTCACCGTCATACATTATATATGCTCTATCAATAAGCGATAAGGCTTCTTTTACATTATGATCAGTTATTAGTATGCCTATTTTTTTCTTCTTTAATTTTAGTATTATCTCTATTAAATTATCTATAGCTATAGGATCTATTCCAGCCAAAGGTTCATCAAGCAATATATATTTTGGATTCATAGCATAACATCTAGCGATTTCCAATCTCCTTCTTTCACCTCCTGAAAGAGAAATACTTAAGGAGAATTTCAAATGCTCAATTGAAAAAAGAACTAATATCTCCTCCAACAGTTGCTCCCTCTTAGAAGTACTTTTCTCTATTATTTCTAAAACAGTCATAATATTTTCTCCAACTGTCATACTTTTGAAAATAGAAATTTCTTGAGGCAAATATGCGATCCCTAACTTAGCTCTATATGGCAATGACATATTTGTAATATTTGATCCATTTAAGAAAATACTCCCTCTATCTGGTTTTATTAATCCAGATATCATATAAAAAGTCGTACTTTTTCCAGCTCCGTTTGGACCTAATAGCCCAATAATCTCCGAACTATTGACTGTTATATTTACTTTTTTAACAACCCTTCTTTTGGAATAAAATTTACATATATTTTCTGCAACTAACATATTTTTATTTCTTCAAATTAGAATTAAATTTTGCTTTCACCCTTCTTTTTTTATTTGCATCAGTATGCTTACCAACTAATTGAACTTGTTTAGTTTTAATATTATAAATTAATTTATCTGCAATAATTTCATTGGAATTTTGTAATAATCTAACATCTCCACTTAAAATGACAGATGATTTACTCATTATATATTCCGCCATATCACCTTTTGCTATCTGATCTGCAAATTTTATCTTTACATTATTTGAGAATTTTGCAACATCAATTGTTTCTTCTTTAAACACAACAATTAACTTATCTGCATATATTCGTAAATCTCCAGATTTCATAACAATATCATCAAGAAATTCTGCTCTATTTTCATCAAAAAATACTTTAAGAGTTTTTGATTCAATTTCAACATCATTTCCAATGTCTAATGCTAAACAAATATAAGGTAAAGTAACAAAAATTAAACTTAATAAAAATCTCATATTTTTTTATATTAAAATAGTAGGTAGCTTATAAGCCGGGTTCTGTAGATAAATACATATCCGATGGCTATTCATCTTAGATTAATGTTACCATCAACCTTTAGCGACCTACCCGTGTTTTAACTTGGAATTAAGTTATAATTCACACTTCTTGGTCTTGCTTCTAGAGGGGTTTACCATGCACTTTTTATTACTAAAAAGCCGGTGAGCTCTTACCTCACCTTTTCACCCTTACCTAAAAATATAGGCGGTATATTTTCTGCTGCACTTTCCCTGAAGTTCCCTTCGCTGGGTGTTATCCAACTCTATAATTCCATGAAGCCCGGACTTTCCTCTATTATATAAAATAACAGCAGCCATCCTGCTACCTACAACAGAAAGATAGAGCAAATTCCACAAAAAATCCATATAATTATTTCATTTCCAAAATTTGGCACGATAGCACAAAAATTACATTGGTGATTTTTTCAGTATTTTATATCCCTCTTTCGTATCCAAAATATCATACCCTAAATCACTTATCTCTTGACGCTTTTTATCAGATTCTTCCCATAATTTTTTTTCTTTCAATGCCATTCTCTCTTCAGCAAGAATTTTTATATTATTATCAATACCACACTCATCTTTCATATTAATTTTTAAACCCAAAAAATCACAACAAGCTATAAGCTCATCAACTTTATTATCATCAGATAATTTATGAAGGTAAGATAAGGCCAAAGGAGTGTTCAAATCATCATACAGATATACCAAAAATTCTTTAGGCACTTTGACATTAGCAATTTTTGATTTTTGCAGCGTATTCCTAAATTTTTCGATGCTTTTCTTTGCATCATTTAATGCTTTTTGATTATAATCTAATGGTTTTCTATAATGCGTCGTAAGATAAAAATATCTCAGGACTGATCCGTCTATATCTTTTTCCACCAAATCATTGACCGTGGTAAAATTACCTGCACTTTTACTCATTTTCTCGCCATTAATAGTCAAAAACCCATTATGAATCCAATATTTGGCAAATTTATTATTTTCAGATTCACATTTACTTTGAGCAACTTCATTTTCATGATGTGGGAATATTAAATCAGCTCCACCTCCATGAATATCAAACTCATCTCCCAAATATTTTTTGCTCATAGCAGAGCATTCTATATGCCAACCAGGTCTCCCATTTCCCCATGGACTTTCAAAACTCATTTTTTCATGAGACTTAGCTGGTTTCCAAAGAACGAAATCTAAAGGATCCTTTTTGTATTCTGAAACCTCAATCCTAGCTCCACTATTAAGTTTTTCAATATTTCTGTTTGATAATTCTCCATAATTTTGAAAACTTTTAACATCAAAATATACGTGACCATTACTTATGTAAGCATGTGATCTTTCTATTAATTTTTTTATCATCTCAATCATTTCAGAAATTGTCTCAGTTGCCCTTGGTTCATAAGTAGGTTTCAGGCAACTCAAATATTCTAAATCTTTATGAAAAAAATTTATCATTTGATTGGTGATACTATTAATACTTAACCCTGTATCATTTGATTTATTAAGTATTTTATCATCTACATCAGTTATATTTCTAACATATGTAACATTCTCATATGAAGACTTAAGCACCCTAAACAACACGTCAAAAGCTACTGACGATCTTGCATTTCCTAAATGAGCTCTATCATATACTGTGGGACCACAAACATATAATTTTATATTTGATTCATCAATAGGGATAAATTCTTCTTTTTTATTTGTACCACTATTGTTAAAAAAGATTTTCAATTTTTATAAATGTATAGGTTTAAAAAATGTAGCAAGTGCAGCTTCTTTAATAGCTTCATTTAAACTTGGATGTGGATTACATATCCTTGCAAGATCCTCTGATGCAGCTTTGAATTCTATTGCAAGAGCAGCCTCAGCTATCAATTCTCCCGCAGAAGCACCTATAATATGGACACCCAATACAGTATCTGTATTTTTACACGCAATTATTTTTACAAAGCCATCTGTTTCCCCAGAAGTTCTTCCCCTGCTATTCGCAAGAAATGGAAATTTTCCAATTTTATATTCGATTTTTGCAGCCTTTAATTCATTTTCATTTTTTCCAACAGAAGCTATCTCTGGATGCGTGTAAACAACACTAGGTATAGCGTCATAATTTATATGAGGACATTGCCCATCTATAATTTCTGCAACAGTAACCCCTTCATCAGATGCTTTATGCGCAAGCATTGGACCAGCTATCACATCTCCTATAGCATATACACCAGCAATATTAGTTTGGTATTTGTTGTTTACAATAACCCTACCCCTTTCATCAAGTTTAATACCAACTTCTTCTATTCCTAAATTATTCGTATTTGGTTTTCTACCAACTGCAATAAGGAGATTATCACATTCCATTTTTTCAATACCGTTAGAACCCTCTACTTCAATTTTCACCTTGCTCCCAAAAACTTCCGCTTTTGTTACTTTTGAAGATAACCTAAAACTCAAACCTTGCTTTTCAAAAATCTTTTTAGCTTCTTTTCTTACATCTTCATCAAAACCAGGTAATATATTTGAATCAAACTCTATAACTTCCACTTTTGATCCAAGTCTTGACCAAACAGAACCAAGTTCTAATCCTATTACACCACCACCAATTACAATCATTTTTTCAGGAACTTTTTTAAGCGATAAAGCTCCTTCAGAAGTGAGAATTTTTTCTTCATCTATTTTGATATTAGGTAAGCTAACAGGGGTTGATCCAGTAGCTATAATAATATTTTCCGCGATTACATCAAATTCCTTTCCGTCATTTGTTTTTACATGAATCTCTTTGTTTTTTTTGAAATTTGCAAAACCATTGTAAAATGTGATCTTATTTTTTTTTAATAATCCTTTTATCCCATTTCCCAATCCTGAAAGCACATCATGCTTATTGCTCATCATTTTGCTCAAAGAAAAACTTAAATCCTTAAATTCTATACCTCTATCTGCAAATTTATGTTTTGCTTCATGATATTGATGCGTAGAATGAAGCAAAGCTTTTGAAGGTACACAACCAACGTTCAAGCAAGTTCCACCTAAAAACTCTCTATTGTCAACACAAGCGACCTTTTTACCAAGTTGAGCAGCTTTTATAGCAGCAACATATCCACCAGGACCAGCGCCAATAACTAATACATCATATTTTTCCATGTTTATAATCCAAATAATAATTTTTCAGGAACCTCTACAAGCTCTTTTATTCTTTTCAAAAATGTAACCGCTTCTCCACCATCAATAATCCTATGATCATACGAAAGAGCTATATACATCATTGGACGAATCACTATTTCGTTATTTACCACAACAGGTCTTGGAACAATATTATGCATTCCTAAAATACCAGATTGCGGAGGATTAATAATTGGTGTAGATAACAACGAGCCATAAATCCCTCCATTTGTTATACTAAATGTGCCACCCTGCATATCACCCATGCTAAGCTTACCTTCTCTGGCTTTTTTTCCCAAAACACCTATCTCTTTCTCAATATCAGCATGACTCATTTTATCTGCATTTCTAATAACTGGGACAACTAAACCTTGTTCAGTTCCAACAGCCACACCTATATTATAATAATTTTTATAAACAATATCATCTCCATCAATCTCTGCATTAACAGATGGTATCTCTTTCAATGCTTCAACAGTAGCTTTAACAAAGAAGGACATGAATCCTAACTTCACACCATGCTTTTCTTTGAAATTGTCTTGGTATTTTTTTCTACAGTTCATAGCTGCTGACATATCAACTTCGTTAAAAGTAGAAAGTATTGCTGCAGTATTTTGAGACTCTTTAAGCCTTTTAGCGATTGTTTTCCTCAACCTACTCATTTTTACTCGCTCTTCTTGCAACACGTTTTGTGATACCTGAGGAGCTTGACTTTTACCTGAAGAAATTTCAGACAAAACATCATGCTTTGTCACCCTACCATCTTTACCCGAAGAAGAAGCCACTGATTTAATGTTATTTTCAGAAGCTATCTTTGATGCAGCAGGAGAAAAAATTTGCCCTTCATTGCTGTTGTCCAAAACTTTTTTAGGCTCTTCAACATTTTCTTGTTTGATTGTAGTAGAAATTGCGCCTTCCTGTATAAACCCTATAATATCTCCTACAGCAACATTGTCTCCTTCTGCAAATTTTAATTTTGATATAACACCTGATGCAGTAGCATTTACCTCAAGAGTTACTTTGTCAGTTTCAAGCTCTACAAGTAGCTCATCAACATTTATTTGTTCACCAGGTTTTCTGTGCCATTTTGCAATCGTTGCTTCTGTGATTGATTCACCAAGTGATGGTACAATTATATTTATTGTCATAATAACTTAACTCCTTTTTTCAAAAATCTTATTTATAAATTTATTTAACTCTTGCAAATGACGCGCCATATATCCAGCAGCAGGAGAAGCAGATTCTTCCCTACCCACATACTCAATCTTCATCTCAATATCTTTTAAAACATCATCAAATTTATGTTTGATATAAGACCATGCCCCCATATTTTTATGCTCTTCTTGGCACCATATCAACTCTTTTATGTTTGAATATTTTTGCAATTCTTTTGTTATTTCTTTAGCAGGAAATGGATAAAGCTGCTCTAATCTAATCAAAGCAATATCAAAATCTTGCTGTTTTTCTCTATGCTCTAGAAGATCATAATAAACTTTACCGCTACAAAAAACAATTTTCTTTGCTTTTTTATTTTCGTTTTGATCTTTAATCAACAATTTAAACGAAGTTCCTTCAGCAAATTCCTCTATGTTGGAAACAGCTAGTTTATGCCTAAGAAAAGATTTTGGTGTCATTGCAATAAGAGGTTTTCTATAATTCCTATGCATCTGCCTTCTCAAAAGATGAAACATGGATGCGGGAGTAGTGCAGTTTGCAATGGTCATATTATCATTTGCACACATTTGAAGATATCTTTCCAATCTTGCAGAGCTATGCTCCGGTCCTTGCCCTTCATATCCATGAGGTAATAACAATACTAATCCGTTCATCCTCAACCATTTTGCCTTTCCAGATGCAATATATTGATCAATAACCATTTGTGCACTATTTGCAAAATCACCAAATTGTGCCTCCCATATTACCAAAGTTTTAGGGCTTGAATAACTATAACCATATTCAAAACCCACAACAGCTAATTCCGAAAGTATACTATTGTGAATTTCAAAATGCGCATTTTGAGATTTTTCTAAATTTTGTAGCGGAATGTATTGAGATTGATTGTCTTGATCAACAATAGAAGCGTGACGATGAGAGAATGTTCCTCTTTTTACATCTTCTCCCGTAATCCTAATATTATATCCTTCATTTAAAAGAGATGCATAAGCTAGAGTCTCTCCCATTCCCCAATCAATTTTTTTGCCACTTTCTGTCATCTCTTTTCTATTTTTAAAGAGCCTTTGTATCTTAGCATGCGCATTAAAATCTTCAGGTATACTAGAAACCATACCACCTAATTCTTTTAAATCTTTTTCATTTACTCCAGTTAGGATGTTTCTATTTCCATCATTTAAAAATTCATCATACCCTTTCCAAACACCCTTCAACCAATCAGCTTCTTTTGGTTTATAGGAATCTGATTTAGAAAATTCTTCATCTAAAAATGATTTAAATTTATCTCTTTCCTTTTGTATAATATTCACATCTATAGATTGAGATTTGATCAATTTCTCTTTGTATATCTCAAATGGTGTATTATGCTTTTTAATTGCTCTGTACATAATAGGCTGAGTAAACATAGGTTCATCACCCTCGTTATGCCCATATCGCCTATAACAAACAATATCAATCAATATATCTTTTTTAAATCTTAATCTATATTCTGCAGCAATTTTACTAACATACGCCACTGCTTCAGGATCATCTCCATTCACATGAAATATTGGAGCTGCAATCATTTTTGCTATATCTGTACAGTATCTAGATGATCTCCCATCGCTTGAATCTGTTGTAAAACCAATTTGATTATTCGTCACAATATGTACGATTCCACCTGTGTCATAAGCATCTGTACCGGATAATGCTAATGATTCCATCACAGAACCTTGCCCTGAAAATGCTGCATCACCATGTATAAGAACGCCCATAACCTTCTTTCTATCAACATCTAAAATCAAATCTTGTTTAGCCCTGACTCTACCAGACACAATAGGATTCACAACCTCCAAGTGAGATGGATTTGGAGTTAAAGATAAGTGTATTTTCTTTCCATCAATCTCTATGTCTGACGATGAACCAACGTGATACTTTACGTCACCAGGCAAATTCAAATCATCTGGTATAAAAATACCACCTTTAAATTCAGAAAACACAGCATGATAGGACTTTCCTAGAATTTTAGTTAAAATGCTCAATCGTCCTCTATGAGCCATTCCAAAAATCGCCTCCTCTACACCACCTTTTGTAGATCTCGATATCACCTCTTCTATAGCAGTAATTGTACTTTCAGCTCCTTCTATAGAGAATCTTTTTGCCCCAGGAAATTTAATATGCAAATATTCCTCAAACATCTCTACTTTCATTAAGCTAAGAAGAATATCAGATTTTTTATCATTATTAAAATCGATAACTCCAGCATCATTTTCCAATTTAACTCTTAGCCACTCTCTCTCTTCTAAATTTTCCATATGAAAAAATTCCACTGCAAATCTAGAGCTATAAGTATTAATCAAATACTTATTCAAATTCCTGAATGTCATTTCATTATGTGAGAAGGCTCCACCTACATACACAACTTTATCCATGTCTGAATCTGTTATGCCGTAACTCTTATAATCCAATTCTTTTGGAAAAGGTTGCGGGTCTAAATTCAAAGGGTCTAGCTTTACAGCCATATGGCCATACAACCTAAAAGCATCAATCAATTTTACAATTTTTAAAGAAAGAAGATTATTTTCTGAACTTTGAGCAGATTTAGGTTTTTCATTTGTTGCAATTTTTTCATCACTAAAATCACCTATTATCTTATTTTTCTTCTTTAACCAACTTGGTCCAGAATGACTTGTATTTCCATCCTCAATATCAGAAAAAAATTCCTTCCAAGAATCATCTACTGATTGTGGGTTTTCTAAATATTTTTCGTATAACTCTTCCAAAAATGTTGCATTTTGAGAAAATAAAAAAAGTTCAGATTTTGATACCATTATTTTTAACGATCAACGCTTTTTACTGAGAAATCTTCAATGATTATTACTTTTTTTATATAAAAAATCAAGAGCAAACAAGCTTATTATTTTTTTATTTTGCTCTTTTTAAAAAACAAGACCACCAATAGGTTTTGTTAATGCATTGATATGCACATCTCCTAAATCACCATAAGAAACCTCTGCCTCTTTTAATAACTGAGGTTTATTTAAAAATTCATCTAAAATTTCTTTTAAATTTTTTGCATTAAAAACTTCCTCCTTTAATAGAGTGATTTTGCAGTTATCTTTTAAATATTTTGCATTGTCATATTGATGATTATCCGCAGAATGTGACAATGGAATTAGTATAGCTGGCTTCTTGTAAATCATTAGCTCCACAACAGTAGATGCCCCTGCCCTCGCAATCACCAAATCATGTGATAAATACAAATCTTCCATATTATGAAAAAATGCACTTATTTTATAACTACAATTTGTTTTTGCATAGATATCGTTAGCATCATCAATAAAATCATCCCTAATTTGATGTGTGATATGTATTTTTTCTTGTAATTTTTTATCTAAGGAATGTATGACTTTTGGAATAATATCTGAAAACAATTTAGTCCCCTGACTACCACCTATGACTAATATATTGAGGCTCTTTTTTTGCTTTTGTTGTAATTTAGATTTTTTTAATGAGCTTAATATTTTTTTTCTTATGGGAAAACCAATAAACATTACTTTACCTTTGTATTTTTCATTAATCTTTTTAGTATTATAAAACGAGGTATATACATTTTTAGCGAAGGGTAGAAATAATCTATTTATTTTACCTAATACAGAATTTTGCTCATGAAGCAATAAAGGTATTTTCAATAAAACAGCACTTAAACAAGCAGGAAAGGAAGCATATCCTCCAAAAGCTATAACCTGATTTGGTCTATTGTTAACGAAATATACAATCATCAACAATGTATTACTAAACAGATAAAAGTATTTAAATAAAATGTTTAATATTTTTATCTTAGATCTAGGAACATTTAAAATCTGTTTTTTTACTTCTATAAAAACACCATCTAAAAATGGCATTGACCTTTGATCACATATCAAACAAACATCATGATTACTATCTATACATTTTTCTGCCATAGCTTGTGCTGGAAATATATGACCACCAGTCCCTCCAGTAGCAATTACTGTAAAATATTTATCACTCATCCATTTCTTCTATTTTTTGTATAAATCCTTTGAAATCACTTGCTTTTTGAAAATCCATATATACTGATGCATATCGTACATAAGCAACTTTATCTACTTTTATCAACTCTTCCATTAATAAACCACCAATCATTCCGCTTGAAATTTCAGCTTCTCCTAATTTTTGTATTTTTTTTACTACATTCGAAGAAATTACTTCCAAATCATCAGAAGTGAATGGTCTCTTTCTAGTTGCAATTTCAATAGATCTAAGGATCTTTTGCGCATCTAATGGCTTCTTAGATCCATTTTTCTTTATAACTCTTATTTCACGCGTGTATATTCTCTCATAGGTTGTAAACCTTGCTAAACATTGGTGGCAAAGCCTTCTACGCTTTATAACCGCATATTCATCCGCTGGTCTAGAGTCTTTAACTTGAGTATTTAAAGAATCACAAAATGGGCATTTCATATTAAATCCAGATAAAAAATTTATTAAAACATAACATATAACTTATTTATACAGAAAATTGTATAATTTTTTCTCACAATATATATACTATCTATAACAATGTCTTGTTATTCAAGATTATTTGATACTGAATAATATTAATTTATGCAATAAAAATATTTGATGAATTTAGAAAATTTAAAAGAACATAGATTTGAAGTAGACAAATCATTTCACGGAGAAAGACTGGATAAATTTGTAGCTGAACAATGTGAAAGCCAAACAAGATCGCAGATACAATACCTAATACTTACTTCAAATGTGCATCTGAATGGCAAAGTGGAAACCCATTGTGCAAAAAAAATAAGATCTGGAGATCAAATTGATTTAACTATCAATACAAAACCAACAACATTAGAACCATATGAATATAAACTTGATATTGTATATGAAGATGATGATTTTATGGTAATAAACAAACCTTCAGGATTAACAGTGCATCCAGGTGCAAATACTAAAAACACAACTTTAGCCAACGCTTTGGTAGCTTATTCAAAAAAACTTTCTACTGCTGGTGGAGATGAAAGGCCTGGCATAGTTCATAGATTAGATAAAAATACATCAGGCCTGATGTTGGTTGCAAAAAATAATGCAACACATTTAAGACTATCTACTGATATCATGGAAAGAACCGTTAAAAGAAAATATTTAGCATTAGTAAATGGAACACCCAACCCATTAATTGGACAAATTGCAACAAATGTTGCCCCCAACAAAAAAGATCGTACAAGAATGCAAGTTGTAAACAATAATACAGGAAAAATTGCAATAACAAATTACAAAGTACTAAAAAGCTACGAAAATAATATGTTTAGCTTAGTAGAATGCGAACTAGATACCGGAAGAACTCATCAAATCAGAGTACATATGAAATATAAAAATAACCCAATAATAGGGGATCAAACATATGGTTTATATTACAATTTCAACAAAGATGCTATATCAGAAGAGTTATACATAAAAATTAAAGAATTAAAAAGACAAGCACTCCATTCTTATAAATTATCGTTATTACATCCAACAACATCAGAACCAATGAATTTTGAAATACCTTTTGATCGTACACTTCAAAATTTAATAGATGCTTTATCAAAAAGTAACTATCAGACTTCCTATATTTGAAAATGATAATAAGATCAATAAAAACACCTTTGATCTTATATGTCTTCATTAATATTCGATGAATTGAATTCCGTTTTCGGTAAATTCACAAACAAGCTATTTAGCCCACAATTCCATAAATCACTTAACAGCAAAAACATATCTGTTTCATACGACAAAGAGAAATTAGAAAAAATAAATTTACAAACAGCCAAATATGGTGAAGAAATACCAATAATATATGGCAATGTTAGAATTTCTGGAAATATTATATGGTCCTCAGGATTACAAAAAACAAAAAGCGAAGCAAATGTAAATCGCGGAAACTCAAAAAATAATCTTGATCACAATACAAATGAATACAAATATTCAATATCTTTAGCTATCGCCATTTGTGAAGGTGAAATAAATGATATCATAAGAATATGGATTAATGATGAATTAATTGACCTCAACGATTATAAAATAAAAATCTATAAAGGTACAAACACACAAAATCCAGACCCAACTATATCTGCAAAAGAAGGTGAAAATAAAACCCCAGGATATAGAGGTCTAGCTTATATTGTTGTAACAAACCTCCAAATAGAAAAATTTCAAAATAAAATCCCTAAATTTAGTTTTGAAATTTATAGAAATAAGATTTCAACAAAAGAAAAATTATTGAAAGAAAAAATCAACTCAATCATTATGCTACCCGGAAGCGGAGAATTTGTTTATGACACCATTATACAAAAAAAAATATCTCACAATACAGATACAAATACCAAGGAAGAGACTTTAATTAATCATAATACTGAAGAAAATAAGGCTGATTGCTTAGTATCACTCGATCAACTAAAAAACAATTTACCAAATTTAGAATGGGTGGCTCCAGTTATTAATTGGTACGCTACAGATCTAGATGCAGCCAAATGCTCTATATTACCAGGCGTAGAATTTAAATGCGAGCATACAAAAACACACCCTGATATTTGGAAAGTTGGTGATTTTAGTAGAGAAAATGCTCACGCTATAAAACAAAAAAATGACACCTCTATCTATGGTGGAACAATAAATGACGCAAGTATCGTGAGATATTTAAAAGAGCTTAAAGATAGAGGTTACAAAGTCATGTTTTATCCAATGGTACTCGTCGATAATTTTGAAAAAACCTGGAGAGGCAGAATCACAGGCTCTACATCTGAAGATATACAGGGGTTTTTTAATAATAAAAATGGTTATAAATCTTTTATTATTCATTATGCAAAATTAGTATGTGAGTTCGTGGATGCATTTATAATTGGCTCAGAATTAATAGGACTAACAAAATTTAAAGACGGGAATATCTTCCCAGCCGTTGAAGAACTAAGCGATTTAGCAACAGAATTACGACCAATATTAGGTGCCAACGTAAAAATATCTTATGGAGCTGATTGGTCAGAATATCATCATGCAGATGGTGGTTGGTTTAATATGGACAAATTATGGTCAAACCCAAATATTGATTTCATAGGAATAGATGCATATTTTCCACTCACAAACAACAATTATACAAGCTCAGTAGAAGAAGTTATTCATGGTTGGGAATCAGGCGAATGCTATGATTACTATCTAGATCATGAAAAACAAAAACAGAGATTAGATCCAAAATATGCATTGAAGAATATAAAATTGTGGTGGGAAAACGAACATATAAATCCAGATAACAAAAAAACAAATTGGATTCCTAAATCTAAAAAAATTTGGTTTACAGAAATAGGATTTCCATCTATTGATTGCGCAACAAACGAACCAAATGTGTTTTTTGACCCAAACACTATTGAATCAAAAGTTCCAAAACATTCTAAAGGAAAAATTGATTTTCATTCCCAAAAAATTGGGTTGAAAGCAGCAGAAGATCAGTGGAAAAATTCTGAAATAGTGGAAAATAAATTCATATGGGCATGGGATGCGCGTCCATTCCCATATTGGCCAGATAAAAGCCATGTATGGAATGATTCTGCTTGTTGGTATACAGGGCATTGGATTCAAGGTAAATTATCATCCATAACTCTAAACCAAATCATATACGATTTATGTTTGAAATCCGGAATAAAATCTGAACAAATCGATATAAAAAATTTATCAGAAGAAATTATTGGATATTACTTTATACAAGATATACCTCCCATCACGACAATAAGGATATTAAGTAAATTATATAATTTTGATATCATAGAAAATGGGAACCAAATAATTTTTCAAAGAACAAATGATGGAGAAAGATATATAATACATGAAAATGACATAATACTTAATTCAAAAAGCCAATCTGGTTTTATCATTGAAATTAACAATAAAGACGATTTAGTTTCAAAATTATACTTTTCATATTTAAGCCACGAACATTCTTTCAATATATCAAATATCTGTATACAAAAATCAGATCAATCTAGTGTTTCTGATGAAATAAGCATCCCAATAGTATTGCAAGAAACTCAAGCACAAAAAGCTGCAAATAATTTCATGCATAATATCACCAAAAACAAAATATTTTATAAATTCTCCTTACCATACAAATATATCAATATAAAAATCGGAGATTTTATTGAAATATCAAAAATAAAACTCAGTGTATTTGATGTAGAAATTACAAATAATTATTACATCAATATTATAGGTGTATCGATTTGAAGCAACCATCTAAGGCATAAACTTATTTATTTTTAAGTTACAACAATTCGAGATATGGAACAACAAATAGCTAACGTACTACAAAACCTGCAACACGCTTAACTCAGAACATTTATTAAAAAACAAAATGATACAATATATGCCATGAGATGTCAGAAAAATCACCTAACATCTGCAAATAAATAAAACAGTGTAAATTAAGATAAAAATCTACGAAAAAAGATTTTTTAGATCAGCTGTATTTGGTGTATTGCTGTCATATCTCGAATTGCTGACAAGTTACTGCGAAGATTGTTATTCAGCGTCACCCCCATTGCCACCGTTACCACCATCTTGGCCTTGCTTACCAGGGGCACCATTGCCACCGTTACCACCATCTTGGCCTTGCTTACCAGGGGCACCATTGCCACCGTTGTTATTACTATTATTACCGTCATGCCCGTCTTGGGCACGACTTCTTTGTTTAAAACCATCGTCTGCTCTACAGACAAGAGGTGAAAACATTAATAAAGCACACAACGTCGCTAAAACAAAGTTATTATTAATCATTACAATCCTTTAAAATATTATTAACCATTTTTCCCATCTCTGCCATTACCAGAAGTGCCAGCGCCACCAGCACCACCAGTGCCACCCCCTCCAGGACCACTTCCACCGTTCCCACCATTTCCACCTTTACCTGAGCTACTGTTTCCACCGTTTCCACCATTTCCACCTTTACCTGAGCTACTGTTTCCACCGTTTCCACCATTTCCACCTTTACCTGAACTACTGTTTCCACCATCTCCACCGTTTCCACCGTCTGCTGCATAAGCTATGGCTGGATAAAGAAGAACCACTACACAAATAATGATTAAAAAGCGTTTAAAAAATCCAGCAAAAATTCTCATTTGGAGTGACCTCCATGACCGCCATTACCACCACCAGCACCACCATTCCCACCATTTCCACCATTACCTGACCCACTGTTTCCACCAGCACCACCATTTCCACCACATCCAGCAGAACCAGCACCAGCTCCTCCACTTCCACCAGTAGCTGCCTCTACATAAAAAACTGATGTCATAGTAAGAATCATTATCAACAAAACATTTCTAAAAAAGACCATATTAACACCTTCTTAATTGTTATTTTTAATATTGCAAATCAACAGTTAGAATTTAACAAAAATTAAAACTATTACAATAATCACTACCACAATACATCAATCACTGCATTAGTCAACCAGAAATTGCAAATGTGTAATAACAAATAGCTAACGTACTACAAAACCTGCAACACGCTTAACTCAGAACATTTATTAAAACTAAAACATTCTTTCTCAAAAAATACTTATTCATAGATAAACCTTCTATTTGAAATATATCACTAAATTATTTGGTTTAAAAGATCTTTCTAAACCATCAATCATTCACTAATATCTCTTGTATCTCAGTGTCTGGAAATTTTTTAAGCATCTCTTTCATTAAATCACTTTCCTCAATGAGCTTCCTTTTACTATCTTCTTCATTATTTTTTTCATTCTGAAATACAACACCCTTTTTTGAATCATCAACGAGAATATTCCAATTTACACCTGTCGCATCCAGAAGTTTTCTTTTTAATACAGCTGTATCTAATTTATTATTATTTATATTATCTACTACTATTTCGCCTTCGCTATACTTAATAATTGATAATTCACTTCGTATTGCATGATACAGAGTGATCTCCATTTTATCCTCTAATAGCTTAAGTAAATCCTCTATCTTATCTAATGATTTAGACTTTTTTTTTACTTCTGCATCTACTTGGCTAATCTTCACACCTACTTCAGTTTTTGATTTCAAAAGATCTTCAGGCGAAATAAGTAAATTTATATGCATAATTTTCACCAAACACATCTGAAGTGAGAAAAATTCATTATATGAAGATTTAATATCAACAAGAGATTTACTTAAAATATGCCATAAACGTAATAAATCTACAGAAGAAAAATGTTCCCCAACTCTTTTACAAAATTCAATTTCATGATCAGAATCTGCCAATTCTTCACCTCCCCCCATACTATACAGCGTAACTTTATGCACAAGGTCACTCAAAGCTTCCAGTATTGCTTTTGCTTCAATACCTTTATCATACAAGTCTTTCACTCGTTCCAATGAATCTTTAACATTACCGCTGATAATAGAATCAAACACATCATAATAAGCTTCTACATTTATTATTCCTAGCATTGAATATATATCAACTTCTTCAATACTATCTTTTTCGGATATAATTATCGCTTGATCCAATAACGACAAACCGTCTCTTGCAGAGCCTTCAGCAGCTTTAGCTAATAATTTAGCAGATTTATCTCCCAACTCTTTTCCTTCTAATTTCGCAACTGATTTTAGATAATTAGCTAATCCTGAAACTGAAAATCTATAAAAATCTAATCTTTGACATCTGGACAATACAGTTGGTATTATTTTTTTAATCTCTGTACTCGCTAAAATAAATTTTATATGTTCAGGTGGCTCTTCTAATGTCTTTAATAACGCATTAAATGCACTATTAGATAACATGTGCACCTCATCTATAATATAGATTTTATATTCTGCTACAATGGGCTTGTACTTTGCATTTTCAATTATTTCACGTATATCACTAACGCCCGTATTACTTGCAGCATCTATTTCTATAACATCTTGGTGCAATCCACGCTCTACAGAAATACAATCTTTACACTTCAAACAAGGTTCTTGCGTATCTTCATTTTTCTCTCTACAATTCAATGCCTTCGCTAATATTCTAGCGAAACTCGTTTTCCCCACACCTCTTATTCCAGTCAAAACATAAGCGTGATGCACCTTGTTTCTCTTAATGGAATTTTTTATTATTCTAACCAAATGTTCTTGAGATAAGACATCAGCAAACAGCCTAGGTCTGTATTTCCTTGCAAGCACCTCGTAATGATTTTTGACCTTTTCTACACCAAACAAATTTTCACTCATTGCACATACTAATTTTTCTAAAATATAATTACTTTATTCAGATTTGTATATAAATAGATTAAATAAATACAAATTTACTAAAAATAAGATTTTATCTATGCCCATGCACCTTTAATATTCTAGCTTTTTTCATTATTATCTCCTTTATGGAGTCCGCAAGAGAATCATCAGAAAACTGATTTGACCAATTCCCCTGTTTATTACGTTTTTCCTTATACACTCTCACATTTAGCAAATCATCTCTCAATTCATATCCATAAATTATGATATTCACCTTATATCTTTCATTTGACCCCTCATCACTATACCAATCTGTTATAATAACCCCTCCAAAAGGGTCGGTAGAAGCAAGGGGCATAAAAGTAATTGAATCAAGAGAAGCACGCCATAAATATGCACTAACAGTTATCGCATCGGATTTAGAAGAAAACGGATTTGACTTAGCTCCAGTAGAAAAAATCCCATTTTTTGTTAAGGTACCCACCCTATTTTCCATTATTTCATCTTTGCTTTTTGGATATTTTCTTTTTATCTCCAAATTCTCTGAGCAAGAAGAAAGAACAAAAATTGATAACAATACTAAATAACGCATATATATAACCATATATTAATATTGCACAAAATGTATAAAATGATTTTTATAATGTCAAGCAAGGCGTACTATTTTTAAAGGAATGCAATTAATAGTTGTGTATAAAGGAAACTCTTTATACCATAACATAATAACTTATCGTTGTATAAATATGGCATTATCTGGAGCAACAGAAGAAAATAACAAGAAAGCGATTAATAACGGAACGAAATCTGTTTACGATTATCAAAAAAATACTACAAAAGGTTGCGATGCTGATTCAAGATTACTACATTTCAATCAAATACATACAAAAATCAAAGAAAAAACTGAATGCGGTATAATTCCAACGGCCACTTACACTGAAACACATATTTTAGACTGTCTCACAGACCCCATAAATAATTTAAATGTTGCTAAAGAAAGCATAAATACCCTATCTACTGAAATAACTTCATTGAAATCAATTAATTCGAATTGTAACAATAACACAACCGGCTGTACAACTGATCTCACTAATTGTGATACTGATTTAACCAACTCTCAAGGACAAGTTGACACTTTAATTACTGATCTCACCGGTTGCACAGGCGAAATAACCACTTTCCTTACTGGCTACATTATTATGGGTTTAAGTGGTGCTGATCTAACTACTGCTCTGACAGAAATAACCACTTTAAATAATGACCTCACTGATTGCACAACTGATCTGGGTTCAAAAACTACTGATCTCACCAATTGCACAAGCGAAATAACCACTTTCCTTACTAACTCCAGTGCTATGCTTTCTACTGCTACTGATCTAACTACTGCTCTGGCAGAAATAACCACTTTAGATACAAACTTCAACAATTGCACAGACAATTTGTTAGCTCTTCAGGGTACTAATCTTGCTGACTGTACAACCGATTTAACTACTGCTCAGGATGAAATAATCAGTACCAGAGAAGCAATTCATGATATATATGGGTTGTATAATTTAGATCCTAATAATGAATACCTAGATCTCATTACGTACAATAATAATACAAACACCAATAAAATACATTTATTTAACAGTGATTTTGTAATTGATATCCTATATTGGAGTTTTGATGACAACAATTATACCGATTGCTTTGATATTATTGATGATACAATATCTCCTGGAGTAGATTTTGATACTGATTGTGTTTGGAGCTATACATATCTCTACAATACAATTAACGGAACTGATTTGTATAATGACGACGATCTAAGTAATGACGTATTCAATGATGATAATAATCAATTACTTAATAATTGTATAGGCAGTAATTTTGATATTAATGATGATATATTATTAGATAATTTAACAGATGATTATCCAGCATTCGCAGATTGCATGTATACCGATCACATTACTACAACAGCACCATAAATTAATTATACGGTTTATAAAATGAAAAAATTATTACTTTTATCTATTTTCCTTTATTCAATACTACCAATTAACCAAGCTTATTCCTTGGATAATTTTTATACAAAATTGGAATTTGGAGAATCAAAAGCTACAAAATTAAAAAATAAATTTTATCCAGATAACTATAAAGGAGGCGATTATAATATGTACAAAAAATCACCTAAAAATAGTATTATGTCTGGTTTGGGATTTGGTTATCAATTTAATGATAATATTAGATCAGATATAACAATCACCAATTTCAAAAGCTTTAAATACGATGTAAATACAATAACATCTACTGGCAAATTAGAGATGAACCAAGATCTATCAAGCAATGCATTTATGGCCAATCTGTATTATTCATTCAAGCATTTTAGCAAGACAGTGTATCCATTTATAGGAGTTGGTGTCGGATTATCATCAAACAAAACTGGCCCTATATATGAAAAATATACAGATAACGATAACAACCATACAGAGTTAAATTTTGATGGAAAAAGAAAAAATAATTTCGCTTGGAATGCTTTGGTTGGATTTGGAATAGATTTTACACAAAGAGTAAACATTGATGTCTTTTATAAATACATGGATTTAGGTAAATTCCAAAGCAAAGACACAACATATCTTGGTGAGCCTTACAAAGGATTTTCTACAAAAATAAAAACACATAATTTTGGATTGGGTATTAGACTCAAATTTTAAGGGTTATATAAGGGTGGTAGGATTTTTATTTTGGAGCTAGAATCATTAGAAAAAGTATAAAAACGCCTATTTTTTCTGTAAGGCATCTTTACCAAAAGCAATTAGTATTTTATCTAATATTATTACGAATAAATTATTAACCATAACGCTAGTAGCCGTAGCAAATGGATCTATTACAATATACATACTTGTAATCAATAATGACATCTGAGGAGTAAAATCAAATATCTTAACCATCAAAGGAACCATGATAAACACTGTTCCACCAGGTATACCAGCGCCTGAAAATTTTGTAATCATAAACAGAAAAGCAAATAGAGGCATTTTTTCTACCGCCATTGAAAAACCAAAGATATTTAATACGATAACTGTCAAGAAAGGAATGATAATGCAATCACCAATCATATGAATATTTACAGTTGCCGGCATAAAAAAATCAGAAACCCCATTATTTGTAGTATTTTTATGCGCTGCCTTTATAGAAAAAGGAAGAGCTATCGTACTTGACATACTTGATAGAGCTGTTAATACAGCGGGTATAATATTCAAAATAATTTTATATCCCCTAGTTATAGAAAAACCTGAAGCTATTAATAAAAGCAGTGTTAAATAACATATTAAGACTGCAAACATAGTTCCAAATAAAGATGCATTTTCAACTAATATTTCAAAAACTCCATCATTTATCATTTTCAATGACATACCAAAGATAAATAATGGAAGCATTGGGATAAATATCTTCTTCAATACAAAATCGCTTATTTTTGTTATAAAAAACACAAATTTTTCTATTGGCATAAAACTCTTCTTATAACCAATGAAACCAAGTACAAACCCAATATACAAAGCTTGTTCGTTAGTAATGAATTTTGGTATATGGAAGCTAAACAAATTTGATAACGAAGCACTAGCTTTTGCATTATTAAATCCAATATCAGCATCTATTAAGATGTTAGCAAGATTTGCTGATCCAAATACATGCAAAAAATTTGAGCCACAAATAAATAAAACAATACCAGGAAAAAGTAAAATTGAATAATTTCTCATACCCACAATTGCACGATATATTGAGCTAATAATCAAAGCTGGTAATACAAATACCAAGATATTTTGCAATAATATACTAATTGAATAGCTAAATGATTTGAAATCATGTGAAAGATGCGGAAATAAGAAATAGGCTAAAATAATAGCTGCTATTACAAAAATTTGTATCGAAATTTTACTAAGTGCTTTTATGAAATTATACCTCTAGATAAACAAATTTATATATGTTAAATGCCAAAATATATAAGGCTGAATCGACTAAAAAAGCTATTTTAGCACGATCAAGGCATTATAGCTGAAGTGAATCATAAAAACAAGAGTGCTTTTGTATATATTAGTGATATTGCGGCTCTCTCACATCTATAATTAAGAAATGAATCATTTAAATGATTTGTATGCTTTGACATTAATCATAAGGTTCCCAATTGATTGAAGCACCCCTGTTATACTATTTATGATACTGTTACTTCAGTACAATAATACACCAAATTTAAAAAGAGAAATAATACCTAAGCCCTGCAAAAAATTGCAATTTCTTTATATCTTTTGAGTAATTTTTTTGTGTTAATCTTTGATTCAGTTCAAAATTGACCACTAATTTATCAACCGTATATAAGTCAACCCCAGCACCTATAGAACTCAGATACGCCCCTTCTAATTTTTGCTTATTAGTATCACCATTGATATCACCATCTTTTCTCTTTTTTGCATAAGTATGCTCATAATACACATATTTATCAAACCCTACAAGAAATTGTGAATCCACATTTTTATATTGAGAAAGTTGTGCGACCCCTGTTATTGCATTTCTTGCTGCAACATTTAAATAAAATAACCCCTTACCCCCGTTTGTCAATGCTGGAGAATATGTTTCTGTATCAGGAATTATTGAATTTGCATATTGACCATCGATATTGAGGTTTAACTTTAAATCTTTTGGTAAATCAAATTGATGCTCAGTATTAAATACTAATTTTTGATAATTCATATTATGACTTTCTTTGGAATCAAAATACTTCTTCTTACTTTTCCCCATATGATATGAAAAATCATATATTTGTACATGCCCCTTGGAAGTAACATTAGCAATACGATTACCAAGTATTATTTTATTAGTAATATAACTTCTACCTTGTATAGGTATCAGTGGTTCACTTGCTTTTTTTGGAGTAAAAGAAAAACTATTATGTTCCAATTTAGCAGAAAGTTTCATATGACTATTGTTAGAAAAAAATATTGGGTGCTGAATTCCAATTTGGAACATTTTTAGCTTTTTCTTAACATGAAAATTCAATTGATCTATCATTGCAACAGTTGTAAAATTTGTACCGTAACGATTGATCTGATACTCATTTGTTAAAAACAGCTTATTCTCCTTTTTATCACCAGAGGTAGACGTACCTACATTCATATTTGAAGGAGTATTCCATGGATTCCTTACTTTAATTACCAAATCACCCATAGTAAAATAGTTACCCCTAGTCAACAATTCTGTATCTTTAAATACATTCTCAGTATGTTCATCGGGAGTTCGATAATTATGAATAGAAAATACACCTTTATACTTTGCATCAATGGCATAAAATATATCTATAGTTTTACTTATATCCTTTTCATCTAATTTATCCAAAAGATTTATATGAAAATCTGATCCAGAACCTAATATATTTCTTAAATGAACAAAATAAGGCTTTGCTTCCTTCATGTTAAAAATTCGCATGTTTAATATCTTATCGGCATATTCCCTAACATACTTGATTCTCAATGCCTCTTTCGGTATATAAAATGAACTCACCCTTCCCTCTAAAGCAAATATATTTAAAGTACCTTTTTTCTTATTATAACTCACCTTATAAGCGAATGATCCTGCATATCCATCTTGGATATATTTTTTATGAATTGCTAATTTTACTTCTTCTTGTAATTTTTTTGAATTGAAATCTGGATTTTTTGCAATCAAAGGTCTGATTAAAGATATTAACTCCTCTCTTTTATATACAGTAACACCATCGAAAATCACCTTTTGAAGTTGAAAATCTATGGTGCCATTAATTGAATGATTTATTTTTTCTTTAGAAAAAGACAGATCCAAAAAAAACAAATTTACAACTATAAATAAAATCGATACTCCAAATTTATACATATATCCCAATTGCATTTCACATTATAACTCTAGCACATATAAATTATCAGGTACATAATTTACACTTGAATAATTTATTAATTTTTAAGCTTAAAAAAAAGAGGAGTCATGACTTAAAACTCCCCATCCATAAAATTTAATAAGTATGTTTGAATAATGCAGTACCAGCAGTACTCAATAGACTAGCGTGCGTAGATACTAATGTCGCTAGGTTAGTATCCATATTTCCTTGTGAAACTTTCAACTCTAACTTACCAATATCTGATTTAAGCTGAGCAATTTCAGTATCATAAGCAAGTTTTGTCACTTGGTCTTTACCAGTCCCTCTCGCATCATGAGTTGATTTTATTAAACCAACTTTTGCTTTATGATCAGTATACATTTTATTCAATCTATCACCAAATTTATGGGATCCTATTTTTGCTTTCAAGCTAACTTGAAGATCTTTAAGAGATTGAAGCTCTTTACCTGGATTTATAGTAGAGCCAGCTTTGAGATCTCCAGGATACATAGTCTGAGCTGTTGAATGCGCAGAACTTGCAGAACTTGCAAATTCACTCATTTTAGATTCCATCGCTTTTATATGATTTGAAGCCAAGCCTTCCATAGCCCTGTGAGGACTTTTCACATCATACATACTATGCGATGGTAATTTAGCTCCTTCTACAGGAGAACCTTTTCCTTTAAGAGCAGCATCTGCGTTAAATACTACAGCAACAGCCACACAAGCAATTGCAATTGATCTATTAAATAATTTATTCATAACATCCCCTTTTGTTTTTTATTAATTAAATTTTTATAATTCAGCTTCAGCTTGTTGCACAGTTTGTGCATCATTTTCTGTAGATAAGCTATCCTCACCACTCACTTCAGTATCTTGCCCACCTTCTGTAGTTTTTGATACTTTCTCTGCTTCTACTTTGTCTGCCGCTTCTGCTGCCGCTTTCTCTACTTCTGCTTTTTTCAGTTTTGCTGCATTTAATTCTTCTTCAGTACACTCTCTATCATTTTTTGTAGCTTTTAAAGCTTTATAACAATAAAAAAATTCAACTACTACTACTACACCACCTACAATAACTACCTTCCCTGCTGCTGCTGCTGCTGCTACTGCTGCTATTGTACCTACACCCTGTCCAGCTATTGCTTGACTAAAAAACAAACCTGATCCAAGTATTCCAACACCAAATTTAGGAAAACATTCTGAAATACCGGGTTGTATTTCATCAAAACATTGATTGCCAGATAATGCGTTAATTTTTAATTGCAACTCTTTAACCACAAATTTATTCTCAAGATTTAATTCACGTATTGCAAGATCTTGATCACCCTTCCAACCTGACTCTTTTTTCTCAAGATTACTTAATTGTCTTTGGCATTCTGTCAGATCTTCTTTACTGCATTCAGACAGCGCATTATTAAACTGTTTAAACCAATTGGCTATTGGGGAAAATTCATATATGTACGCAGCTTTATAAGAGAAAGATGGGGGTACAAGCTCCCTACTTTCTTCTTCAACACTATCATCATTTTCCTTTGTTTTAAAAAGTGTATTTAAAATATCATTCGCTTCCTCACTTAATAAACCTTTAGGTAAATTTTCTTTTATATTTCTAAGTAATGCCAAATATTTTATACTAGAACCTTTTTTCAATTCTATCTTCGTTTCTATTCCTTCTTTAAATTCATCATCTTTTGACAGCTCTTCAATATATTTAGATTTAGATAATTCACCTAATATAGCTGAAAGATTAGGTGCCCCAGCTTCTAATAGATCTAAATATATCTTCTTAATACCCTCTGCACCCCCTATATCAAAACCCATAGAGAAAATTTTCCCTAAAATAAAAGATTCTCCTTTTTCAATGTAGCTATCATAGACAAATTTCTCTAAATCTAACCCAGTTAACCCATTGATAGAAAAGATATTATTCAACACCATTTTAGTATCTTCTTTACCAATAAATTTTTCTACAAGACCAAATTTTATTTCGTCAAGAGATTCAATGAATTTATAAAATGAAGCTTTTAATTCTGTATTTTTTAAATTTCCCTCAGAAAAAATATTTTTAAATAAATCTTTGATGACTTGCGTATTCTCTGCAGTAGAATTGATAAAATTTTTCAAAATTTTACCTTCTAATTCACTGAATAAATTTAATACGTCTTGTATAGAAGAATTGGTAGTATCCTTTTTTTCAGAAATAATATTATGAATTTGTTTAACAAATTTATAAAAAATATTTGCGACAACTGGGGATGTTGACATAAAAGCCTTAAATCCTGTCTCTCCACTATTTATTTCTTCAACAATAGTATCGATGATTTTTTTTACTTTTTCCGGATTCTCAGTATTTTTATCAAACTTTAAAAAATTAGCATCCACTTTTTTTATATACTGAGAAGCTATATATTGGGCTACAGCAGGAGATACTGATTTAAAAAATAATTTAAAATCAAATGTAGGCATCTTAGGTATTAAGTTATCCATTTTATTAGAGAATTGCTTGTTTTGCAATATCAGCTCCATACTTTCTGGTTCAATATTTTTCTCCAACACCTGCTCTTTTAAAATTTTATTAGATATACCTTCTAAAAAATGATTTATGCCTGAATTTGCATTAGGCTTTGTCAATAAAGCTCCAAGTAATGCCCAGTTTTTTTCAGATGCAGCGTAAGATAAAACCTCAATACGAGTTTCATCTGTAATCTTTTGCATAATATTATGCGATAAAACTATCTTTATCACCTCATTGATAGTACTGCTACTAGATTTAGCAAAGTCTAATAAAAGCTTATTTTTCTCACCTGAGCTTAGCTCTATAATATCACCTTCTAACAGATCATCTATACCATATCCATCCAATTTTATTATTTCTTTTGCCGCTCCATAACCAGTATCACCAAACCTCTTGTATACATTATTTCTAAGTATTACCTTTTCTTCTTCCGCCATATTATTTCCCCACTATTAATTACTATTTTTTAAATTTATAATTCACCAAAAGCACCACTGTCGTGCATAGCTTCTGTATATTCGAATAATTCTTTAACTCCTGGAAGTAAATCTCCAGCTACGCTTTTACCATTTGAACACTCAGAAGGTTTGGTATTCTCAACCCTTACATGAGCAAATAAGTCTTTTGCTTCATTTATATCAACTACAAAATACTTAGTACCCTTATCTTGAAAATAACAAGTTGGAGCAGATTCTAACTTAGACATTACAGACTTATCGCCATTATCTAACATTTTATCTAAAGCTCCCTCTTTATCCTGAGAGTCATTATACTTTTTTGAATTAGTTTTAATAAAAGAAGATTTTTGCATAACAGATGATATAACCAAAGCATTTATCAAAATCTTTTTTTGTTCTAAAGCAATAGTTTTATCATCACCAAAATTTATACCTTTGTTTTTAGCAAAAGTTACAAGATCCAAGGCATCAGTATTTTTGGTTTTTAGTAATTTAGCAACATTTGTCACATTACCTAAATCTCCTAATTTATCACCACCTGTATCACCAAAAACCTTCTTGATATAATCCTTAACTTTTTCCCTAGGAATTTTTGGCACAGCGGCTTGTGTCGGAGCAACAGGGTCTCGGGCTGTAGTTTGTTGCTGTTGTTGCGTATTTGTATTCGCATCTACTTGTGGTGCAGCATTTACTGGATCAACCGTTGTTGTTAGATCAGCTGCTGTAGTTACAGCAGCATTATAACCATTAACCACAACATCATTCCACCAAGTATCTTGCTCATCATCATTAGGAATAAAATCCTGAGATGAATTTGTTACTTTGCTTTTTACATAACTCATCAAATCTTCTGACTCATCTTTTTCTAAAGTACTATTTTCATATGTCTTATATTTACCTGATTCTATTGTAATAATATCATGCATATATTTAGCATATTCTGCAGTTAAAGTTTTAGCTTCTGCAATTTTCTTAATTGTTGCAATATCTACTCCAGCATCAAAACTTCTTTTTACTACAGCGATCACTTCACTATCACTTCTAGTAGCAATAAAATCAGGAATTTTTGTTGCAAACGCAGAATACAAAGCGCTCATTGTATCATTATATTTTTTTTCTGTTTCAAAATAATTTTCCAAATCGAATAAAATGTCTGGAAGAAAATCTACAACTTATTGCTTAGTAACCGCATTACTTTTTACAACGTCAGCTAATATCTTTACATTATCTTTATTAGGTTTTTCTGTAAATAATGATCTAACGAATAAAAGTTCCAGTAACTCTGTTTGATAATCAGCCGATGTTGTACTAGCTCCCTTAAGAACATACTCAGCTTCTGCTTTTGTTATTAAATTTCCCTTTGTAATTTTTTCATTTGTTTTTTGATAATCCGGATAAGTTTTTATTCCATGATTATCAGCAATTTCCTTATCATAAAACGTAATACTCTCTTGTAAATTTGACATATTTCACACACATATTAAATTATTATGCGAATCATACATAAATTTGTTCCAATAGTCAAATATTTTTTGCATTAAATCAAACTTAGGGTTGTCTTTGTATCTTGTGTCACTCAAAAGATCTTATGGACAAAACAAATATACTTTATTACAATTATGCTAAAATTTTTTTCATACAAAAAAATGTCAGATAATCATAAAAAAATAGACATAAGCGCCGATGATTTTGCAAAAATAGAATTGCAAGTTCTCGATAAATGGAAAGAGGAAAATACTTTTGCTAAAAGTATTAGGGGAGATGAAGAATTTGTATTTTATGATGGCCCCCCATTTGCAAATGGATTGCCACATTATGGACATTTACTAACAGGATTTATCAAAGATTTATTCGCAAGATACCAGACAATGGCCGGTAAATCCGTTGAAAGACGCTTTGGATGGGATTGTCATGGATTACCCGCAGAAATGCATGCAGAAAAAATGCTGAATATATCTGGAAAAGTTGCAATAGAAGAGTATGGGATAGAGAAATTCAATGATTATTGCAAAACTTCTGTACTGAAATATACTGATGAGTGGGAAGAATATGTTACAAGACAAGGGAGATGGGTTGATTTCGAAAATGGTTACAAAACCATGGATAAAAGCTATATGGAGAGTGTGCTTTGGGCATTTAAAACTCTTCATGACAAAGGACTTATTTATAAAAGTGTAAAAGTAATGCCATATTCTTGGGCATGCCAATCATCCGTTTCTGATTTTGAAACAAAAATAGATAATTCCTATAGAGAGAAAAAAAGTAAAGCACTTACAGTGTGCTTTGAGTTAGAGAATAATAACTTTATCTCTGGATATAAAAAAACATATTTAGCAATATGGACAACAACACCATGGACATTACCATCAAATTTAGGTGTAGCAGTTGGAAAAGACATTGAGTATGTAGCTGTAGAAAAAGATGAAAATATAATAATTATTGCCAAAAATTTATTGAGTAAATATCAAAAAGAATTAGGCGATAAAGTAGTGAAAAACCTTAAAGGGAGTGATCTTATAGGACTCAAATACACCCCTGCTTTTGATTATTTTGCAAATCACAAAAATGCTTTCCAGATATTGCATGGTGATTTTGTAACAACCGAGGATGGTACAGGTATAGTGCACATGGCTCCAGGATTTGGTGAAGATGATCAAGAGTTATGTCGCGATAATGATATAGAAGTAGTATGCCCTGTTGATGAATCTGGAAAATTCACATATCCAGTTACAGATTATGAGGGTAAGCATGTATTTGATTGTAATGATGCTGTTATCATCAATTTAAAACAAAAAGGATTATGGATAAAAACAGAACAATATATACATAATTATCCACATTGTTGGAGAACAGACACACCATTAATTTATAAAGCAGTCCCGTCATGGTATCTGAAAGTTACAGATATCAAAGACAAAATGGTAGAAAATAATAAACAAATCAACTGGATACCAGGCCATATAAAAGAAGGTCTTTTTGGCAAATGGCTAGAAAATGCTAGAGATTGGTCCATATCAAGAAATAGATTTTGGGGATGTCCAATACCTGTTTGGCAAAGTGATGACCCAAAATATCCACATACAGAAGTATATGGATCCATTAAAGAAATTGAAGAAGCATTCGGTGTAAAAGTAAAAGACTTACATAGACCGTTTATAGACACTCTAACCAAAAAAAATCCAAGTGACCCAACTGGAAAATCAAATTTAGTCAGAGTTTCTGAAATATTAGATTGTTGGTTTGAAAGTGGTTCTATGCCCTACGCTCAAGCACATTACCCTTTTGAAAACAAAAATTGGTTTGAAGAGCATTTCCCAGCAGATTTCATAGTTGAATATCTTGCTCAAACCAGAGGATGGTTTTACACCATGATGGTATTATCAACAGCATTATTTGATAAACCACCATTTCTAAATTGCATATGCCATGGAGTAATATTAGGAGATGGAGGGCAAAAGCTTTCAAAACGTCTTAAAAATTACCCAGACCCTAAAGAGGTGTTTGAAAAATACGGATCTGATGCAATGAGATGGTTTATGATTTCTTCTCCTGTAATGAAAGGACAAGAACTTGTAATGGATAAAAATTCCACAGGAATAAAAGAAGCTATAAAAACAGTGATCAAACCACTATATAATGCTTTTAATTTTTACTCTATTTATGCGAAAGCTGATAATATTGAACCCACTCTTGATGCACATTCAAATAATATACTAGATAAATATATATTATCAAAAATAGTGGATGTTGTTGATACAATAAGATTTTCATTAGACAAATACGATACTATATCAGCAACAAAATCCGTAAAGGAATTTTTAGATATACTAAATAACTGGTATATAAGAAGGTCAAGAGATAGATTTTGGAGACATCAAAAGGATGAAGATAAAACATTTGCGTACAACACATTATATTCAGTTTTGCATATATTAGTCAAAGCAATCTCCCCTATGTTACCACTAATAAGCGAAGCTATATTTTCAAATTTGGATAAAACTTCTCAAAGCGTACATCTGGAAAAATTCCCAAAAATTGACGATATCCCTTATTATAAAATCCTAATCAAGAATATGGAAAAAGTTCATGATGCCTGCAATTGCGCATTAAGAATACGGAATGAGCAGAATATCAGAATACGCCAACCATTATCCAATGTAGTTTTCATAGGAGTAGCAGATAGCACTTTATCTGAAGATCTTAAGCAGTTAGTGTTAGATGAAATCAATGTAAAAGAGTGGGTTAACCTAGGCAAAGAGGATATTTTAAAATACGCTGATTATAAATTAAAAATCAATTTCTCTAATTTAGCAAAAAGATTACCAAATCAAATAAAAAATATATTATCTGCAAGCAAAAGTGGCGATTGGGAAATAATAGATGATAAAGTGAAAATATTAGATAATATGCTAAATGCTGATGAATTCGAACTGCATCTGGAGCCAAAAGAGGAGTTCAAACATAATACCCAAGCATTACCAACAAATGATGCATTAGTTCTATTGGATCTGAACATAACAGAGAAGTTGCAAGAGGAGGGAATTACCAGAGATATAGTCAGAGCTATTCAGCAATTAAGAAAAGAACTGGATCTGGACATAACTGATAAAATTGAAGTGCAAATCGGCAGTGATAACCAGATAATAAAAACCTCTATTTCTAACTGGAATGAGTATATAAAGGAACAGACATTATCAACCTCTTTATCTCTATACGATGATAATAATGGTAAAGACATTAAATTGGAAATAGGCACAATAAATATATTGGTTAAAAAATCATGACATTAGATAATATACTGATAATTGGAGCGAATAGAGGGTTAGGATTTGGTTTACTTAAAGAAATGTTAACTCAGAAAAACACAGCTAATATTATTGCAACATATCGTAATCCAGAAAGTAGTGTTGAATTGATAAATCTCTCAAAAGAAAATGAAAATCTGAACTTGCTGAATTTAGAAATTACAGATCAAAATAGCATTATAAAACTAAAAGATAATCTTGCTGGCAAAAAAATAGACCATTTAATAATAAACTCTGGAATACTTATAGAGAGAGAAAGTTCTATAGAGCAAGTTACGCAAGAAGATTTGATGAAAACCTTCAATACCAATGTCGTTGGTCCATTGATGCTATTACAAAATTTAATAGATGTGATTTTGCTTAGTGATAAAAAGGTTGTGATGATTATGTCATCAATCGCTGGAAGTATTTCCTCTTATACCACTCACGGCAGATATAGCTATAGAACAAGCAAAGCAGCACTTAATGCATCAATGAAGATTGCATCTATAGAATTAAAAGGTAGTGGAGTCAAATTGCTAATGATGCATCCTGGATGGGTAAAAACAGACATGGGCGGAAATAATGCACTCATAGAAATTGATGAGAGTGTGAAAGGTATGGTAGAGGTACTCAAAAATGCTACTAACTACGAAACAGGAAGCTTTGTTGACTATTTAGGGAACAAGTTAGAGTGGTGACAAAAACTTATTTATTATTGTTAAACAAAGAAATGAATGCTAGGTTGTATTTTTGGAAGTAAAATAAACAATCAATAGATTTATGAGAAAAGTATTCTATGGTACCAAATGGTCTGGGACAGATTCACCTTCGCATCCTTATACGGTTTTGACAAAAGAACTTAGTATTACAGAATCATCTGATGAAAACATATCTTTGTATGATTTCGATATTAAAAATAATTCACTAAGAACAGCAATTTTAGAGGGGTTTAGAAATATAGATATTCATGATCATTATGAATTTAACCCGTATAAAATAGGTTTGGTTCTGAATGATCTATATGGTGAAAATATTGGTAAAAGAGTATTACAAAGAAGTGATTTCTATATACAAAGCATGCCATGCAGCATAAATAAGGAGATAAGCCTAAAAGAGTGTATAGATTATTTACTAGAGTCTTTACAAACTGATTACTTAGACTCATTTTTCCTTTCTTATGAAGATATAAATCAGCAATTTTTGTTAGATCTTACTGATATTTACAATTCAGGAAAAATACAATCTATCGGAGTTACTAATGTAAACATAGATCAATTGCTACAATTGGAAACAAAAGATTTACCTAAACCTGTTGCAATCCAAAATTCTTTTGGATGCAGTTTCTTTTCTGATATATGGGATGAAGAAGTTTACCAATACTCTAAACAACATGGAATTGATTACCAAGTATATGGCGTTTACAATATGAGTTATAATGTTGGCTCTGCATTACATAAAAAAGTATTTGAAATTGCAAATAGATATGCTGTAAAGGAAATTGATGTTAAAATAAGCTTCATTCATGCGATAGGAATGACACAAGTGACAAGTTCTAGCAACGTAGGTCATATTCGAGAACTACTCGATATACCAAAATTACAATTAACAAAAGAAGAAGTGGATGAATTATATAAATCTTTGCTAAATATTGAATGTTTAATTGGTACTCAAGCATGGGTATTGTCTCTGCTGAATGACAAAGCAAATATTTTTGATATGAGTGATATTATAAAACAGAAAGAGTTTAATTTTAATCAAATCTCTATTTTCTCACTTCTACCTGATAGTGAAAGGACTATGAGTAATTTAGATAAAATTCCAAATACTGTAGATTATGATGTTTCTGATATTTTTAATTTATTACCAAGCAGTGAAAGAAATTTATCAATATTTCTGAAAATTCCAAAAATCTCATATTCTCAATTAAAAGTATTTGAGATGATACCGAAAGAGGAGAGGTCTTTTGTTCAATTGGAAAAAATAATTGAAAAAATGAATATAGATGCTGGTAATGATTACGAAATTCGTCAAATTTTTGAGGAGTTACCTACAGAAAAACAAAACATGAGTCATTTGTTAGAGATAGATCTTGAGGATAATTATAAAATACAATATCCTTTTGAAGAATCGATAGATTATGCTCGTGATGATTTGTAAGCCCAATCAAAGATAATTCATGTATTTAACCATAGCTTCTTCTTTGTTATTGGCGTATATAACAGACACCAGGGAATAATCCTTGTCTTGAAGCTTTTTATGCAAAATGGATGTACTGTATATCGCTATATATATTGCAAAGGCATATGATATAAATTGCACAAGATAATCTTTGAAAAACAAATTATCAAAAGACATCATCAAAAAAGTAACACCTGGAACAAATACTAAATATGTAAAAAAATACTTCCATAATTTATGATACAATAACCAAACAGGAGTCAATAAAAATGCCAAAAATGAAAATTTATCACGAAGTATAATAGTTTGTGAAAGAACATCCTCTGGATTTTCAATTTTGTTATTCGTATAAATCAAAAAAAACTTATTCATTTCAAAAAATATCCCAATAAAATATTGAGTTATAAATTATTACAAGAAAAAACACAACATAAGTAATAGAAAGTGTGAAATTCATTGCCTTTTCTTTTAATATATCTCTCTTTTCCAAATCAAAAAGAATAGATTGCGCCTCCATCTTAATTTTCCTTGTTTTATTTATAACCTTATCCAAATCTAAAGCATCTTTGCTTATTATATCTTGATTAAAAACAGTGTTTTTCAGTTCAAATAAGTTACCATCTATCTTTTCAATATTGCTTTCTATTTCTTCTCTTACATATTTATTCGATATAACTCTAGGCAATATTAAATTAATTTTTTCAAAAAATAATTCAAACAAATATATTAATTTGCGAATCTTATATTTCTCTTGTAAATCTGCAAAAATACTAAGAAGACAAATAACTCTACTATCATAATAAAATCGAAATTTTATGTTATATTTATTACATTCATTTTCCCAATTATAATCTTCTAATCTAGAATATAAAAATGGCAATAGGTATGTATTGGAGAAAAAATTTTCATCATTTATTTTACTTTTTTCAAAAGCTAATATCATATCCCTTAAATTCAGAACAATTTTATTTTTCTCAAATTCATACATACACTGAAAAGAAGGATATAATACATGTATCGTTTCTATTATCTTAGATACAAAATCACCATTTCTTTTTTTATAAATCTCCTTATATATTTTGATAAATTCATATCGCTCCATATTTTCATTCTTCATAAAAAAAGAAAAATGATTTACCACCCTTTCTAATAACAACAACTCACCCTTTCTTTTCCCTTTTATTAAAGTAAGTATCAAATTTGATATATAATATTTTTCAAAACATACAACAAGATCCTCTATAACCATAAATGATTGTGATGATAAGATTTGCACAATATTTGCAATAAAAAATTCTTGATATAATTCATATTTATCACTATTCCTCACATCTAAATTTTTCCAATTATCGATTGCTAAATTAATATTATTAACAATTTTTTCATCTTTACAATTTTGATTAATATGCTCTTTCAATCTCCCAGAAATCACCAATTCTTTACTTCCTTTATGATTACGAGAGATTTCAAAAGCGAATTCTTTTAAAAAATAAATTTCTTTTCCACAAAAAATAATAGGTGAATCAAAATCCTTTTTTTTCTCAGGCAATTTAATACTATTTAAATTTGGTGTATCAAATAATTATTTATATCCAAATCTATCATCCTTATTATCTTGTAACAAACCTTGAATAATTTTTTTTATAGTTCCTGTGATAATTTGACCTTTTAAAAAGTAATTATAACTACCCTCATAAATCCTTTTTGCATTTAATTGATCATCTTTATAACCACTAACTCTTTCTCCAATCAAAAGTTCTAAACATACAATACCCAAAGCATAATAGTCAGATTGAGGTTCACCAAAAGAACTACTTACATTTATTACAGAACATGCCGGCGTATAATATATAGGAGATGTCTTAATATCTAAAAACAAAAAACATTCATCTAAGACAACATCACCATCCTTTGTGAGACGTATTGTATCTAAGTTTATAGAACCATGCTCAATATCTAAATCATGTAATATTCTCAATACTTCATTGATATTAGATACAACATTTTTGATTATATATTTTTCTGAAAATGTTTCTTTTTTATCTATCAATTCTCCAAATGTAACTCCGAAAATTTTAGGGTAAATAATTCCTATAAACTCTTCACCAGAATCCTCAAAAACAATAATACCAATATCAATTGGGCAAATGAAATTATCAATTGGGTTTGAAATAATCTTTTTAATTGCTTCATATCTTAACAAAGTAGCGTCTTTTAGAATTCTGATGCATAAATCTTGATCTTTTTTCCCACCCGATATATCAGTTACTTCAAAAACATCATAATCATTTGTAGATAACGATTCTATTTTCTTTGATTTATCAACATAGTATTTGTTATTTAAAATTGCGTCTTTCCCACATTTTTGAAACATACCACCATCTACGAACAGCATATCATTTTTTATATTTTCTTTTTTATCCATAATTTAGACTCTTATCTTATTTAAATTTTTTTTGCTTCTTCTAATACATTTTGAACATGCCCCATAACTTTCACATTTCTCCAAATATATTTTATATATCCATCTTTATCTATTAGAAAAGTACTTCTCTCAATTCCAAGATATGTTTTTCCAAACATTTTTTTTTCCTTAATAACATCATATTTATTACAAATACTCTGCTCAACATCAGATATTAGATTAAATAATAAATTATTGTTTTTAATAAATTTATCGTGGCTTTCAACACTATCCTTTGAAACTCCAAGGATCATAGTATTAATCTTGTGAAAATATTGTATAAATTCAGAGAATTCTTTGGCCTCTACTGTACAGCCAGGTGTTTCGTCTTTTGGATAGAAATATAACACTACATTTTTCCCTTGAAATTCATTAAGAGTAATATTATTTCCATTATCTATATAGGCATTAAAATTAGGTGATAAATCCCCAATATGTAACATCTGTTTTTTCATCACTTCAAAACATTTTATAAGAATTATAACTATATAAATTTAAACAGCTATGTTGATTTAGTCAATACTTCATATTCATTAAGCAATATGATAAATTTCGTACCTATATAGAGAATATGATCATATTATCTATCGCACAGTATTCTAGCTTTTCTTCTTTCCCACTCTCTATCCTTTATTGCTTCCCTTTTATCGTGCTTCTTCTTGCCCTTTGCTATACCAAGCGAAAGCTTTACAGTATTTTTATGATTGAAATATAATGATAATGGTATCAAAGTGTGTCCCTTTCTTTTTACTAGTCCAATAAGCTTTTTTATTTCTTTTTTATGCAATAATAATTTTCTATTTCTTCTTGAATAATGATTAAAAGCTTTCGCCTTATCATACTCTTCAATATAAGAGCCTAATAAAAATATCTCATTTCCAATACTATCAGCATATGATTCAGCTATACTTCCGCCAGAAAATCTCAAAGATTTCACCTCACTGCCCTTAAGAACAATCCCCACTTCCAACTTATCTTCTATAAAATATTCGTAATAAGCCTTTTTATTTTGACAAATAATTTTTAATTGATCAGTGCTTTTTTGCATTTACTCTATATATTTTTTAGAAATACGATCAAAAGCCATTATTTCTTGAATTAATTGATCCAATTTATTTAATGGTAACATACAAGCGCCATCACTTGGAGCTATATCTGGATTTTCATGAGTTTCAACAAAAACAGCTGCAACACCTACTGCAGTAGCAGCTCTTGCTAAAGGTTTAATAAATTCTCTTTGTCCACCACTTTGATTACCTTGACCTCCAGGTTGTTGAGTTGAATGCGTTGCATCAAATACTACAGGAAAACCAGTTTTCTTCATTATTTCTAGTCCCCTCATATCATTGATCAATGTATTATATCCGAATGATACACCTCTCTCTGTAAGCAATAATTGATCATTTCCTGAAGCTATCATTTTCTTAGTGATGTTTATAACATCCCATGGAGCTAAAAATTGCCCTTTTTTAATATTAATAACTTTTCCTGTTTTAGCAGCAGCCACCAATAAATCAGTCTGTCTACATAAAAAAGCTGGTATTTGCAATACATCTATCACTTCAGATAAAATCATACACTGATTCTCTAAATGAACATCAGTTAGGAGTGGGCAACCTACTTTTTCTTTTATTTCTTTAAATATACTTAATGATGCTTCTAAACCAATTCCTCTTTTTCCATCAATAGAAGTCCTATTTGCTTTATCAAATGATGTTTTGAAAATAAAATTCACAGCATTTTTCTTTGCTATATCCTTTATATCCATAGCCATCTTTAATGCATGCTCCCTAGATTCCATCTGGCATGGACCAGCAATTAATGTTATTGGTTTGTTGTTAGCGATTTCAAAATTACCAACTTTTATTGCTCTTTGCCCTTGCATATACTTAAATATCTCGTTTATATGAGTATTGTTATATGTTAAATTACATATAATCTCAATAAAATTTGATTAATTTATGGTAACAATGCCTCATTGGCCAAATCCATTTACAAGAAGTTTCATAGATTTGAAATTAAATAGAATTAAAACTATTTTGGAAAGATTTGATAATCCTCAAAACAAATTGCCACCTGTGATCCATGTCGCTGGAACAAATGGAAAAGGATCTACTATAGCATTTTTAAGATATATCTTTAATTCTGCAGGATATAAAGTCCATCAATATACATCTCCACATTTACTAAGATTTAATGAAAGAATAGTAATTTCCAACAAAGAAATATCTGACAAACAAATCTTTGAAGTCATGGAAGAATGCCGATTGAGATCTCAAGACCTTAATTTAACATTTTATGAAGCAACAACAGTTGCAGCATTTTTAGTATTTTCTCGTTATGCAGCTGATGTAGTATTGTTAGAAACTGGTTTGGGTGGAAGGTTAGATGCTACTAATTTAGTCACATCACCATTAATGAGCATTATTACAACCATTTCATTTGATCATATGGAATTTTTAGGTGATTCTCTTTTAGATATAGCCAAAGAAAAAGCTGGTATTATTAAAGAAAATTCACAATGTGTCATTAGCTGGCAAGAAGAAAAAATACGAAATTATTTTAAAGACACATGTAATAAATTAAATAATAAATCATATATATGCAACGAAGATTGGAATTTTCATAAAAATGAAACTGGATTTTCGTTTTTAAATTTTAGTGATAACTCATCAATAAATTTCCCATTACCAAAGCTGATTGGCATACATCAAATATTAAATGCTTCTACTGCAATTGCTGCAATTAAACAATTGGATACTAGCTACACTATTTCCGATGCCAATATAGAAGAAGGGTTATTAAAAACTTATTGGCCAGCTAGAATGGAGAAAATAACTAAAGGAGTGTTGTATTCCTTATTACCAAATGGTAGCGAACTATTAATAGATGGCGCCCATAATACAATGGCCGCACAAATGATAGCTGCCACAATAGATACGTTGCCAAAAATGAAAACAATATTAATCAATGGAAGAACAAGGCAAAGGGATATAAAGGGGTTTTTATTACCTTTTCGCAATAAAATTGAACATCTCTTTGCTGTTCCAGTAGAATTTGAACCAGAAAGCGAAAATCCACAGAAAATAGAAGATGAAGCAGTAAAATTAAAAATACCAGTAACATCCTGTGCTTCAATAACAGAAGCTATACACAAATGCATTAATATCTTTCCAAATCAAAAATTTAGAATAATAATATGTGGATCACTTTATCTAATGGGTGATGTACTAAACGCAAATAAAATATAAAATGCAGCTTTATAATATAACAAAAATCGTAAATCTATTAAAGTCCGGTGGGATATTATGCATTCCAACAGATACTTTATTTGCTATTTCATGCGATGCAACAAATGAAACGGCAATAAAAAAAATATATAATATAAAGAAAAGAGAACTAAACAAACCCTTCCCAATCTTTTTTGCTGATTTTGATATGGCAAATTTTTATATGAACTTTTGTGAAAAAGAAATAGCGTTAGCAAAGAAATTTTGGCCAGGTCCTTTAACTATATTATCTAAAATAAAAACAAAATCTTTACCTGAAATTCTTATAAAAAATAATAAATTGGGTGTAAGGATTCCTAATTCAAAGTTAATACATGATATTTGTAGCTCCTTAAAAAGACCTATTATAGCAACAAGTGCTAATATTTCAAAAGAAGAAAATATCAACGACATATCTAATATTAAAACATTATTTAACAATAAAATAGATAGCTATATCTCAGGACCCACAACACCACACGCGACTCCCTCAACTATTATAGAAGTGCAAAACAACAAAATAAACATAATAAGAGAAGGGGCAATTAAAGAAGAGGAGCTAAAAATAAAGTAAAAACAAATATTTAGCCTCTCCTAATATCATCTTTAACAATAATATAATTTTTTACTTTTTTAACACCCTTTACTGAACCACAAAGCTTAATTAAAATATCAATCTCACTCTGAGTACGTGCAATACCCATTAAATAAATTACACCACCATAAACAGAATAATCATAATTTACAGAATGCAAACTTTTATTAGTTACCAATAAAGTTTTTAGCTTGGCACTTATCCATAAATCTTTAGGGAAATTCGATACATTTTGCACACCAATATCATTAATAACTTCCTTAACACCTCTTGTAAGCCATGCTAATTTTTCAGCCTTTTCTTTCAATTCTAATGACTTAACATATCCAAATAATAAAACCCTACCCTCATATACCAAAATCTTTACAGAATCATAAGAAGTTCCTATATGCTCTTTTGTAAACTCATGCTTTGTTTTTGCATAAATCACCTTATCATCTACCATGCCGCCCAAAGATCTCTCTTCCACAATTGCAGCACCAGTTGCAGCAGTAGTTGCTATACCTAAAAATACGCATCCATTAATATAAAACGAACTAGCTAGCAGTAGAAAAAGTAAAATGTTTTTTTTCATTTGAAAGATGTTTTTAAAAAAATTTATATACATAATAAAATAAAGTTACCGATTAAACTACCCTAGTACAGCAGAATTTAGTATATCATTTGCAAAAACATTATCAATATATAATTAATTGAAACTAATTATAAATTCTGACCCCTTCCCTTCATCACTTATACAAGTTATATCACCATCCATTTTACCAATAGCTTCTTTGCAAAAACTCAACCCTATAGCATTATATGTACTCGACACATGTTTTTCAAACAAATGATTTAAAATATCAGGTTTGATACCATATCCATCATCCTTCAAATGTATTTTGTTATTTTTTATGTATATTTTTAATATTGATGTATTACCAGAATATTTAAAAAAGTTATGCAATAAATTAAAAATAATATGTCTGAATAATATTTCTGATCCAGAAAACAAATAATCATTACTATCATCAAAAAATATACGATCCCTTTGCTCTTTATTCATGTAAAATCCTTGTATAGCTCCTCCTATACATTTTACAACAGAATATTCTCCACAATCTTCAATGTCCTTCACATCACCTATTGCATTTAAGATAATTTGAACATCTTGCATCGCAGATTTGTTATACTCTCTCATTCTAGAAACATACCCTCTTATCTCATCATATTCTTTGTTATCTAATGCCATCTCTATCAATTCGAGAGACATAACATTTGTTGCTAATGGAGAAGTTACATCATGAGCAATTGATTGAGCAAATGATTCTAATGAATATTCTTTAATCTCATTTCTTTTTTTCATAATCTATACATTAAAGATGAAATGACTTTTATAAAATACGAATTCTCTACCCCATTTACCAAAAAAATAAAAATATTAGTTGTAATTATTGCTATAGCCATAAAAGAATGAATTTTATGACACTCCATTTTAAAATCTTTATATACTATATTAAAATTTGAAAACATCTTATTTTATCTACCCATAAAATCATCAAAAAAAATCTCATATCCTGACAGCATCTCTTAACAGTATATCTCAATAATCAATTAAAACAATCAATTATCATCACAAATGAAGTTATTACACTAAAATACTAACTAAAAAATACAATTATACAATTATTTAGTTAAATATCATTTTTTTATAAATATTTCTTAAATTGAAGCTCATCTATTTCAATTAGGTCACCATCCTTCATGTTTCCCGCACTGAATTCTCCAAATGACAACCTAATAAGCCTACTCACTTGCATATTATAATATTCAAAAACATTCCTGATTTCTCTATTTTTTCCTTCTGTTAAAATAATTTTATACCAATTATTAGACCCCTTATTTCTAATAAACTCAACTCGTATAGACGCATATTGAACTTCCCCTATTTTCAAACCCATTTCTAGTTCATTTATCATGTTATTTGGCATTGAACCATGCGCTTTACATAAATAAGTTCTTTTTAAATTTGTCTTAGGTAATTCCAATGTTCTTGATAATTCGCCATTGTTAGTTAGTAATATCAGACCTTCTGTTTTATAATCTAATCTTCCAACTGAGATAACCCTGCCTAATTCTTTTGGCAGCGTTTCAAATAAAGTAGTTCTTTGAAATTCATCTTTATGAGTTGTAATAACGCATTTAGGTTTGAAATATTTCCATAAACGAACTCTGTTTACTTTTTTAACCAATTTGTTTTTTACAAAAACTTCATCTTCGTCATTTATAAAGTAAACTGGTGTCTTTAAAATTGATTGATTAACTCTTACACATCCATCTAAGATCAGCCTTTCTGCTTCTCTTCTGGAGCATACCCCATGCAAAGAGAGGAATTTTGATATTCTAACTTTAGATTCTGACATAAATTTTTTTTGATATAATAAAAAAAGACGAAAAAGAGATAACAACCCCTAATTTCGCCTCTAATTATCAAAAGATAAATTATCTAATAACAGTGACAACTCTTCTGTTTTGTCTATAAGCTTCTTGACTATCTCCCATTACAGCAGGTCTTTCTTTACCAAAACTAATAACAGTCAATCTGTCTGAATTAAGGCCGTGACTTGCCAAAAATTCTTTAACACTATTTGCACGTCTTTCTCCAAGAGCAAGGTTGTATTCAACAGTACCTCGTTTATCACAATACCCTTCAAGTACAAATTTCAGATGTGAATGTTTTTTCATAAATTCAATCTGTCTTTTTAAAACTTCTTTTGCTACATCACTCAAAGAAGAACTATTTACAGCAAAAAATACTCTATCTCCAACTTTATTTTCAAGATCTTCAAATGTAGATTTTGATATAGAGTTTATATCATCACCAGAATATCCTGAATTAGAACTGCCAGAAGGCTTATGTGTACACCCAACAGCAATAAAAGATATTACGCATGCTGTGACTAGTAATTTATTCATTATCAAACTCCTTAAATTGAATATTATAAATATAATAATACTTTTAAATAATATGGTCAAATATTTTAAATTTTTATTGTATCATTGAAAATTTGATATATCTCATTATTACTATCACGCTTATGTAATTCTGGATGAAATATTGTGCAGTATATATTGTTATATTTTACAAAAATAGGTGATTTTTTATAAGTATCTAAAATTTGAACATTTTTTCCAACATCCAATATACCAGGAGCTCTAATAAAAAATACATCACGCCCTGTATCACTTTTCATCATTCCACTTTTAAGTTGAGGTCCATAAAAATTCCTTGCTATCTTTATATCAATCAACTTCATGCCATTTACTTTTTCAGAAGTGTAATTTGATAGTAAAATTGCCCCAGCACATGTGCCTAATATAGGTTTTTTAGAAGAAGCGAATTCTATGATTTTTTCAAACATACCATTTTGTTTGCAGTAAATATACTGCACAGAACTTTCACCTCCAGGGAGTATCAAACCATCTACTTCATATGGGAATTTAGAGTCATAATCTATGGCAACAGGGTCAAATCCTAAATCTACCAATGCCTTAATATGAAGATTTCCAGCACCTTGATATAGAAAAACTCCTATTTTTTTCACTTCATTCCTTCTCCAAGGTCTGAAGAAATTTCTGCTAATTTTTTTGGATCATTCCAGTAACTTACAGCATCTACTATAGCTTTAGCTCTTTTTTTAGGATTCGAACTTAAAAATATACCACTTCCAACGAAAACGGATTGAGCACCTAATTCCATACATAAAGCTGCATCAGCAGGTGTAGCAATACCTCCAGCCGCAAAGAAAGGAACTGGAAGCGATTGCTTTTCTCTCACTTCATTAATCAATTCAAAGCTTACTCCATAATTTTTGGCCTTATCTCTTATTTCTGAATCATTAAGTAATTTTAATTCTTGAATCTCTTTTTTTACAGACTTCAAATGTCTTACAGCTTCTTTTATATCACCTGTCCCTGGTTCACCTTTGCAACGTATAAGCGCCGCACCCTCATGTATTCTTCTAAGAGCTTCTCTTAAATTTTTACAACCACATACAAAAGGTATTTTAAACTTATTCTTATCTATATAAGATTCTTCATCTGCAATTGTCAAAACTTCACTTTCATCAATGCAATCTACCTCAAGAACTTCTAGAATTTTTGCCTCAGATATATGCCCTATTCTACATTTTGCCATGACAGGAATAGTTACAGCTTTTTGAATTTTTCTAATCATAGATGGGTCACTAGCTCTTGCTATCCCTCCATCTCTAATTATCAAAGCAGGGATTCTCTCAAGAGCCATAACCGCGGATGCACCAGAGTCTTCAGCTATCTTAGCTTGCTCTTCATTCATAACATCCATGATTACTCCAGAACGTAACATATTAGTAAAAAATATCTTTTTATCCATGTGAAATTTATTGCTAAAAAACGATAAGAATAGGCTATCATTATATTTGCTCTAATGCAATATGCCATGCTAACGAAAAATAATAAAATTCACCTATACATTAGGCCTTATTTTTATTTCTGGATTTTATTTTTCTTTTATTATACAATGCACTCCTAAATAAAATTCTAGAATTAATATTATGGCTGTACCAAAGAGTAAGACCTCTAAATCAAGGAGGAATCACAGAAGATCCCATGATAAACTACAAAAAATTACTATATCTTATGATTCTGTGACTGGTGAACCAAAATTACCTCACCACATTTCTCTTAAAGATGGTTATTATCGTGGTAAACAAATTATCAAAATAAAACAAAAAGATCAAAAAGAGGATCAAAAAGAGGATCAAAAAGAGGATCAAAAAGAATCAGAAGTAACACCAAAGACAAAAGATACTTCAGAAGCAAACAAATAGTAAAAATAAAAGCATGTCTAAAATTGTTATCAGTATAGATGCAATGGGAGGGGCCAATGCTCCAAATTCAGTGATAGAAGCCATAAGTATATTTTTAACACGAAGAGATGATGTTTTTTTTGAAATATATGGGATAAAATCACTGATATTACCAAAAATAATCGAATACAATATAGAAAAAGATAGCTATAAGTTACTAGATTGCCCCACAACCATATCAGATGAAGATAAACCTTTGGATGCCTGGAGAAAAGGAAAAGACTCTAGTATGAAAAAATCTATTGATGCTGTCAAAAACGGCTCAGCACATGCAGCTGTCTCATCTGGAAACACTGGGGCATTAATGTTGATGTCAAAGATGATTTTAGATACTTTAGAAGAAGTCAAAAGACCCGCTATCGCTGGTATATTCCCCTGTTTAAAGAACGAAAAAGCAGTAATTCTAGATATGGGAGCAAATATAGAATGTGATTACGTTAATTTATTTCACTTCGCCTTAATGGGAAGTTGCTTTGCAAAGACTCTACTAAACAAAAAAAATCCTAGGATAGGAATTTTAAATATAGGCACAGAGTCAACAAAAGGAAGAGAGTTAGAACAAAAAACATATGAAATATTAGAAAAATCTGGATTAAATTTCATTGGATTTATAGAAGCTCATGAAATAGTTGAAGGAAAAGCTGATGTTGTTGTTACCGATGGATTTTGTGGAAATATATTTTTAAAATCTTCCGAAGGAACTGCAAACGCATGTGTACAATTAGTAAAAGAATCTATTTCAAATGGAAATTGGTTTATTAAATTATGCGCAAAACCAATAAAGCCATATCTACAAAAAGCTTTTGAGGTAATTGACCCCAATAAAAACAATGGCGCTATGTTTATCGGATTGAATGGAGTTGTAGTAAAAAGCCATGGATCATCTATTACAGAAGGTGTGGTTAACGCCATCGAAAAAGCTTATCAATTACATAAGAACGATATAAATAAAAAAATTCTAGAAGAAATACATAATTTCGAAGAAGTGGGCATAGGCCTAAATTTTGTTGATAAAATAAAAAAAACCTCAGCAAAAATCTTGGGTATGAACTAAAATGATATTTTCCAAAATAGCCGCTGTGGGAAGTTATTTGCCAAAACGCGTCATGACAAATGACGAATTACCATCTACACTCGATACCTCTGATCATTGGATAAGAACCAGAACTGGAATAACAAAAAGATATATCGCAGAAGATAACCAATTTACATCAGACCTGGGTGCAAATGCTCTAATAAACGCATTAAGCACATCAAATATAAGTGAACAAGAGTTGGACGGTATAATTGTCGCAACCACAACACCAGATCTCGTATTCCCATCAACAGCTGTAAAAATCCAAGAAAAGATAAATTTACTAAAGGGATTCGCTTTTGATATTCAAGCAGTTTGCTCAGGATTTATATATGCACTTTGCGTAGCAGATTCAATGATAAAAAGTGGACAAGCAAAAAAAATCGCAGTTATAGGCGCAGAAACAATGTCTAGAATTTTAGATTGGACCGATAGAGACACATGCGTATTATTTGGAGATGGTGCAGGAGCTGTAATATTAGAAAAACAAGAGTCTGAAATCAACAATGGCGTGTTAGACATAGATTTATTCTCAGATGGTAGGTATATAGATTTATTAAAAGTTGATGGAGGTGTCTCCAAAGGAAATCTCGACAGTAAAATGACCATGAATGGTAGAGAGGTATTTAAACATGCCGTTACAAAAATGACATACTTGATTAAAAATACTTTGGATAAAAATAACTTCTCCATAAAAGATTTAGATTGGATGATATTACATCAAGCCAATAATAGAATAATTCAAGCTGTTAGAGAAAAATTGTCTATAGAAGAAAACAAAGCTGTTTCAACTGTAGAACATCACGCCAATACATCCGCAGCATCCATACCATTAGCATTAGACAGCTATATAAAGAACGAAAAAATCAAAAGGGGTGATTTAATAGCAATGGCTTCTATAGGAGGTGGCATGACATGGGGCAGTGCTTTAATAAGATATTAAAAATAAGTAACATATAAGTCAAAAATACTTGACTTATGTAATTAACTATATAGAATCTCATTTAATATTTCATTTTAGTATAACGAGGTTTAGTTGTGGCACGTATTGCCGGTGTAAATATCCCGCCAAGGAAAAAAATATCTATTTCATTAACATATATTTATGGGATAGGTAAGCATAATTCATCTACTGTTTGCAAAAAAGCAAATGTGGATCCTGATATTAGGGTAGAACGACTTTCTGACGATCAAGTAAGGAAACTCAGAGAAGTAGTCGATGCAAACTTTATTGTTGAAGGTGATTTAAAATCAGAAAGATTAACTAATATTAAAAATCTTATAGATATAAAATCCTACAGAGGTATGCGTCATTTGAGAAAATTACCTGTACGAGGCCAAAGAACTAGCACAAATGCTAGAACTAGAAAAGGTAAAGCTGTCGCGATAGCAGGAAAGAAAAAAGTAACAAAATAATTTAGCAATTTTCATGGTTAAGGTTAAGAAAAAAAATAGAAACGTAAATATTGGCATTGCTCATATATCAGCTACGTTCAATAATACCATTATTACTATTACCAATAACCAAGGTGAAACACTCACTTGGTCATCAGCTGGGTGCAATGGATTTAAAGGATCAAGAAAATCAACTCCTTATGCGGCACAAGTTGCAGCAGAAGAAGCAGCAAAAAAAGCTATGTCAGAATTTAGCATGAAAAATATATCTATAGAGATAAATGGACCTGGTACAGGAAGAGAAGCTGCTGTAAGAGGATTAGTATCCGCTGGCTTAAATGTGACGGTGATAAAGGATAAGACACCAGTTCCTCATAATGGTACACGTCCACCTAAAAAAAGAAGAGTTTAATAAATAAGGTATTAAAATGGAATCAGCGGAATCAGCAAGCAATCCTTTAAACTGGTCTACTCTTGTAAAACCAGTGGATTACTCTGTAAAAGAAACAGATACTAATTCAGCAAAATTTGTAATTGCTCCATTAGAAAAAGGTTTTGGAACTACCCTTGGCAATACATTGAGAAGGGTTTTATTATCATCTCTACAAGGAACTGCAATATGTGCGGTTAAGATAGAAGGTATTGATCATGAGTATTCTTCTATAGATGGTGTTATGGAAGATGTTTTAAACATTATCCTAAATCTAAAATCTATAGTTTTCAAAGGAAACACTTGTTTTAAACATAAAAAAGTACAGATAACAGCATCTGGAAAAGGTCCTGTAAAAGCTAGTGCAATCGCTACTTCCACAGGGTTTGAAGTAGTAAATGAAGATTTTGTAATTTGTAATATTACTAAAGATATAAATTTGAATATGGAATTAGTAATAACATCTTCAAAAGGTTATAAATTTGCAAATGATCATGAAGATTTAGATTATGGAAATGACTTTATATTGATAGATTCAATATTTTCTCCTGTATTAAAATGCTTTTTTCATGTTGAAAATACTCGTGTGGGATCCAAGACTGAGTATGATAAACTAATATTAGATTTAGAAACTAATGGTTCTATTACACCAGAAACAGCAATAGGATATGCTGCAAAAATACTGCAAGAGCAGCTTCAAGTCTTTATTAATTTTAAAGATGTAGAAGAAATAATAAAACCTGAAGAGAAAAAATTACCATTCAACGTTAATTTATTACGAAAAGTGAGTGATTTAGAATTATCTGTAAGGTCATATAATTGTTTAAAAAACGAAAATATAAAATACATAGGAGATTTAGTCACTAAGACAGAAGCTCAGATGTTAAAAACAGCAAATTTTGGAAGAAAATCCTTAAATGAGATAAAAGATATTTTAGTTAAAATGGATTTATCTTTTGGTATCGAAGTCAAAGAATGGCCACCAGAAGATATTGAAGCGATTATAACTGAACATTTATCTGATAATAAATAAAAAATATTATTATGCACCATAGAAAAAGTTACAGAACATTATCAAGAAGCACCGCTCATAGAAAGAGTCTACTTAGAAACCTTTGTATATCTCTTATAAATAATGGACAAATCAAAACTACGCTACCAAAAGCGAAAGAATTAAGACCTATAATAGAAAAAATGGTTACCGCTGGAAAAGCAAATTCTTTACATGCAAGAAGGCGTCTTATTTCTAAGTTAGGTGGTGCGGAATCCGCAACAAATAAAATCATGACTGAAATATCTCCAAAATTTGCAGATAGAAATGGTGGTTATACAAGAATTCTAAAATACGGATATAGAAAAGGGGACTGTGCTCCCATGGCAATCATTCAATTTGTAGAATAAAATAATAGGCAATTCCCTTTCAATCTTTAAATATTGTTAGGGAGAATCCGTTTCATTTATTTCAGCACTTATATCATTCCTATTTTTAGTATCTTGATAATTCACTTATGAAATTATATGTATATAATTTCAAGTATATAACAACCCCAAACACATACAAATCTTTTAAGCGAATAAAGGAATTACACTAAAAATTCTATATAAATGCCATGTGCTATAGGGTGATTATAAATTTATTAGAAATCGAACTGGTGAGATGCTTTGCTTTAAATTATTCATGAGTACCACAAAAATTATTGTAAAAATAAAAGTCTTGCACATGATAAATTTTACTCACTGGCTCTGTATAATGAAAAAGAATTAAATTATAGCAAAATTTAAACCTTCCTTACACATCTGATACAACCCATCTTACAAAATAATATGACAAGTATAATGCTTTCTGATATCATGACGATATATTAATTTAAAGTGGGGTGTTATGTCGAAATTTGATACTGTATCTGATAATGAAAAAAGTACAAATCTTGAAAAAATGCAAAAAGAGTTTAAAGCAAATATAGATGCAATGACTGCTGCGCATACAGTGAAGATGGAGC
>JBKEHD010000005.1:0-45781 GCA_046710445.1 Candidatus Midichloriaceae bacterium
ATTGCTTTGCTTTTTTAGACATACAATCTCCTTTATTTTGTTTTGAAATTATATCTCATTTTGTTAATTTTGCTGTCCAGTTTATGGGGACCATTATAACGTTAAGATTACGTTAAGATTGCGTTAAGGTTAGACAAATTTGCCTTATTTTTGATATTTTTAGAATATTTTCAAAAAAAATACATTTATATATATGTCTTCTCTTGATCAAAAAAATAAATTCTGATACAAGTACAAGTGGATGGATGGCCGAGCGGTTTAAGGTACCGGTCTTGAAAACCGGCGTGCGTTTATGCGTACCGTGGGTTCGAATCCCACTCCATCCGCCACCCTACGTTCGTCTAACTACGCGCAAAGCGCTTCGTTAGACAATTCGAACTTCGGGCGGCACGCCAGAAATCAGATAGAACTAGGAGTGTCTGCCGAAGCTTTAGCGCAGGTAGGCTGTAGAATTATGCATTATGTTTATTTTTTAGAATTATCAAATAGTAATATTTACGTTGGCTTTAGCAGTAACCTAAAACAACGAATCAAAGCTCATGATGACGGCAAAGTACCTGCAACTGCAGGATTTTTACCTGTAAAACTAAAAAGTTATGTAGCTGTTGAAACCAAAGAAAAAGCGATGGCTTTAGAGAAATATTTTAAAACTGGCTCCGGGAAAGCTGTAGCATTAAAGCGATTTTTTTAAATTGTAGTTACGTAACACATACATACCTAGAGAATATTTGCTAGACCAGTATCACAGTTCATGTAAAACAATCATCAATATCGCATCAACATTCTACTCCTTTTAAACAAATTTAAGCCTTAATTGATTTTATTTTGAAATTTTTCAATAAAGTTGTTGAAATATTAGCATTATTTTCATACTATCTCCAAGTCGTGCCTGCGTGATGGAATTGGTAGACATAACGGACTTAAAATCCGTGGGGAGTTACTCCCTTGCCGGTTCAAGTCCGGCCGCGGGCACCATTTTTAAAATAAGAAGGATAAAGTTATATATGAAGCATCTTCAAAATATAGATAAAGAAATATACAAATCCATCAATTTTGAATTATCCAGACAACAAAATTCCATAGAATTAATTGCTTCAGAAAATATTGTCAGTAAAGCTGTTTTAGAAGCTCAAGGTTCTATTTTAACAAACAAATACGCAGAAGGTTACCCAGGAAGAAGATATTATGGTGGATGTGAATTTGTAGATGAAATTGAAACTTTAGCTATAGAAAGGGTGAAAAAACTATTTGGTGCCGCTTATGCTAATGTTCAACCTCATTCAGGTTCTCAAGCAAACCAAGCTGTATTTTTATCATTATTAACTCCTGGAGATAAGATACTAGGAATGTCACTTGATTGCGGTGGGCATTTAACACATGGATGCAAAGTTAATATGTCTGGAAAATGGTTCGAATCACATTTTTATGTAGTAGATAAAGATACATACCAGTTAGATTATGAAGAAATCAAAAAAATTGCTCTAAAAGAAAAACCAAAATTACTGATAGCAGGTGGTTCTGCTTATCCTCGAAAAATTGATTTTAAAAAATTCAGAGAGATTGCTGATTTAGTTGGCGCCTATCTCCTTGTTGACATGGCTCATATCGCAGGTGTTGTTGCTGCTGGATATCATGAAAATCCTATGCAATACGCAGATATAGTTACATCTACAACACATAAAACTCTAAGGGGTCCAAGAGGTGGAATAATCTTAACAAACAGGCAAGACTTAGCAAAAAAAATAAATTCCGCTATTTTTCCAGGGTTACAAGGTGGCCCTTTGATGCATGTTATTGCTGCTAAAGCTGTTGCTTTCCACGAAGATTTACAAGATGATTTCAAAGATTATATTAAACAAGTTCTCAGTAATTGCCAAACCCTAGCAAAAACACTCACCTCTAGAGGATATCAAGTTTTAACGGGCGGTACCGACAATCATTTGATTCTAGTCGATTTGAGAAATAAAAACATAACTGGCAAAGATGCAGAAGAAACCCTGGAAAAAGCAGGATTGACTTGCAACAAAAATGGAATTCCTTTTGATGATGCAAAACCATTGATTACTTCTGGCATAAGACTTGGTACACCAGCTGCAACTACCAGAGGATTTAAAGAAAAGGAATTTGATACTGTAGGAAATTTAATAGCTGATGTTTTAGATGCTCTTTCAGAGTCAAATAATAAAGATAATAATGAAATTGCAGAAAAAAAAGCTATGCAAGAAGTAAAAATACTTTGTGAAAAATTCCCTATTTATAAAAACAATTGAATGCAAAGCTCAAGGAATTATATAGACAAGCTACCTGTATTTCATTACCATATATATAACAATATTTTATTAGGATGAGCAAAATGAGAAAAAAAATAGCTTTGATTGGTGGAGGCAATATAGGCGGTACTATTGCTTACATACTTGCTTCAAAACAAATTGCCGACGTTGTAATATTAGATAGAAATGAAGGTTTTGCAAAAGGTAAAGCTTTAGATATAGAACAAAGTTTATCAGTCACAAAAAATGATATAAGTGTTATCGGAACAAGTGATTATGCAGATATTGATAATGCTGATTTGATAATTATTACAGCCGGAATAGCTAGAAAACCTGGTATGTCCAGAGATGATTTGCTTGGCGTAAATGCTGATGTAATGAAATCTGTAGCTGAAGGTGTAAAAGCTCATGCGCCCAATGCATTCGTAATAATTGTAACAAATCCATTGGATGCAATGGTATATGCATTTTTAAAACACTCTAATTTTTCAAAAGAAAAAGTAGCAGGAATGGCTGGAGTACTAGATTCTGCAAGATTCAAATTATTTTTATCAAAAAAGCTTAATGTTTCAGTTGAAGATATTAATGCTTTTGTACTTGGTGGACATGGTGATACAATGGTCCCATTAACAAGACATATAAATATCGCAGGTATTCCTATACAAAATTTTATAGATAACGGTGATATTTCTGAAGAAGAATTAAATTCAATTATTGAAAGAACAAAAACTGGAGGAGCAGAGATAGTAAAATTATTAGCTACTGGTTCTGCATATTATGCTCCAGCAATTTCTGCAATAGAAATGGCGGAATCATATTTGTATGATAAAAAGAAATTATTACCTTGTTCCGTATTACTAGAGGGTGAGTATGGCATTAATGATATATGCATGGGTGTCCCGGTAATTATAGGAAAACAAGGTATTGAAAAAATTAGAGAATTACATTTTAATGAAGAAGAAAAAAGTGTTTTTGATAAATCAGCAAAAGCTGTTCAAGACTTAATTTTAGCTATGAAAAAAAAATTATAATAAATGACTGATTACATTTCTATACGTGGTGCGAAAGAGCATAATTTGAAATCTATAGATATAGATATACCAAAAAATAAGTTAGTTGTTATTACTGGCGTAAGTGGGTCAGGCAAATCTTCTTTAGCCTTCGACACAATATACGCAGAAGGACAACGACGATATGTTGAAAGCTTATCATCTTATGCTAGGCAATTTTTAGAAATGCATTCAAAACCGGATATAGAATCTATAAGCGGTCTATCCCCGGCTATTGCAATCGATCAAAGGACAACATCAAAAAACCCTAGATCAACCGTTGCAACTGCAACAGAAATATATGATTATTTACGTATTCTTTTTGCTAGAGTTGGCATACCTTATTCTCCAGCCACCGGATTACCTATAAAAAAACAAACCGCTACCCAAATAGTTGATTCTTTAATCAAAATACCAAAAGGTGTTTCCGTAACATTACTCGCTCCTATAATTCGTGGTCAAAAAGGAGAACATAAAAAAGATTTGATACATTATCATAGATTAGGGTACGAAAAATTAAAGATTAATGGTGCATATCATGATTTTGAAGATTTACCCCATATTGATAGAAATAAAAAGAATGATATAGAGCTTGTTGTAGATAATACAAAGATTACTAGCGATATAAGTGATAGATTAGTCAATAGCGTCGAAACTGCCTTAAGAATATCCAAAGGATTGCTTTATGTAGAACTTAACTTTGGTAAAGAAAAACATAACACTAAATTTCAAGATGGCGAAATTTTAATTTTTTCAGAAAAATTCTCTTGTCCTATTTCTGGATTTTCTCTGTCAGAGATTGAACCAAGGATGTTTTCTTTCAATAGCCCATATGGTGCATGTTCCAAATGCAATGGACTAGGAAAAGAATGGAGCTTTAATAAAAATTTAATAATTCCAGATAGCAATTTATCTATATCACAAGGAGCAATAGTTCCTTGGGAGAAAAAGATTTCAAAATATTCTAATTCTCAACATAAATTTTACGAATCTTTACTACAAGCTTTATCTAAGCATTATAAATTTAGTCTTGATGAAAAATTTAAAAATTTATCAAAAGAAATACAAGATATTATCTTACATGGAAGCAATGGTGAAATTTTAGAATACTCTTATCAAGAAGGATACAGAACAACAACAATTGAAAAACCGTTTATAGGTGTAATACCTATACTTGAAGAAAAATTAGAAAAAACTGAAAGTAATTATGTACTAGATGAATTATCTAAATATCAACTACAAGTTAATTGCTCATCCTGTTCTGGTTTTAGAATCAAAAAAGATTCTTTATCTATAAAAATACATGATTTACATATAGGTAATATCTGCAGATTCACGATAAGCGAAGTACATGAATGGTTTGCAAATCTGGATTCTCATTTAAATTCTGTGCAAATAAAAATATCACGCATAATTATAAAAGAAATACAAAAAAGATTAGGATTTTTAATAAATGTTGGCCTAGGATATTTAACATTAAGTCGTGTCTCATCAACACTTTCTGGCGGAGAAAGCCAAAGAATTAGATTAGCTTCCCAAATTGGCTCTGGACTAACAGGCGTTTTATATGTACTGGATGAACCTTCAATAGGACTGCATCAAAGTGATAATGATAAATTAATCAAAAGCCTAAAAGATTTACGAGATTTAGGAAATTCAATTATTGTTGTAGAACATGATGAAGATACTATGCTGCAATCAGATTATTTAATTGATATAGGATATTATGCCGGTATAAATGGTGGAAATGTTATATCTGAAGGGAAACCAGAAGAAATTTTGAAATGTACAAAAAGCTTAACTGGAAAATACTTATCCGGAGAATATTTCATACCAGTTCCTCAAATAAGAAGAAAGTTTGACGAAAATAAAACTATTACCATCAAAAATGTTAGCACTAATAACTTAAAAAATATTACCGCGACAATACCCATAGGTAATTTTGTTGCTGTCACTGGCGTTTCAGGAAGCGGTAAATCAAGTTTAATTTTGCAAACATTATACGGTGCAGTAATGAAAAATTTGCATAATAGTACTATTGATCATGGTGAATATGATTCTATAGAGGGATTACATAATATTGATAAAGTGATTGAAATAGATCAACAACCAATTGGCAGAACTCCCAGATCTAATCCAGCAACATATGCTGGTGTCTTTACACCTATAAGAGATTGGTTTGCAAATTTGAAAGAATCTAAGTTACGTGGTTACTTACCAGGAAGATTTTCATTTAATGTAAAGGGTGGAAGATGTGAAGTTTGTGAAGGAGATGGTGTTTTAAAAATAGAAATGCATTTTTTACCAGACGTGTATGTTAAATGTGAAGAATGTAATGGTCAGAGGTATAACAAGGAAACTTTACAAATACAATATAAAGAAAAAAGTATATCAGATGTATTATTTATGACAGTTGATATTGGTATAGATTTCTTTTCTAACATTCCTTTAATAAAAGATAAATTAATTGCTTTGCAATCTGTGGGGTTGGGCTATATTAGCATTGGTCAATCTGCAACTACTTTATCTGGTGGAGAAGCACAAAGAGTGAAATTAGCAAAAGAGCTATCAAAAAAATCTACTGGCAGAACATTATATATATTGGATGAACCAACAACAGGATTGCACACACATGATATACAAAATTTGTTAAAAGTTTTACATAAATTAGTTGATATGGGCAATACCATCGTTGTTATTGAACATAATTTAGATGTGATAAAAACAGCAGATTATATATTAGACATTGGTCCAAATGGTGGTTTTGATGGTGGATACATAGTAGCAAAAGGTAGCCCGCAAGAAGTGGCAGAAAATCCTAAAAGTGTCACAGGAAAATATTTATTAGCAAAGCTAAAGATTAATTCATAAAATACTTATATCTAATTTCTTTGTAATAAAACCCATGCATAAAGAGTTGGGGAATTCATAAGATCCCCCTCCCCTATGTACATGAAATTTTATAAATACAAATATCCTTATAAAATATATAATCTATTATTTATAACTCAGGATGATCACTAACTTCTCCTTTATCTTCATACCCCGTATAATCAGCAGAAGGTCCAGGGAAATTAATGAAAATGGTTTGATCTTTTTGCTGTGCTACCACTATATTAGCTAAAATAGGATCACTTGCAGAACATGGATATGTAATAAGTTCTTTTAAATAAACACTTGTTGGTTTTCCATCTATATTAAAAAGCATTGGACTACTAACACCTTTATATGTATCTCCTAAACATTTAATCTTATTCCCATCATATTTTATTGTATAACAATTTTCCTCTTTATTTCCATTGCTACCTAAAACAATATTTACAGTATATTTAGCGTCATCTTTTGCAGGTTCTGCCAAAACTACTGAATTGTCTGGACTAGGGAAATTAACAGTAAAAACCCCATTATTTGATTGTACATCTATACCATCGCTCATAAAGTTACGTGCATCTGAAGTAATAATTGTAGGATTAAAATACACTTTCACATCTTCTCCGTTAAAGCTAAACTCCATAGGGGCCTCTGCTTTTTGAACAACTTTAGGAGGATTTGGCATAATAGCACTTTCATTATACTCAAGAGGATAATATGCACAATGAGCATTTCTACCTAAAATAATAGTCACATCATACTTATTTTCATCCGTAAATGGATCAGGTATTAGAGTTCCAGTCATATCACCTATAGTAACAGTAACTTTTCCAATATTATCACTATTTGGATCTTGCAATGTTCCATCTCTACCTAATTCATCATCATATGCAAATGCATAAGTTGGCAACTTAAATGCATGTAATGCTCTTGCATATATATCAAAATAAGGTGCATTATTAGTAATATACTCATTTTTTTCATAATAAGATTGAGAATTAGATTTAAAATACTCATTACTCAAAATAGAATCATTTTTAGCAGGCAAAAGTCCGGCATTAAAAGCAGATGTCAAATCTCTAGCTATAACTTTAGAAACATCACTTACAGATCCATCACCAAATGAACCACCAAAGAAAAATACAGAATTAATATTATCAAATATCACATCATCTGCATCTTCTCTTGTAAAAATAAATTGATTGTTTTCAAAAACTTTACCTTGATAAATTCCTGCTTTTAATTCTGAACAATCCACCTTTATTGTATTACTTTTATAATATTCCAATAATTGTACTATATAAGAATCAAGGTAATTCGGAGGAAAAATCATGGAAGTGGATCCAGCTGCGGATTCAAGCATTGCCTTTCCAGGAGATATAACTCTTAGTACTGTATCATTATCAAATTTTAAGAACAAGTTATCCCATTCATCTTTTGATGAATATTTTCCAAATTCGCGAGTAACATTATCTAAAATATCGCTTCTTGCCTCCTCCAATCCAGACTCTTTAAATGAAGATGTAGAAGATGGTAAAGAAATTTTCAAAGGTATTGAAAAAAAATCAACGGAGGTTGGATTAATCCATAATCCACCAGCATTATATGTAAATTCAAATTTATCATATATTGTATAATAATTACGATCTGTTGATTTACATCCATCTGGAGAAATAATAGTTAAATTCTTTGGATTACTAGAATCTATATTCAAAAACAAAGGATATTTTATAGATAAAAAGACTCTTCCGGAAGACATTTCTGAAAGATGAAACTCAGGATTATTATCAGAATTCAAAGGGAAATTTGATAATTTATAGTTATACTCTTGTAAATTTGTTTCTGCAGTTAATTCTTCACAATCACCTATTCCATCTGCAAATTTTACTATACATTGTTTATAATCTTTAACAGCTGTTGCTACAAGATACATATCCTGATCACTTATAATATTAGCATTATTTATTACTTCTATTGGAAAATTTAGATTTTTAGACACAGATACCCCACTAAATATTAAGTCTTAAGCATGCACAAATCAATAATAAAAAGTCAATATAACATATGACGTTATTATAGCTGCTTTATCTTTTACAAAATATTGTTTTATCTTATTTTTAATATTACACTAAAGATGAATGTTTTATTAGTGATATGAAGGAAGATTATTTATTAAACTCAAGTGTTCTCAGGATTGAAGCAGAAGACTTTATCAAAAGAATAAAATTAGAAGATGTATTATCAAAAGAAGGAAATATACATTATGCTGGAAGCTATAAATTTGACATGATGTGCTGGAGAGATATAGATATAATTCTTGAATTGGAAGATGGAAAAAATCCTAAAGATGTATTGCTAAATATAATAACTAAATTTATACATAGTGAAAGCATTAGGGATATACATTTCTTTGATAATTTCAATTTCAAAGTTAAAGATGGGTTACCAAAAGGTCACTATTTAGGCTTTGATATAGAAGATACTAGGATTATTGAAAATTGGAAAATAGATATTTGGATTTTAGATAAAGAGGATTATATCTCAAGCATGAAATTCATGAAAGAAATTGATATGAAGATAACAGAAGAGCTAAAAAATTTAGCAATCAATGTTAAGTATAAATTAAAAGGAAAAAATCATAGAGTACCTTCAACAATGAGCTTCAAAGTATATAAAGCTATATTTAATGACGGACTTAGAGATGAGTCGGAAATTATAAAATACGTTAACAATGCATAATTTATATTTTTAAAATATCATGACAACTAATATCATTATATAAAACATCATAAACATATTTGCATATTGGCATATCAAGTTTCATCTTATCTATTATATGAAAGATAGATTTCGCTGTATAATACCCTTCAACTGTGAATTTTGCAGGATTTTTTATATCATTTTTCACAAATTCATAACCGAATTTTGTGTTTCTAGATGTAAGGCTAGTGCAACTAAGCAATAAATCACCCAATCCTGCAAGAGAATAAACAGTCTCTACATTACATTCACCATAAGCTTGCAACAACACCTTTATTTCTTCAATTGCATCCAATATCAAGGCTGTAACAAAATTCTCTCCCAGCTCTAAACCTTTTGCTATACCAATAGCTATTGCAATAACATTCTTTATTGCTCCACAAATTTCTACACCAATAAGGTCATTAGAAATTTTAGGAATAAAATAATCAGTTTTAAAAATGTTTTGCAAATATTTAGCCAAATTTTTATCTTTAGAAACAACTAAGGTTTTTGCAAATTTTTTCTGAGCTACTTCCATTGCAAAATTAGGACCTGAAATAATACCTAATTTACTATTAGGAAATTTGTCTCTCACTATCTCAGTTGGAAATTTTAAAGATTTGTTGTCTATACCTTTTGATGAAATAATAATAGCATCAGGATTGATAAATTTCTTAAGCTCTTCGCACATACTGGATATAGCTTGGACGGGAATAGCAATAACTATATTTTTTACATCAGAAATTTGAGAAAAATTATCAATAGCTTTTATATTATCAGGCAATACAATTCCAGAAAGCTTTTTTTTATTTTCATGGCTAAAATTAATATCATTTACTAAATCAGAATCCCTAGAATATAAAAAAACTTTTTTTACATTTTGCGAATTAAGTATAGATATAGTAGTTCCCCATGCACCGGCACCTATAACTAAAACATTGTTGTACATATCATTATCCATTAAAAGCAAAATCCTCTATTATAAAATCAACTTTATCTTTATCAAAATAATTTTTTTGTAAATACCCTACTATATTAACTTTCTTACCTAAATTATTTTTTAACTCACCTCCCAATTTATTTTCTAATCCTTTGAAAAATATACATTGCAAACTTTTCACTTCTTTATCATGTATATAATCTTTTACAATGAAAGATATATGCTGCTGAGATATAATCCAAAATTTAATAATTTTTATATCCTGTATCATGAATCTTGGCTTTGCATTACCTTGTCCAAATGGCTCTGCATATGATAATTCCTCCATTAATTTCAAATTAACACTACTAATACTAATAATTGAATCTATATTGAGAATTTTTGCATTTTTATATATATTCGTTAAATTTTTCTTACTGGATACACTTGATAATAAAAATTTATAAAATTCATCAATCATGTCCTCTTTAACATTAAATCCACCAGCCATTGAATGACCACCACCATCAATTATCAACCCCTCTTCTTTACTAATGGTAAGCATTGTACCTATATCAATACCCTCTATAGATCTACCAGAACCTTTGCCAATATTATCATTTATAGATATTACAAATACAGGTTTTTGAAATTTCTCTTTTAATCTACTAGCTAAGATACCTAAAATACCTAAATGCCACCCATTACCTACAGTAATAATTATATCATTTTTCTCATATCCACTACTTATAATATTATTGATAGCCTCATCATATGCAAAACTTTCAATAGCTTTCCTTTCATTATTATATTTTTCTAAATCTAAAGCTATTTCATAGGCCTCTTTGTATGAATCTGTAAATAATAAATCAGATCCCAAATGACCTTTGCCAATCCTACCTCCAGCATTTATCCTTGGTCCAAATACAAACCCTAAATGATAAGACATCAAGGACTTATCTAATTTTACAATATTTCTTAAAACATTTAATCCTAAATTATTTTGATTATTCATTAAATTTAGACCTAACTGTACAAATGCTCTATTTAAACCACTTAAAGGCATCACATCACATACTGTACCAAGAGCAACTAAATCCAAAAACTCTATCAAATTTGGTTCAGTTATATTTTTATCACGAAAAACTCCCTGTTCTCGCAAAGATTTTCTTACTGCAGTGATAACAAAAAATACAACAGCAACTGCAGCTATATTTTTATTTTCAAATTCTTCATCTAATCTATTTGGATTTACAACAGCACATGCATCTGGCAAGGTTTTTTGAGACAAATGATGATCTATAATAATAACACCTGCACCCCTTTTTTTTGCATAGGCTACTGGTTCAAAAGAAACAGTTCCACAATCAACTGTAATTATTAATTGTGTTCCGTCATCTATTATTTTTTTAAAAGCTTCTGTATTTGGTCCATACCCTTCTTTAAATCTGCAAGGAACATAAATATCTACATTCTCATGACCTACTGAATAAAAAAACTTCTTCAATAATGCTGAGGATGTAGCTCCATCAACATCATAATCAGCATAAATCATAATTTTTTCATTATTTAGTATAGCGTCAACTATCTTTTTAGAAGCTACATCCATATCTTTTAAAGAAAATGGATCAGGCATTAACTCCTTAATCTTGGGATATAAATAGTTATTTATATCCGTTTCTTTTTCTATACCTCTATTAAGCATGATTTGCGCTAATACTAAGCTTATCCCATGCTTTTTTGAAATAGAATTGACCTTTTCAACATCTTGCTCCCAAACATTCCAAGTGAAATTTTTTGCACTTTCATTTGCCTTATAAATTTCGTTTGTCATTTTATACTCTTTCATTTTTATTAAAAATAGCATATAAAAAAATTTAACCAACAAAAGAAGTGAAATTTTGTTTAAATATAAACTTATTATAGAATATGAAGGTACAAATTTTCATGGGTGGCAAAAACAAAAAAAAGCTGTTTCTGTTCAAGATGAAATTGAAAAAGCTTTTTTTAAATTAACTGCAAAATCAATTATAGTACATGGGGCAAGCAGAACAGATTCTGGAGTGCATGCTTTTGAACAAACAGCTCATGTAGAATTAGATAAACAATTCAATACAAAAACAATACAAGAAGCAATAAATCATCATCTAAAACCACGACTTATTTCTATCATTAATGTAACTGAAGAAAACGATATATTTCACGCAAGATTTTCAAGCGTTAAAAAACAATATCTTTATAAAATACTTAACAGGTTACCTTTTTCACCAATAGAAAAAAATTTGAGTTGGCATATAAAACAACCACTTGATATTCAATTCATGACAACAGCAGCTCAATATCTAATTGGTACTCATGATTTTTCAAGCTTTAGAGCTTCCGGATGCCAAGCAAATTCAAAAATTAGAAATATAGAAAAAATATCTATTAAAAAAATTGGAGACCATATTGATATCCAAATATTAGGCAACGCATTTCTATATAAACAAGTAAGAATAATGGTAGGAACATTAGTAATGTTTGGAAAGAGAAAAATATCTCCAATATACATGAAAGAAATATTAGAGAAAAAAGACAGAAGAGAATCGTACGCAACAGCCCCACCTCATGGACTATATTTAGAAAAACTATATTATTAAATATAATAGTATAGTGGAAGTCTTCACAATGATACTTCCACTATAAATAATTACATTTTTACTTATTATTGATTGTTTTCTTAAAGTCAGCACCAACACTAAAACGAACTTGACGTTGAGCAGGTACATGAGCCATGGTACCTTTTGGTGTCTTCACTTCTTTTTCTTTTGTATTTTTTGCTTTGAATGTTCCAAAACCAACAAATCTTAATTCATCATTATCTATCATAGATGATGCAATGTTTTTTAATACAGCATCCAAATACTTATTTGCATCGCTTTTAGTACAGCCTAAACTTTTTGAAAATTTATCTATAAATTCACTTTTATTCATTTTTCTCCTAATTAATCAATTATAAATTAAAGTATTTTTCTTTCTCTATTATTTTCAAGAAATCAAAATACAATCCCAATTTATAGACAATGTATTGAAGAACTATATTTCATTAGATCAATCAAAACACACTGTCAAACATAGGACAAATGTAGTGTATCAGATAATTTTTATATATTCTAGTTTTTTTTAATCTATTTTATTTTTTTTAATTCAACTACATTACCCAATAAAGCATAGGTAACACCCTTAAATTTTTTTGAGTTCATTGCAAATGCTATTTTAAAACATCTTCAATTTTTACTTTTTGACTCTCCTTTATGCATAATAAAATATATGCCACTTGCAACAATAATTGCATATCCTACGAATGAATAAGGGTCTGTTATCTTTTCATTCAAAAAGATATATGCAAATAACCCAGTAAAAGGTAATCTCAAATAATCATATGGGCCAACTACAGACATATCTGATAATTTATAAGCTCTGAAAAATGAAACTTTATGCAGCAAACTTGCCATACCAGCACATATTACCAAAAGCACTGAGCTAACTGAAAAAATAGGCCATTCTCTAATTACTAAACCAAAAGAGCTATTTACTGAATCATATGGGAAACTAAATAATGCAAATGGTAGTGCAAATATAGAAGCAAAAAAGCTTGAATAAAATAATTGCGCCCTTGATCGTTCAGTTTTAGTTAATTTTTTTACAATTACATTATTAATGGACCAAAATATAAGTGCTATAAAGGCATATATATACCCTACATCAATATTTTTTCCAAATTTTTGAAAATCAATTATAAAGAAAATACCTAATACACTCCCTAAAAGTAACAGTATCTTTGGGGAAGTAAGTTTTTCATTAAATACTAATACACCAGCTATAACCATAACAGCAGGAGTCAATTCAGATATAGCAGCAGCATCAACAACATTTAATATTGAAACCGCATAAAACATCGATAAAGATCCAATAATGCTAAAAAACCCACGCAATGCATGAAAGAGAAGTTTTTTAGTTTTGAGGTGATAAATAAAACCTAATTTTAAACATGATATTAATGTGATTATTACTATACTAACTTTGTATAATAACCCAACTTGATTAGAAGAAAAATTCATATCTCTAGTCAAAATCTTCACTATAACATATAATAATGACATAAATAATGCATTGGCTGTCATCAATAGTATAGCTTTGGTATGAGTACTACCAGAAAACAACTTTTTTTTATACGACACCACAGTCTTGTGCTACAGATATTCAAGAGATATTATACAATTAGATTAACAACAGTGTGTTTGTCAATAAATTTTTATTGATAAATTATGATTTGTTATATATTAATAAGCTTTCTATGTTTAGAATGGAAGGATGGCCGAGCGGCTTAAGGCGCACGCTTGGAAAGCGTGTTTACTTTAACGAGTAACAAGGGTTCGAATCCCTTTCCTTCCGCCATTAAAGATTAATAAGGGATTGATGATATGACGATATGCGATAATAGCACGTTATCAAAGCCAAAATGGCTTAGAGTTAAAGCACCTGCAGGGAAAATTTATGAAGAAACAAAAAATATAGTTAAATCTAAATCATTAAACACAGTATGTGAAGAAGCTGCTTGCCCAAATATCGGAGAATGTTGGAACAAACGACATGCAACATTTATGATACTTGGTAGCATATGTACCCGTGCATGCAGATTTTGCAATATAAAAACTGGAATACCAGATCAATTAGATCCCCATGAGCCAGAAAAAATAGCACTATCAGTAAAAGAATTGAACTTAAAACATGTTGTCATAACATCCGTTGATAGGGATGATTTAGAAGATGGAGGCGCAATGCATTTTGCAAATTGCATTGCAGCAATAAAGCTTTTATCACCAAATACAAGTATAGAAGTTTTAACACCAGACTTCTTAAAAAAAGGTGATGTTTTTAAATTAGTAATAGATGCAAAGCCAGATGTGTTTAATCATAATATAGAAACAGTCCCGTCATTATACCCAAAAATAAGACCTGGGTCTCGGTATTTCAATTCTTTAAATTTATTAAGTAGTGTAAAAAAATATAGCCCAAATATATTCACCAAATCTGGTTTAATGGTAGGTTTAGGTGAAACAAAAGAAGAAATCTTGCAATTAATGGATGACTTAAGAGCAGCAGATGTTGATTTTATAACAATTGGACAATATTTAAGACCAACACCAAAACATGCTGTAGTTGATAGATTCGTCACTCCAGAAGAATTTGAATATTATGCGAAAATGGCAAAAATAAAAGGATTTCACATGGTCTCAGCTACTCCATTAACCAGATCTTCGTACCATGCAGATGAAGATTTTGCAGAATTAAAAAGATCTAGAATCTAAAAATTTTAATGATACAAAATCGCAATAATACAAATCATTTTTCATTTCGTAAATTCAAGAAAAATTTATTGAATAGTAGAAGGGTAAAATTTTTTATATACATAATTTCTTTCGGAATTTTTATTTATGCAGCAAATTTAGACATAGCTCGTAATTCAATCAACAATGTATTGGCTTATACTTATTCTACAATCTCTTATCCAATAAAAAATTTAAGCACTAAGTACGAAATTTTAAAGAGGAATATAAATTTATCAGATACCTATGATGATTTATATAATGAAAACCAAAAACTTAAGAAAAATGCTGAGGAATTTAATTTGATATCTGATGAATATCTAGAATTAAAAAAATTATTGAATTTTCAAAATAATATAAATTATACGGTTATAACTTCAAAAATTGCACTACATTCTACAAAAAACTTTGAATCAAAATTTTTAATCAATACAGGTGCATCAAACGGCATTATAAAAGGAAATGCTGTTATACATAATGATTATTTAATTGGACGAATAACGGAAATAAACACCTATTCATCAATAATGACATCAATCCATCATAAAAAATCAAAAATAGCTGTTATAACAAAAAAAAGTGAGTGCTTAGCTGTTGCAAAAGGTTCTGCAAAAAATCAAAATCTTGAAATACTATATATAAACGAAGAGTGTACCCTACTTGAAGGCGAAGATGTTATTACCGCACCAGAAAATCAATATATCCCATATGGCATTCACATTGGAAAAATTGTTCATATTGATAACAAAGCTTATATAAAAACGCCATCTATTAAGCTTAATTTCAATGGCTTTATTCAAATAATTAAGACTGAAAAAACCAATGAATAAAAGCACCAATACTTTATTAAAAATACATAACTATGAAATAAACCTATACATAGGAATAAATGATGAAGAAAAGATCAATTTACAAAAGATTCTGATAAATATTGAAATACAATTTAGCAAATCGCCGAAAGCAATAATATCGGATAAAATATCAGATACAATTTGTTACCATACAATATGCAAAAAATTAGAGAAATTTAATAACATTTCATATAATACGATTGAATATCTTGGACAAAGTATACTTAATTCTATTCAAGATATGCTAATCCCACACCCTTTTAGCATTACAGTCACCAAATTTCCAAAAATTAAAAATTTAAATGGTAATGTGAGTTTTACTATCAAATCTTCTATCTAAATCCACTTTTAACGAATTAAAAATTACAATCTGCTTTTATATCTTCTTGGTTTTCAGCATTACTTATATTTGGATATATAACATAACCATAATCTAAGCTGCCCAATCCAGCATAAAACAACTCATTGTTCTCAGTATTATTTTCTCTACTATAAAAAACTGTACTGTTAAAAATTGCCATAACAGTTTTTAATTCATACTCATGATATCTTGCTTGCTCAATTTTCTTTGTATCTATTATTTCAGATGAATCACAATATTCGTCATCGCTATTATCACAGCTATCAAAATCATCTTCAGATTCTTGTTTATTGTTTATTTTCACTTCATTATTATAACCTCTTTTCCATGTATTATTTCCCCCTCCCCTTTCTTCATAATCATAGTCGTCATCTTCTTCATATTTTTTCCGTATATCGTCTTTTTTGCATTCTCTATCTTTTTTTATTACCTCATCATCTTCTTCATCTTTTATTTCCACCATATCGTTATCTTCAATTACATATTCATAACTAATATCTTTATATTTTGTTTTTGAATTATTATAATTAATTTTTGTATTAAATGTTTTAATATATGATGAAATAGTATGGAAATACCCTGCACTTACTTCTATATTCTCTAAATCTTCTTCAATCAATGTAATATCTCCAATTATATCATTTAATTCATTGATTCTAGATTCTATAATGGGAGATTGTTTTATAAACAAATAATGTTTTATTAATTTTTCTTTATTTTTACGAAAATTTTCCATATCCTCGTATAAGAATAATGTTTGATATCCTTCTATGATCTTACATATAATTTCATATGAGTTATTATATTTAAGATCCTCTAATTCTGATTTGATTCTTTTCATCTCATCACTAAAAAAATCTCGCTTTTCAATTATTTCTAGTAACTTTTGATTTTCAAATATTTCTGAAAAATCCTTCTTTTCAATTATTTCTGAAAAATCATCAAGATATTTTGTTTTTTTTGAATTAGGCAATATATCTTTCATAAATTTATATTCATAAAATTTTTGTTTTAAATTTTTATCTTTATTCTCATATTTGATTACTTTATGGATCTGCTGATCGTACTCTATACTCAATTGTTTCTGACTGTGAGCAACCTCTTTAGAATATTTTTGATACTCTTTATATTTATTTGCAATTTTTTCAACTAATGTTTGAATTGTTTCCAAACCTCCCTTCACAGTTTCATTTTTTTCTTCATCCATATAACTTTTTATAATAAAAGAAAAAGATTTCAACTCTTCTTTAATTTTTAGATAATTTTCCTTTTTAAATACTACTTGATTCCATTTGTGCAATTTTTCAGCGTCACTGATTGCATCCTCTTCATAGTCAGTCTCATTGGGAATACATAATACTAACATCAGTATAAACTGTACCGTAACTATATTTTCTATAAATTCTACCCACTCTTCATCAGATTTATCAATAAAAATATCCCCCCATTTTTTATAATAGTCATAAAGCATATAACTATACTCTGGTTGATCAGATAAACTTATATCCTTATTCCAAATGTTTTTTAACTCTTTGTTATTTTGATCTACAGATTCCTTTTCAATATAATAAAAATCTATAAGTACTAAAGCAAATTTTATAACTTTTATTATCCATTTCATAAAATATACACACCATTACGCTACTATAGATTGTATTGAGTTTTTTTTATAATAAAAGTTTTATGTTAATAATACTTAAAAGATTGCTTGTTCATAAAATTTTGTCTATACATATGAATGGTATCAAAGAAATTTAAATAGCATGTCTTTTTCATCAAATAAATCTACCACGTTGCTGGATGCAAACCCTATTTTTAAACCCTTTCATTATCCTTGGGCATATGATGCTTGGAAAATACAACAGCAGATTCACTGGTTACCTGAAGAAGTACCTTTAGCTGATGATGTACAAGATTGGAAAAAGAAATTAAGCGATGGAGAAAGGCATTTGCTTACCCAAATTTTTAGATTTTTCACACAAGCAGATATCGAGGTGAATAATTGTTATATGAAACATTATTCACAAATCTTTCAACCGATTGAAGTTAAGATGATGCTTGCAGCCTTTTCCAATATTGAAACAATACATATTGACGCTTATTCTCACCTTTTAGATACTATCGGAATGCCAGAGGTGGAATATCAAGCTTTCATGAAATATAAAGAAATGAAAGACAAATATGATTACATGCAAGAATTTAACGTAGATACAAAAGAGGATATAGCTAAAACCTTAGCAGTATTTGGAGCTTTCACTGAAGGGCTACAACTTTTTGCATCTTTTGCAATGCTTTTAAATTTTCAAAGATTTGGAAAAATGAAAGGAATGGGACAAATAGTTGCATGGTCTGTTAGAGATGAAACATTACACACAATATCAATAATAAAATTATTTAAAACTTTCATACATGAAAATCCCGAGGTATGGACCACAAAATTTAAAAAATCTTTATATGAATGTTGCGAGAATATTGTAAAGCATGAAGATGCTTTTATAGATCTTTCTTTTGGTTTTGGTGGGGCTATAGAAGGTATGACTGATCATGATATTAAAAAATATATACGATTTATAGCAGATAGACGCTTAAAGCAGCTTGGGCTAAACCCAATTTATAAAATAACTAGTAATCCACTACCTTGGCTTGATGAAATGTTAAATGCACCAGAACACGCAAATTTCTTTGAAAATAGAGTAACTGAATATGCAAAATCAGCTACAACTGGATCATGGGAAGATGCCTTTACCATATTCAAACAAGATAAATGATAGTAGATAGTCACTGTCATTTAGATTTTGAACAATTAAGTAGCGATATTGCAGGAGTTATACAAAGAGCAGATGAAGCTAACGTGAAAGTTATGCAAACAATTTGCACTAAAATCAGTGAATTTGAAAAAATACACTCCATTGCTAAAAAATATACAAATATTTTTTGTTCTGTAGGAAATCATCCATTAAATTTGAATGAAGAAGGATTAGTAAAAAATTCTGATATCATAAAATTAACAAAAAAAGAAAAGGTAATAGGAATTGGAGAGACTGGATTAGATTTTCATTACTCTAAAGATAACAAACAACTTCAAACAAAGAGTTTTGAAGAACATATAATTGCTGCACAAACCACTTCTCTTCCATTAATCATACATACTAGAGAAGCAGATCAAGAAACAGTGGATATCTTAGAGCATCATATGAAAGAAGCACCTTTCTCAGCTGTTATACATTGCTTTACTGCAAGTAAATGGCTTGCTTTCAAATGTTTAGATATGGGGCTTTATATATCTGCTTCAGGCATAATCACTTTCAAAAATGCTACAGATATTCAAGAAACTTTCAAACAAATTCCTATCGATAGAATACTCATTGAAACTGATGCACCTTTTTTAGCTCCCATTCCATTTAGAGGAAAAACAAACGAACCATCTTATTTAAAACATACAGCATTATTTTTGGCAAATTTACTTAATAAACCTTTTGAAGAAATATCTTTGCAAACAACAAAAAATTTCTTTAGTTTATTTACAAAAGCAAAAATAAATTAAAATCATGGAAGTTACTATCTTGGGTTGCGGAAGTTCTTTAGGTGTTCCAAAAATTAATTGCAAATGCTTCGTATGTAATTCACCTCATATAAAAAATAAAAGAGGACGTGCTTCTATTTTAATCACCTCTGCTCAAGGAAAAAATATCTTGGTAGACACTTCTCCAGACTTAAGATATCAATCTCTGCATAATAATATTACTAATATTGATAGCATTATATATACCCATGACCACGCAGATCATGTGGCCGGCATTGATGAAATAAGAGGTTTTTTAAAGCCAAAAGAAACTATAGATGCATATATAGATGATATGACATTCTCCAGTATTTCCACCAGGTACCCGTATATATTTAAAACTTCTGATCCAATATATCCTCCAATACTAAAAAGAAAACAGCTTAACAACACACAATTTATTCATGGGATAGAAGTTATTTCCTTTGATCAAACGCATGGAAATATAATATCAAAAGGATTAAGGTTTTGCGATATTGCCTATTCAACAGATTTGAATGAAATTTCCGAACAATCACTAGAAAAATTACAAAATCTTAAAGTTTGGATAATAGATTGTTTAAGATACTCATTTGCACCAACACATCTTTATTATGAAAAGACACTAGAACTTATAGAAAAAGTACAGCCAGAAAAAGCAATATTAACACATATGGGTCATGAAATAGAATATGAAGAAATATTAAAAATCACCCCTGCAAATGTTACACCTGCTTTTGATGGAATGAAAATCAAAATATAAAATGATCATTATTGCTGCTATTATGCATAAATTTCCTCATTTATATCGCTATATTAAAATTAACTTTCCTTTTAATCTTAATTTCACTTCCCAAAATTTATTATAAATTTTTTGAATCATACTCAAATATATGACGTAGTAACGCTTCGGTCTTCTTTGGCTTTTTTGCGCCAAAATATTCACAATAAAGTTTATAATATTTCTTTGCTATAGATTTATCATGCCCTCTTAATGCAACCCCTACTGTTTTCTCAAAAAGATCACTAAGCTTTCTCACCTCTATTTTATTATTGTAGATATTTAAGCATAGTTTAATAGCTTTTTCATATGAATCTACTGCATCGTTACACTTCCCTTGAGCAAATAATATATCACCTTCTACATTATATATATCTGCTATATAAATATCAGGACTCTTTTTATCACCTCTATATTCTATTGCTCTTTTAATATCCTCTAGAGCTTCTGGCATACGCCCTTTAGCTAATTGTAGCTCCGCACTAATTCTTAATATTCGATACATAAATTTATTATAATTTTCATTATTTTTATTACATATTTTGAACAATAAATTTAATACTTGATTTACTTGATCGTAATGCTTGAGAGCTAATAAAATATCAGCTTTAAATAATAGCACTGGTAGTCTTCTATATGTCGCTTCACCGTATAGCCTACTCTCTCTCTTATCAACATTCTCACATTCTTTTAATGCCCCTGCATCTTTCCCATCTTCAAATAATATTTTCCCTTTCATCCAATTATATACGTGTTTATCATTAAATGAGTATAAAAATTCTGCTTCTTCTTTCTCTAATTTTTCTAGAAAAAATTTTGATTTTTTTATATCTCCTGTATTAATATATATCTGTGATAAATGCGTTAAAATAAAATATTTCAATTTTAGATCATTTACACTTTTACATAATTCATATGCTTTTATAAAAAAAATTATTGCTTCTTTATAATTCCAGTACTTATATTGATAGACTTTCCCCTTAAGTAAATAATATAAAGCTGTATATCTTTTCAACAACTCATTGCTTTGATAATAACTATCAGCAATATAATCCTCACCTATATCTTTTATCAATCTATTCGCATTATCATAAAGATACAAATCTGTATATGCCCTCAGCAAACTCATTTTAATCAAAAATGTATCGTCGTTCTTGATCCCTAGCCTATCCGCATGCTCCAACACTTTTTCGACATTCAACATCAACCTTTTGTTCTTCTCCAAATATATAATTATATCAAGCACATCTTTAGGCAATATATTATTGATAACATTCAACAACTCCTTTATATTTTTCTTATGCACCATACAATCCTCCAATTCCTCATATAACAACTTTTGTGTTAATGAATGTATCTCATATCTTATTATTATTTTTAATTACTTATTTTATACTTTGATATAGCACTTTCCTTATAGCTTATTATGAATTAAAGGATCACTTTATTGCCATAATATTTTTCTATACTTGAAAAACATTTACTACTTTTATAACTTTACAATATAAGGTGCTTATCCTATCTAGCTCTATGATATTTTTGTATAATTGAAAATATTAGCTATAAATAGCTTAATGGAACAACAGTTGAGACTATTACTATTTTATATGATTTTAATAAACATATAAAATAGTACAAACGATAATAATGATATGGTTCCAAAGAAAAATCTAAATTGTATATCGAAATATACTATTAATCCTCTCAGTGAAACCAATATAATTACAACCAAAACTCCACATGTAAATATATTATTTAAGATAATAAATTTACATGGGAGTATAACCTTTAGAAAAATTTAAAAATTTTCTAAAATTTTATTAATAAGACTCTTATTTTCGTCTTTATTTTCGTCTTTATTTTTATCTTTATTGTCATCTTTATTCTTATCTACACTTCTCTCTTTAGTTTCTTCTTTAGTTTCCATTTTACTTTTAGCCATCTCAATCTTAGGTGATTTTAAACGTTTTCTCTCTACAATTTCTGAATCAGCTTTATCACTTTTTGTATCTTTTTTCCAGATATCTTTATCATAAAATGCATCAGACTGCTTCACACCTTTCATAGTTAACTTTGCTTTTCCTCTATCTACACCTAAATATTTTACAACTACCTCTTCTCCTTCTGAAATAACATCTTCAATATTATTAACTCTAAAATCAGCAATCTCGCTTATATGAACTAACCCTTCGTTATTTCCAATATATTTAACAAAAGCACCAAAAGATGTTGTTTTAGTAACAATACCTTTATACTCCTTACCTTTTTCAGGCTCTGCGACAATATCGTTAACCATATTTTTCGCTATCTCCAAAGAATCTTTATCAGCAGCAAAAATTAAAACTTTTCCTGAATCTTCTATATCAACCTTTGCAGAACTTTTTTCACAAATATCTTTAATAACTTTACCACCAGGGCCAATTATATCTCTTATTTTTTCTTTATTAATTTCAATAGTGAATACTCTAGGAGCAGAAGAATTTAGCTCTGCTTTTGGCTTAGCAATATTTGCATCCATAACATCTAAGATGCCTATAAATCCTGTATTAGCTTGTTCAACCGCTTCTTTCATTATATCTATTGTTATTCCAGAAATTTTGATATCCATCTGCAACGCAGTAATACCATTTCTAGTACCAGCGACTTTAAAGTCCATATCGCCTAATGCATCTTCATCTCCTGATATATCTGACAGAACAACACGATTATTTTTTTCTAAAATTAATCCCATCGCTATTCCAGCTACTGAATTTTTTATAGGAACACCTGTATCCATAAGTGCCAAAGAGGCAGCACAAACTGTTGCCATTGAAGAAGAACCATTTGATTCAGTAATTTCACTAACAACTCTTATTGTATATGGAAAATCTTCTTCCTTAGGAATCATTGGTAGAAGAGCTTTATGAGCCAACTTACCATGCCCTATTTCTCTCCTTCCTGGAGGTCTTAACATTCCAACTTCACCTACTGAATAAGGAGGAAAATTATAATGAAGTAAAAATTTATCAAAAGAAACACCAGTTACATCATCTCTTAATTGTGCATCTTGTGCACATCCAAGTGTAACAAAAGAAAGTGATTGTGTTTCTCCTCTAGTAAATAAAGAAGAACCATGTGTCTTATCAAATAAATTAGTTTCACATTCTATATTTCTAACTTCATCAATTTTTCTTCCGTCAATTCTAAGCTTAGTATCTAATATTTTTTTTCTAACAATTTCCTTCTGTAATTTTTTGAACGTCATGTCAAAAACATTTTGAGCAAAACCTTCTTCTTTATATTTATCAATTGCAGCTTTATATATTTCGCCTAATTTTTCTCTTCTTAATTTTTTGCTTGCAATATTATATGCATCTTCAAATTGTCCCTTAAAATCAGATGAGACTTTTTTGTATAAAGCTTCACAATCTAATTTAGGATATTGAAAAGATTCCTTGTTTACATCTTTTGCAAAATCATCAATAAATTTTATAATTGGCTTAATATTATTATGTCCAAATTCAATAGCTTCAAGTAATTTATCTCTATTTACTTCTTTCGCGGAAGATTCTATCATCATAACAGAATCCTCTATAGCAGCCATTGTCAAATCTAAATCTGATTCTTCTAATTGCTCAGGAGATGGATTGATAACAAATTTATCATTTATTATTCCTACTTTTATTGCACCAAGTGTATTATGGAATGGTGCTCCTGAAATTTTCAAAGCAGCACTAGCACCTATGATAGCAAGTACGTCTGTTGGATAATCTTTATCAAATGATAAAACATGACAAATAATATTAACTTCATTAAAGAAATCACTAGGAAAAAGAGGTCTAATAGGCCTATCAATCAACCTTGCAGTCAAAGCTTCTCTATCAGAAGGCTTAGCTTCTCTTTTTAAAAAACCACCGGGAAATTTTCCAGAGGCGTAATATTTTTCTAAATAATGAACGGTAAGTGGGAAAAAACCTATCCCATCCTTTAGTTCTTTACCAAAAGTAACTGTGCATAAAACAGCACTGCCACCCATTCTAACCAAAACAGAACCATCTGCTTGCCTAGCTATTTTTCCTGTCTCTAATTCAATTTTACTATCATTCCAATCTAAACTCTTTACTACTTTATTAAACATTTATATTCCTTTGATTTTTAATTCTTTTATCAATTTTTCATACCTAATAAGATTCCTTTTCTTTAGATAAATCAATAACCTTTTACGTTTTACAACATGGGCTAAAAGACCTCTTATAGCAGAATAATCTTTTTTATTTCCTTTTAAATGATCAGTAAGATTCCTTATATGTTGAGTAAACAACGCACATTGAACCTCTGGTGAACCAGTATCCTTTTCTTTTTGCGCAAAATTTTTAACTAAATTTAATTTAGCTTCTTTTTCAATCGACATCGTATAACCTCCTTTAAAAAACTATTTTTGGTTTTAAATAGCCCAAATCATAAATACAAATGGCAATTAGTGCAGAATCTTTTTTAACAGCAAGGCTAGATCCGCTTTCGATAGATAACGTAGACTGTATCTTTTCTCCGTTTTGCACTCTTTGCATTTCACCATAATCTACATTATGTACAGGGATGTCGTCTAGTACATAATCTACGGGCAATATATTGGATGTAACATAATCATAAAACCCCTCAATTTGCAAGGATTTTTTTAATTCTTCTATATCAAGTAATTTCAAGCCACTCAGTATGCCAGTAGAATTTCTACGCAAATCTGTTACATGTGCATAAGTATCCAACGATCTTGCCAAATCATACGCCAATGATCTCACATAAAACCCTTTGCCAGACAATATTTTAAATTTTGTCGTATCATCAGAATGATTTAATATAGATATTTCTTTCAAATGAACACGTTTTGAAGCTATCTCAACTTTTTCATTTTTCCTTGCGTATTCATAAGCACGTTTACCGTTTATCTTAACTGCGGAAAAAATTGGTGGAGTCTGATCTATTACACCAATAAATTTTTGCATAGCAATATCTATCTGTTCATAACTTGGTATTACAGATGATGTATCTGTCACTTTACCGGTTACATCATATGAATCTGTTGCAACACCCCATTTTACAGAGAATTCATATGATTTTTCAAAATTCTGTGCATGCTCCACAAGCCTAGTTGCTTTTCCAATAGCTAAAAGCAATGCCCCTGTAGCAAATGGGTCTAATGTACCACAATGCCCTATTTTTACTTTTAATATCTTTTTTATCAAATTAACCACCCCAAAGGATGTTATTCCTTTCGGCTTATCTACTAATAACCAACCATTCATTTTACTTTTTTATCACAACCATTCAATATCTCCATTCTGTATACCTTAATTTTCTTTGTATCTTTCTTCTTTTTTTCTTTAACTTTACCATAAATACTAACAAGATCTTTTGATGAAAAATCTTTGAAAGGTAAATATTTTTCCTTGTTTAAATCAATAACAATAGTTCCTGTAGAATTTTTAAATTCATATTTGCTATCAGACAATTGCTTCATAACATACCCTTTTAAAAAAACTTTTTCCCCATCTTTTAGATCTGAGATACTTTTAATTTCCCCAACAAAAGAGTTGTAGTTTTTTTTCTCAATTTTTTCATTATTTATAAATTTAGCATCTGCATGAATACCAAGAATACATACAAGAAAAAAAGAAAATAAAAATTTATTTAACATAATATCAACCTATTTAATTACTATTGTCATGATAACCCGTTTAAATATTTTTTCAAACCTATATATCAATAATATGATTCATTTTTTTCATTTTAGTTTTATAATAACCCTGCAAATTATCTTGTAAAAATTGATGAGAAACTAAATGTCTAACTGTTATATTACAATTTGATAATTCTTTAGCTTTTTTTGGATTATTTGAAAGTAAATCTATGGTGCTTATATTTAGTGATTTCAAGATTTTAGATGCAATATCGAAATTTCGAAAATCATCATCAAAACCCAAACACTCATTTGCCTCTACCGTGTCTAACCCCTGCAATTGAGCTTTATATACTCGCACTTTATTAGTAAGACCAATACCCCTACCCTCTTGATTGAGGTAAATCAAGATACCGCCATTATTTTCACTCATTATTTTTATAGCTTCTTGCAATTGATCAAAGCAATCACATCTTAAACTAGACAATAAATCTCCTGTAAAACACGAAGAATGCACGCGAACTAAAGGCACATCATTATCTTCAACAACTTTATTGGGGTAAATTGTTATGGCATAATGATCTTTATCAAAATGCGATCTAAACGCTTTGATATTAGCTTTTCCTGATTTAAGCAATAACTCAGAAGAGCAAAATTCCTCCACTTGATTTTTGCAATTCAAATAGTTCACATAATCAACTTCAAACAAAGAATTTATCAAAAAATCAAATTGGTAGTTTGGCGAAACAATTAATGCAGACGGTATAAGCTCTGCATTTTGCAATATATCCAATGACTTCTTTTCCAAATCACTTGCTTCATTAAATTTTAATCCTACTTGTGAAAAATCTAATGAGAAAACAAGCTTTTGAAATTGTTCATACTCCATATCTTGTATATCAATTTTTAACGAACAATCTTTTTGAAAAAGATACTTAGCTCTTTGTTTAGAAATAAGTAATTGACAGTTTGTTTCTTGATTTTGAAAATTTTCAAACAAATCTTTTTCTATTCTTTCTGCAGATATCAAAAGACAGTCTTCATTTAAACTTTTCAATCGAATAGGAATTCCGTACTTTAAATCCGAAATACACCTAGCTACCTGCACCAACCCCTTTTTCATAAATCACTTTTATCATTAATCTCATCTACTCTATACAATTTTCCTTTCACACCACAGCTATTTAAAATAATCAATAAAAATAAAAAGATGCTATATTTTTTTAAATCTGACATTATAATAAAATTTTATATAAATAATGCTTATGAAATTAGTACTTATTTTAATCATCGCATTCGCTATTTTTATAGATGATTCAAAGGGAAATATCCAGCGTAATTATAGCAATATATTAAAAAAAAATATCTATGATACTCCCAAACCGATAGGGTATGGTAAATTTTATGACAGTTCTGCTAAAGAAGTATACTTAAAAGATTTCAAAGATAAATTTATTATTTTAGCATTTACAGCAGATTGGTGCATTGAATGCAGTACTCAAACTATATCTTTGGATAAATTGAAGAAAAATTTAAATAGATTGAAAATCGAAGATTTAGAAATTATTACGATATATGATAATTCAGCAAATTATGAGATTATCCGTAATTTCTACCAAAAATTAAATTTAAATGATTTAAAAATATTTTATGATCCAAACAACAATTTGATGCAAGAATTTGGAGTCAATTCACCACCAGCTGTATTTTTTATAGATAAGAAAGGCCAGATAATTGCAAAATATATAAATATATATAATTGGGATTCTAAAGAAATAATGGATTTCATTTTACAATTGAAAAATCAATAAATAAAGATAATCACTGAATATTAATTATCTTATGTATTTGCAAAGATAAAATGGCACAATTCTCCATCACTATACTTTTTGCAAGTTCGATATTATTTTCATTGATCTCTTCGTTATATTCATCGATTGGCTGAATATACACAGGTATATTGTATTTACTCTGCCCCAGCTCTGAAATACATCCATAATCACTTATATGCGATGAAACAAGAAATTTTATTGCTATACATCTTTTTAAAATATCTTCTTTTATTTTTATATATTGCCCATTAACTATTTTTGGAGAACAAACAATCTCAACTTCATCAGGTATCTCTGCATAAAGCGTACCATTACTTTCTATCTGCACTTTAAAAGATTGTAATATCAATAGTTTGCATAATTTATTGATATTTTGTCTAAAAGGCTCACCCCCAGTAATTACAATAATCTTTGCTTTACTGTTCAAGCCTTTAATATTTTGTAAAATTTCATCAACACTCAATAAATCAAATGAATCAAATTCCGTATCACAAAATTTACAAGCTAAGTTACATCCACTCACTCTAATAAAAACAGCGGGGTGGCCAGCATATGGACCCTCCCCTTGTATGGTGTCAAATATAGAATGTATTTTTAAATAATTACCATCCCCTTTTTCTACACCTAATTGTTCATTTTTACCAAACATTTACTGTATCAAACACCTGTACCAGTTGATCCAAAACCACCATCTCCCCTAGTATCGTTTTGTGGTAAAATTTCTACAACATCCCATGATGCTCTGTAATAATGATTAATGATCATTTGAGCTATTCTCATACCCCTTTCAATAACAAAACTTTCTTGAGATAAGTTGATGATTGGAATTTTAATTTCTCCTGTATAATCTGAATCTATAGTGCCAGGAGCATTAATCACAGTTATACCATGCTTTATAGATAACCCTGAACGAGGTCGAATTTGAGCCTCAAAACCATCCGGCAAACTAATTGCTATACCAGTTGCTATCAATTTCCTTTCCATAGGCTTTATAACAACATCTTTTTCTTCAGCAGATAACAAATCCATACCCGCACTATGTAATGTCGCATGCTTAGGTAAAGATAACTCTTTTAAATGATCTAATTTTTGAATTTTTATTTCGATATTTTTCATTTAATTATTAATAATTATTTATCATAATCGTAAAGTAACTAAAAAATCATTTTTAAACAATAAATTTCATTAGTTTTTATATAGATACTTGTATATTTTTTGCATATCACACCACATTGTTTTCTTTTGAGACGGTTGTCGCAGGAGATATGATGGATGAAATATCACAAATGTAGAAATGTCATGAGTTAAATATTTATTAGTATAATTAAACATTTGTGTTCTTAAGCTACCCATAGGAGTTTTTAAGCCTAATAATGACTCTACCGCTGTACTTCCAACCAAAACTATCGTTTTAGGATTAACTAACGCAATATGCTTTTCTACAAATGGTTTGCATGTTTTTATCTCATCAGTAGTTGGCCTACGATTTGCTGGAGGTCTCCAAAATATTGTGTTTGTAATATAACAGTTTGTTCTATCAATATTTATAGACTTCAATATATTATCCAAAAGCTTTCCACTCTGACCACAAAAAGGGATACCATATTTATCTTCATTTGCCCCAGGAGCTTCACCAATTAGCATTATATCTGAATCAGGATTTCCATCACCAAACACAACATTTGTTGCGTATTTAGTGATTTCTATACCCTTATAATTTTCAACTACCTCTCTAAGTTCATCTAATGAATTGCAATTATCAGAGATTTTCCTTGTAAACTCATCTTGCACTAAATCATCTAATTGCTTGTCATTAGTTTGCCCATCATCAGCTTGCATATCTTTATCATCCATGTTTATTTTTTCCTTCAATCTATTTATTGGATTTTTTTCCATAAAACAATTATCAACTGTCTCAGCATAAAATTCTAATAGAGCTCTTTGATTTTTATTCATAATTTTCATCAAATTTTCTAGTTATTATTGACATTACCTTATACGTAATATAGAAATTATCGTAACAATATTACAGATCTGTATAAAAATGTCGACAAAAAGAACTTATCAACCTAGTAACCTTGTACGAAAAAGAAGACATGGTTTTAGAAGTAGAATGGCAAGCGTTGCTGGAAGAAGAATAATTAATAACAGAAGAGCAAAAGGCAGAAAAGAATTATCAGCATAGGTACTTTGAAGGATTTTGAAAAAGTAAAAATAACCAAAAGAGCCGAATATGTACAAAAATTTGCTAATGCTAAAAAATTCATAAGCAGATATTTTGTTATTTTGTATAAAAACAAACAAGATTTAGATAACCTTAGATTTGGTATCACAGTTAGTAGAAAAGTGGGTGGTGCTGTTATACGAAACAAATACAAAAGAATCATACGAGTATTGGTTAAGCAATGTTCTTTTGATGGCCTTGATGGTGAATTATCAATCAATATCATAGCCAAAAAAAGTATAGTTCAAAAAAAATTTATTGATATACAAAATGATTTTGCAACTTGTATAGGTGGGATTTTAAAATATGAAAAATAAAATATCATCAATATTTATTTTTTTTTCCTTATTATTATTAAAAATTTATCAGATGTTTATTTCACCATTCATGACATCATCTTGCAGATACTACCCAAGTTGTTCAGAATATGCGAAATCTGCAATAAAAACATATGGTATAAAAGGTCTTTATTATACTTTCGTTAGAATATTAAAATGCAACCCATTTTCAAATGGTGGATACGACCCTATAGTAAAAAATAAAATAAAAAAATAAATGAATAATAATATAAGAACAGCAATAGCCGCAGTACTTTCAATGGTAGTTTTGGTTGTATGGCAATTTTATTTTGACAAAGCAGCACCACAAAAAGAAATTGTTAATAGTAATAATGTAGGAATTGATTTTAATTCTGAGAACAATAAAGAAGCAGAGGCAACACATCCAATAAGCCGAAAAACAATAATAGAAACATCTATGAATGACAATAATAGAGTTGTCTTTAATAACGGTGTAATCAAAGGATCAATCAATTTAGTAGGAGCGAAAATTGATGATTTAGTTTTATTGAAGTATAAAAATACCATAAAAAAAGGAAGTGAAGATGTAGTACTATTATCTCCAGCAAAAACAAAAGAAGTTTACTATGCTGAATTTGGATGGTTATCTACCGACAAAAACTTAGATATGCCTGATAACAAAACTGTATGGGCATCAGATAAAAAATATATAACCTCTTCAGAAAAACTTAATCTAAGATGGGAAAACAAACAAGGAATTGAATTCACAATAAAAATTGGGCTTGATGAAAATTACTTATTTCATATTGAACAAAAAGCTGTTGGAAATGGCAGTTCAAGCATCAAATTTTATTCTGGAATTAGCAGAAGTGGTAACGACATACAAGAAGGTCAAATGTTGATCCACGAAGGAGCTATTGGTGTATTTAATGATAAATTAGAAGAAATTACTTTTGAAAAATTAAGTGATAAAAAATCAGTAAAATTTGAAGATCAAAATGGCGGATGGTTTGGTTTTTCTGATAAATATTGGCTCACAGCAATCATATCCAAAGATTCAAATTTGAATTCTAAATTTTCAGAACAAAAATACGGCAATGGAAAAAGATACCAAGCTACTGGGATAATAGATAACAACAAAATTGATAATAATATTAGTTATAATGAAGTTCTATTTTTTGCTGGAGCAAAAGAACTAAAATTATTAGATGAATATGAAAAACAATATAACATAAAGCTTTTTGATAGAGCTGTAGATTTTGGAATTTTATACTTTATTACAAAGCCTATTTTTCTAGCTTTGAATTTTTTATATTCTCTATGTGGTAACTTTGGCATAGCAATTATATTGCTCACAGTATTTATAAAATTCTTACTATTTCCTTTAGCCTATAAAGGATTTAAAGGCATGAACAAATTAAAAGAGCTACAGCCTGAAATGGAAAGGATGAAAAAGCTATACGACAACGACAGTGCAAAAATGCAAAAAGGAATAATAGAATTATACAAAAAAGAAAAAGTAAATCCAATGTCTGGTTGCTTACCAATAATTTTACAAATGCCAGTGTTTTTCGCTCTCTATAAAGTTTTATATGTTACATTAGAAATGCGACATGCGAAATTTTTTTGGTGGATAAAAGATTTATCTGCAATAGATCCTACTAATATTTTCACAGCATTCGGTTTAATAAACTGGGATCCTCCATCTTTCTTGCTTGTAGGTGTTTTACCTATTATTATGGCATTAACAATGTACCTACAACAACGTTTGAATCCACAACCTAGCGATCCAACACAAGCTAAAGTGATGAAATTATTACCAGTGATATTTTTGTTTATGTTCGCTTCTTTCCCATCAGGTTTAGTGTTATATTGGTCATGGAGTAATATTTTATCAATTACACAACAAGTTTTAATAAAGCGTTTAACAAAAAAATAGTTGAGTCATGAACAAAAAAACTGGGAAAATAGTAGTAGCTATGTCTGGTGGAGTAGATAGCTCTACAGTAGCTGCCATGTTAAAAGAAGAAGGGTATGAAGTAATCGGTATCACTTTACAGCTATATGATGTAGGAGATATGGCTGTAAAAAAAGGAAGCTGTTGTGCAGGACAAGATATCTATGACGCGAAAATGGCTGCAGAAAAAATAGGTATACCTCATTATGTACTAAATTATGAAAGTATATTCAAACAAAAAGTTATAGAAAATTTCGCTGAAAGCTATATCTCCGGTGAAACACCCATCCCATGTATACAATGCAATCAAAAAGTTAAATTTGATGATTTATATAAAATGGCAAAAGACTTAGGTGCAATCTCTCTTGCAACAGGGCATTATGTCAGAAAAGAAATAGTAGATGGACGTACAATCATGATGAAAGGGAAGGATTCAAATAAAGATCAAAGTTATTTCCTTTTTACCACAACGAAAAAGCAATTAGATTATTTAGAGTTCCCATTGGGCAATTTAACCAAACAAGAAACTCGTGATTTAGCAAGAAAATATGATTTAGAAATCGCTGATAAAGCAGAAAGTCAAGATATTTGCTTTGTACCTAATGGTAATTATTCTGAAATCGTAAGAAAATTAAGACCTGAAGCATATAAACCAGGAAACATAATTCTTAAAGGTGGAAAAATTATCGGAAAACATAATGGTATAGTGGAATTTACAATAGGACAAAGAAAAAAGATAGGCGTATCACATAAGGTACCTTTGTATGTAATCAAAATTAATCCTGATGAAAATACCGTTATTGTCGGAGAGAAAGACGATTTAAAAGCAAATAATTTAATTATAAATGATGTAAATTGGATTGCTGACGATAAAGATTTTAAACAAAAAATAAATTGCTCTGTACGATTACGCTCTAATAATAAAGAAGTCAACGCAACAATATCTCATATAGAAGATAAAAAATTCAAAGTTGACCTTCATGAATTTTATTATGGAATTACACCTGGACAAGCCTGTGTAATGTACGAAGGTGACAGAGTTTTAGGTGGTGGATGGATATCAAAAGAAGGTTTATATTAATATGAAACTAATATATGAGTTATCAAATTTTGTTCAAAATATTTTTTGGAAAGAAAAAGGTGTTTTGAATTATTTACTAACCCCTTTGTCTCATATATATAGCTTAATTCAAAATTCAAGATACTATCTTTTCCAAACACCATATAAATTAAACTGTAAAATTATTTGTGTGGGAAATTCTATTTCAGGCGGATCTGGCAAAACACCAGTGGTTTTAAGATTAGTACAATTACTCAATAATAAAGATGTTGCAGTAGTAACAAGGGGATATAAAGGTAGCTTAAGTAATCATAAAAATGTTCATAAAGTTAATCTAAAACAGCATACATTCAAAGATGTAGGGGACGAAGCTATCTTATTAGCAGAATACAGTGATGTTTATATATCAAAAAATAGAAGATTAGCAGTACAGCAAGCAGAAAATGAAGGAGCAAAATTAATAATATTGGATGATGGTTTACAAGATAATACAATTTATAAGGATTTAGTAATATTAATTATAAATGATCTAAAAAATGAAAATAATCTAACAATACCTGCTGGACCCATGAGAGAAAGTCTAACTTCAAGCTTCAGAAAAAGTGACATGGTAATGCTAAATAATCTAGAGGAAAAAGAAATAGTAAAAAAATATGATAAAAACAAAACTTTTGTCATAAAAAAACAAGTAATTGCAAATCAAGAAAAAATAAAAGATAAGACCTATATATTAATCTGCGGAATAGCAAACCCAGACAGGGTACTAAAAACAATAGAAAATTTAAATATAACACTGCGAGATAAATTTATTTATCCAGACCATTACGTTTTTTCAGAAGATGAACTAACAAGCATTTATAAAACTGCATATAAATTGGATCTCAAAATCCTAACAACAACAAAAGATTTTGTCAGAATACCAAAGAAATTTGCAGAAAAAACTGATATAATAGATTACAGCGTAGAATTTGAAAATGAGATAGAATTAAAAGAAAAAATAATTAAACTTCTATCATAATTTATGTTAATCTTGAGAAAATTTTATAAATTACTATGTACGATATTTTAGAGCATATTTTACCTATAATACTAAAGATATTGATGCTCTTAATCCCGCTTTTGATATCTGTTGCATATCTTACATTAGCAGAAAGAAAAATAATAGGTTGGATGCAATTGAGAAAAGGACCTAATAGAACCGGTTTCTTAGGGCTTTTACAACCAATTGCAGATGCACTTAAATTATTATTTAAAGAACCATTAATACCAAAAGGATCTGATAAAATACTATTTATATTAGCACCTATAATCACTTTTTCATTAGCTATGGTAGGATGGGCTGTAATTCCTATAGATACTTTTGTAATAGCCGACCTAAATATAGGCGTAATGTATTTATTGGCAATCTCTTCTTTAGGAGTATACGGGGTTATAATTGCAGGATGGGCAAGTAATTCAAAATATGCTTTCTTAGGTGCCATAAGATCTGCAGCACAAATGATTTCTTATGAACTTGTAATAGGTCTTTGTATAGTATGTGTACTTCTTGTTTCAGGATCATTAAATTTAATAGACATAGTGAAGGCGCAAGAAAATATGCCATTACACTTAGAATTTTTATTATTTCCAATATTTGTAATATTTTTTATCTCCATTTTAGCAGAAACTAATAGACATCCATTCGATTTGCCTGAAGCAGAATCAGAGCTTGTTGCAGGATATAATGTTGAATATTCATCAATGGGTTTTGCTTTGTTCTTCCTTGGAGAATACGCAAATATTATATTAATGAGTTCATTTATTGTTTTATTATTTATGGGTGGATGGCTTCCCCCTTTTAATATCCAATTTTTACAATTTTTCCCTGGAGTTATTTGGTTTATTTTAAAAATACTATTCTGCTTATTTATATTTATATGGGTTAGAGCATCTTTACCTAGATTTAGATATGACCAATTAATGAGATTAGGCTGGAAAGTATTTTTACCCTTCACCCTAGCATGGACCATTTTGATTGCCGCTATAATAGTATATTCATAAAATTTAAAATGCCAAAATTAAAGATAAATAACGTAGAAGTAGAAGTTCCAGAAGGTTACACTTTAATACAAGCTTGTGAAATAATAGGAATAGAAATTCCTAGATTTTGTTATCATGAAAAATTAAAAATAGCTGGAAATTGCAGGATGTGTCTTGTAGAAATGGAAAAAGCTCCAAAACCAGTCGCAAGTTGTGCACAAGTTGTTATGGAAGGAATGTCTATACACACCAATACACCGCTTGTAAAAAAAGCAAGAGAAGGTGTGATGGAATTTTTATTAGCAAATCATCCATTAGATTGCCCTATCTGCGATCAAGGAGGAGAATGTGATTTACAAGATCAATCCGTAAAATATGGAAAAGGATTTAGTAGATACAAAGAAGACAAAAGAGCTGTTCTAGACAAAGATTTTGGCCCATTGATCAAAACACATATGACAAGGTGTATACATTGCACTAGATGCGTAAGATTTGTAGAAGATATCGCTGGAACACATGAATTAGGAGGGATTGGTAGAGGCGAAGACGTAGAGATAACTAATTACATAGATGGCGCTATAAAATCTGAACTATCTGGAAATATAATAGATTTATGCCCTGTTGGAGCACTTACATCAAAACCATATGAATTTAAAGCAAGAAGTTGGGAGTTAAAAAAAATACCATCAGTTGATATTATGGATGCTGTTGGATCAAATATTATAATAAACACCAGAGGAAATGAAGTAATGAGAATTTTACCTCATTTAAATAATGATATTAATGAGGAATGGATATCTGACAAAAGTAGATTTTTTTATGATGGGTTAAAGTATCAAAGATTAGATACTCCTATGCTTAGAGATAAAAATAAATTATTAGATTCAAATTGGGATGAAGTATTAAATGTACTATCACAAAAAATAAAAAATACTGATGGAAAAAAAATAGGAGCTATAGCTGGAGATTTAACAGATGTTGAAACAATGTTTGCAGTTAAAACCCTTTTACAATCCTTGGGGAGCGACAATTTTGATTGTAGACAAAATAAAAGCACACTTAGTAGTAACAAAGATAGATCAGAATACATTTTCAATACCACCATTAGAGGGATAGAAAAAGCTGACCATTGCTTATTAATTGGATGTAACCCAAGATATGACGCAACAATGGTGAATGCTAGAATCAGAAAATCGTATCTAAATAATGATTTGAAAGTTGCCTTGATAGGAAATCAAGATGAGTTAACTTACCCATATAAATACCTAGGAAATAGTCCATGGATATTATCCCAGATAGCAGATGGAGACCACCCTATTTGCAATCAATTGAAAAAAGCTAAATCTCCAATGTTGATTTTAGGAGAATCTCTCACTACAAGAGATGATTATGATGCAATTGATTATTATTGCAAAAAGCTCCTTAAGAAATACAATTACTTATCAGAAGATTGGAATGGTTTTAATATTTTACATACATCTGCATCTAGAGTTGGGGGATTAGACATAGGTTTTTCACCAAATAATGACAGTATGAATACCGATAAAATATTACAAAATTGTGAAATAATATTTATTTTAGGTGCGGATGAAATAGATATAGATAGAATAAATAAAAATGCATTTATTGTATATATAGGCCATCATGGTGATAAGGTAGCAGAAATTGCTAATATAATCCTTCCTGCTGCTGCATTCACGGAAAAAGCGTCTACTTTTGTTAATTTAGAAGGCAGAGTCCAACATACTTCTGCTGCTACAAAACCATTAGGAGAAGCAAAGATAGATTGGCAAATTATATTAGATTTAGCAAATTTATTAAATATTAATTTACCATTTAAAAATCTTACAGATATAAGAATGAAAATGGCTAAATTTAACAGCGTATTTTCCCAATCTACTTTGATAAATGAAAAAAATAACTTAGATACCAATTTAAAAAAGAAATCTTTTTCTTCTGACACATTGTATGCTAGCAATAATAATAATTACTATTTAACTAACTCTATATGTAGAAATTCTAGAACTATGCAACAATGTTCTAAATTGATCAAAAAGAATTAATGAAAGAATTGATTAAAAAAAGATTTAACTCTGCTAGCGATTCTTATGATAAAGTTGCTCAAGTACAAAAAGAAAGTGCAAAATTATTAGTACATTATTTACTTCAAAATTTTCCATTTTTTTTTCCCAAAAATATTTTAGATTTAGGTAGTGGTACTGGATATGTTGTGGAATCATTATTAGACCATTATCCAAATTCACATTATACAATAAATGATTTTTCCGAAAAAATGCTTAAAAAAGCAAAGGAGAAATTTATTGATTATAAAGATTTTACATTTTTTGAAGGTGATATGGAATCAGTAATATTTAAAAATCACGATTTAATAATAAGTAATTTAGCATTTCAATGGTTAGATAATTTTGAAAACTGTATTAGAAAATTTCATTCACAATCAAAGATAATTGCCTTTTCTTGTTTGTTAGAAGATACATTTAAAGAATGGGCAGATTTTTTCATAGCCAACAACTTATCATCACCTATCAAAACATATCCCAATTTAGAGGAATTGAAGGTGCTATTAAACAAAATTACATCAAGAAATTATAAAATTTACTCAAAAAAATTCACACATAGCTTCACAGATACTAAAAGTTTTTTTTCTTATCTTAAACGATTGGGGGCTTCAGTTGGATGTAATGATTACAAAATTTCCGAGATTAAAAAAGTATTAAATGAAGAAAATTTTACTTTTGATGTAACATATTCTATCGCTTTTGCAATTTTATCTAAATAATTATGCAAATTTTTATCACAGGTACAGATACAAATATTGGTAAAACCATAGTCTCAAGTTGGATATGTTTACACACAAAATATGAATATTTTAAACCAATCCAAACTGGAAATATCGAAGAAACAGATACTGAAATAGTTCAAAAATTATCTGGTGTAAAAGTTCATAAAGAATCTTATACTTACAAAGCTCCCTTATCACCACATATTGCTTCTAATTTAGAAAAAGAAGAAATAGATATAGAAAAAATCAAATTACCAACATCAAAAAATTTAATTATAGAAGGAGCTGGAGGTGTTTTTGTACCAATAAATAAAAACCAAATGATGATTGATTTAATATCACATTTCAATATCCCTGCAATTATAGTATCTAGCTCTAAATTAGGCACCATAAATCATACATTATTAACTTTATCTGCATTACGTAATAAGAATATAAAGATGCTAGGAGTTATCTTAAATGGCCCACAGAACAAAGAAAATGAAAATGCCATAACAAACTTTGGAAAAATTGATATTATAGCCTCATTACCACCTTTAAATAAGATAAATACCAATTTTTTACAAAACATACATTTACCTCATAAGCTAAACGAGATTTTAACTATTAATAATTGATCCACAAATTATAGTTATTGTACAGAGCGTGTCCTTTATATTAATGTGAAATAGTGTTACTAACATTAGTTCTTTGCTCATTAATTGCACTAACATGTGTATTTTTTTCAGCACTTATCTCTTTCTTACCTTTAATATCTATTATTTTTTTTATATCCTTATCATCTATCTGAGTTTTTCCTTTTGATGAAAACACAGCGTCAGTAATTTTTCCATCTTTAAATTCAATGATGTCAAAAGCGTCTATTATATTTCCTTTTTCATTAACTCTTGGAACGCTAATACAACAAGTACCTTTTTTCTCTACAATTTCATCTAAATTAAAACTTAATTTTTTATCTTTTGAAGTAATCTTTAAATATAAATCTGAGGTTAATTCAAATGATTCTACATTATCCTTTGTCTCAGACTTTAATGGATTTTTTAGTATTTCTTTATTGACTTCCTTTGCAAGATCTTCTCTTTCTTCTATATAGTTCTTGTGAACGCTTTTAGAAAACGATTGTGGAAAATTATGTTCTCTCAAAGCATATGCCAATTTATTATTTAAATGGATGCTTTTATCTTCAATGGAATCAAGCGTTTTATTGATTTCTCGCTCCATAACTTTTCTATATAAAGTTGGTGGTGAAATAGAATATTCTTTATTGATATTTTCTTCTTTTTCAACATCCGTTCCAATAGTTTTATTGGTTTCAGTTAAATTTATTTGATCAGTTTGAATATCCTTATTATCGTCATTAATAGTTTCTGTCCCTACACTTTTAGATTTTTTATCGCTTGTATTATAATATTCGTATCCTTTTTCAGTATCGTTTACATCTGTTGTTTGCGTCTGTTTATCATTTTTCTTATTAGGTTCATAATATTCATAATCTTTACCCGACCCTGTACCAGTACTTTTATTAAGAGATTCAGTATTAATATTTCTATCTGTATTATTTTTGTTATTCTCAGTATTATTCCCTAATTCTATTTGATTACGCGTTACCTGCTTTTTTTCCAATTTAACGTTCTTCTCTCTTTCTTGATCTAATTGATCTTTCAAAACACTTAAACTCTCTTCTAACAACCCTATCTTTTCATCCTTAGATACTTCATTAAATATATCTGCAGTAAGATCTTCTGATATTTTATCAATGTTAGGTTTTTCTATATTCTGTACATTATTCAAATATTCAAATACCGGTGTATTTTTCTTCCTATCTAGCTTAGAATTTATCTGTTCACCAGTTTTTTCTTTGTAATTTTTAATTTGATTTTTCAATTCTTGTATTATTTTATCTTTGTCTGATACTATATTTTCTTTCTCAAAATTCTCTTTTTTTAAATTCAATATATTTTTGTCTTTATCTACATTACCCCTTTCTAGAGCATCTATTTTTTCTTCATTTAATTGATTTTCAAATGGTTCAAAAAATTCACCTATATTAATTTGATCTAACTCCTTATCTTTTTTTATAGCCTCCTTAAGTTTGTCAATCTGCTCTTCATATCCAGATTTCATTTCATCAAAATCCTTCTTAAGGACCGTTTCATCACCTACATTATTATCTGAATTATCCAAATTTATCTCTTCAAAATCATCACCAAATTCAGAATCAGAATCAATATCATCACCTCCTTTATCAACACTACTCTTAAGCTCTTCTAGATTTCCTTCTAATTCTTGAAGCTTTAGATTCAAATTCTCATTCTCTTTTTGAAGTTTTTGTAACTTTTCATCTTGATTATCATTTCTGCTTGCCTCTTGAAGCCTTTTGTTTTCCTCAGTTAATCCTTTGTTTTTCTCCAATAACTCAGAGTTATCTCTTCCTTTATATTCATTTGGCTCATGGGATTTTATTATTTGATTAAGCCTTTCTATTTCATTTTTCTGATTATTTATCTCATATTCTTTTTCTGCATCATAATACTCTTTTGCCTCAATATTACTTTCTTCTAATTTATTTAATTCTCCTTGTTTCTCATCCACTTTGCTTTCTAATTGGACAAACTTATCCTCTAGATCCTTTACGTTCTTTTGTTGGTTTGTAATAGTGTTTTTTAAAACATCTTTTTGAGTTGTAAGCTCCTGTATATCATTTGATAAATTTAATTTTTCTTGGGATTTAGATAGATCAGATTCTGTTCTATATAATTCATCTTGTTTATATTCTATATCTATAGACTTATTAACTAACTGATCCTCTAATTCCACCCCCTTCTCTTTTTGATATTCTTCAGACCCTCTTCCTTCTTCCCGCTCTATTAATTTATTATAATTTTCTCTTATATCTATTAATTGGTCTGTAATCTCCGCTATTTTACCTAATTGAGTTTCTCCCTCCCCTAATCCATCAAAAAATCCACGACTTTGAAAAATATTCAAAAGCTGCTCTTGAAATTCATGTGCTTTATCAGAACTTTCAACTTGTTTGATCAATTCTTCTACTTTTTGAATAACTTCTTTGTTATCTTCACTAAAATTTATCGACCCTAAATTTAAATTTCTTAGAGATTCAGCGAGATTGTTTTTATTAAATTGATTTGATTCTATAGCTGGTTCGTTATCACTATGTTTAGGCCCAAATTTATTATCAGCAATATCCTCATCATCAATGATATTGCTGTACCGATTATTCTCTTTACCAATCACCATTCCATAACCCCACTACAAGTTTAATGATATATAGTAAAATGATTTTTTAAAATGTCTAGTGAAATTTATGAATTTTTAAGATATAGCCAAATATCTATATATAAAAACAAGGCTATATCTTTTTGGTAAAAACAAATTATTTAGAATTTATTTTCAGCTTTTAAAACTTCGTGCATCCTACCTTTATTGTACTTATACACAGAGTATAACCTTTCATTTAATCCATTAGATTTTAATCTGAAAGCCCCAGTAATCCCCTGATACCCACTAGATCTTTCTAATTCTTGAAATTCCAATACTATTCCACCATCAGTTTTGTTAAGTATCGCCGCTATAAGCATAGCAGAATCATAGGCAACAGCCGATAATCTAGAAGGTCTATATTTATAATTTTCTAAAAACCTATTATCAAAATCATAAATTTGAGTATGTGGTATATCAGAAATCCAAGCATCATTCGATAATATATTTTGCTCTATTGGATATTGGCTCCAATCACCTATACCAAGAAGCTTAAGATGCATATCTTTAGAACTATGAACAAACTGCATTTGATTTAAAACTCTTAACAAATTATTTCCTGTCTCAGGTGCCAATAACGCAGGTTCACCAAAGCCAGGTAACCTATTGGATAAATCATCTTTTGCTGCGCTTTTAATATTGAATATTGCTTCACTCAATGTAAATCTCTTAACTGCAGTTACATTAGAAGCAGAGTACGCAGATACTTTTTTTATATGATAATGATCTTTATATCTATTATTCAATAAAACTTTTTCTACCAATTCTCCATAAATGTCATTTGGAACTACTGAATATATATTGCTATAATTATTATCACTAGCATATTTCACAACTTTTTTGATTTGCTGATAAGGAATGAAATCAAAAACATATAATCCAGATTTATTCATCAAAGAGATATCATTAGAATATGTTATCATATTTAAATTCTTACTTCTTGCATACTTATATATTGTCTCTGCTTGCTCTTTAAAAATAGGACCTAAGATCAAATCCACATCTCCAAAATTAGTATCTGTTAAAACATCTGCAGGAATTGTTTTGTCACTTCCTATATCTATTGCTTTCAATGATATATTATCAGCTCTAAGTTCATATAATGCTAACTGCAACGCATCCATTATATTTTTTCCTAAAAATTCATATTTTCCAGATAAAGGTACAACTACAGCTATTTTAACTTCTAGTGGATTTTTTGCAGAAAGTGCTATCAATTTTGGGTTGCTTTCATTTTTTTTATCATCAAAAAAACTATCTATGTCACCTTTTAGCGCGGTGCATGAAACAAAAACAAAAAGAAATAATGAACATAAAACTATCTTTTTCATCTATAAAGTAAAATAATTGTAATTCCTAGAATAGTATTACAAGAAAAAAAATATGTAAAGGTTGTTTTTATTAAAGAGATGGCTATTAATATAAGTATCTAATTTAATAAATAAGATATTAGTTTTTTTTAAAATAAAATATGATACGTATAACCATACTAAAATATTCTTTGTTATTTATTTTTCTTTTTATAGGATTTTTCTTTATTCAAAAATCAAATGAAATCAGAAAAATAACTACTATCATCACTAATCTTGGGCAAAATCATACAATTTTACATGAAATACAGTTAAGAGGTAATAATTTTTTATCAAATTCAAAGATCTTAGATTTAATAAATATTAAAGAAGGGATGAAATTATACGATATATCTCCCTCAGATATAAGAAAAATACTATTATCACAAAAAGAAGTGAAGGATATAACGGTAAAATTAAATTATACTGGTATATTAGAGGTTGATATAACAGAGCGAAAGCCTTTTGCAATACTATGGAATGATAACATACCAACTATCATTGATGAAGAAGGAAATACTATTCAAATAATATCAAATATCAAACCATACAATCACCTAATTATCATTTTTGGCAAAAACATTAGTAATAAGTTAAAAAAATTCCTTGATTTAATAAATAAAAACTCTATATATAAAAACATCATCAGCCTTCATCACATAAATGGAAGAAGATGGGATGTATATATGAAAAATAGTGTTATAATAAAATTTCCAGAAAATAATGTTGAGGCTGCTATGCAATTTTCCGATAAAATATTAAATTCCATAAATTATAAAGAAAAAATTGCTATATTAGATCTCAGATTATATCCTAAGAGAGTTTTTTTAAGATTAAAAGAGCATACATGATAAAAGGAAAAAATATAATATCTATTATTGACTTAGGAAGTAGTAAAATTACTTGCTTTATTGCAAAGAAAAATTTTTCTAATGATATAGAAATTCTTGCTACAGCACAGACTAAATCTAGAGGTGTTAAATCTGGATTGATTATTAATCTTGAAGCTGCAAAAGAATCTATATTAAAAGTCATTGAAGTTGCAGAAAATATTGCTTCAGAAAAAGTAACTAGCATATATATTGGAGTAAATTCTTCTTTTTTAATTTCCAATAGAAATATAATTTATTTAACTTTATCTAACCAAGAAGTTACTATAAATGACATGAATAAAATTTTATTCAAAGCAATAGAAAAGTATAATAAGCAAGAAGTTGAATTAATACACACTCTTCCATATGAATATATATTAGATGGAAACAAAGGTATAACGCATCCTTTAGGATTGCATGGTAATAAAATCACATCTCTATTCCATATTATAACTTCTCCCATAAACTACATAAACAATATTGAAAAATGTCTTGAAAAATGCCAATTAAGCGTTAGTGGCTATATAAGCACAGGATATGCATCAGGACTAGCTTGTCTCAATAATAATGAAGTAGATTTTGGGAGTGTTGTTATAGAAATTGGTGCTGAAACCACTACAGCTTCTGTGTTTTATAATAAAAATGTAATATTTACTGATGGGCTACCTTATGGAGGTGTAAATATTACAAGAGATATTGCAAAAGTATTAAATTTAGAATTTGATGTCGCAGAAAAGCTAAAAATCTTTCATGGATCAGTTAATTCTTCTACAATTTCAATTGATGAATTAATAAATATTGGAGAATTATTTAATTTAAATGAAGAATTATCGATAAGTACAAAAGAACTTAGTGATATAATCACCGCAAGAATCACTGAAATATTAGATCTTATAAAAGACAAGCTGATTGAAAATGATATGCTAGATGTGATAAATAAAATTATTATAACAGGTGGCTCTGCTCAATTAATTGGAATTTCAGAATTAACACAAAAATTATTTGCTATTAAATCTAGATTGGGAAAACCTATAAACAACATAGGCTTGTCTGATGAATACAGCAGTTACCCATTTGCAGTTCCCATAGGCATGCTAAAGAATATTAATAATATAACTTCTACTAATAAAAATTTACTGCAAAATGAATCAAATGTTTTCCAAAAAACATGGAAATGGCTAAAAGAAAATTTTTAAATTTTGTTCTTATATCTTGCAGGATCCTTTAATCCTAAGGACCTAAATCCAGCTAATCTTAAAGTACAAGCATCGCATTCTCCACAAGAAATACCGTCATCCGATGGGTTATAACAAGAAATAGTTTTTTCATAATCTACACCAAGCCTCATCCCCTCCTCTATTATTTGGGCTTTATTTAGATTAATCAGAGGTGTATGAATAGTAAATTTTTCACCATTCACAGATCTAGCTAAAGCTAAATTAGCAAGTGTATTAAATGCATCAATATATGCAGGTCTGCAATCTGGATATCCACTATAATCCAAAATATTTACACCAATAAATATATCATTTGCTGGAATAACTTCTGCAAATGCTAACGCATAAGAAAGAAAAATTGTATTCCTAGTGCTCCAAACTCATTGAAATACGGCGTTTCATATATCTGAAATATAGTGTAAAATTAGCTAAAATATTTTTACAATTGGGTGTATATAGTGGC
>JBKEHD010000006.1:0-42468 GCA_046710445.1 Candidatus Midichloriaceae bacterium
ATGGTTAGGAAATTTTTCATTCCTTCATTCTCCTCTTTTTTGATTATTTTTCAAGGGTTTTTAAATTTTCGGCATTTTCATTTGGGTTGAGTATATATTTACTTTTGGAAGTAAATTATCTGATTTTAAAGATGAAGCAAATGATCTGATCGCTTCAATAAAAGCAGATGTGAAAGATGCTGAATCTGGTACTGTTGTAAAAACTTTTGAAAGCGATCCTTTTGACGCTAGTATCCAACTTGCAGAATCAGTTTTTGATGAAGTTTGTGCTACGTTTCAATCTGAAGCTAGCGGAGAACTTTAGAATATAATCTAATTATTTTAAAAGAGTCTCTATGCTGTTGCTTGGAGACTCTTCTTAGCTAGCTTATTAATAGAAGTTACCATTTTGGTATTGGGCCTCTTTTCTTCCTTTAAAAATACATGAAGAAGATCTGTCATATTATTTTCAATCGCTACATCCATAGCTGATTTCCCAAAAAAATCTTTTTCTCTTGGATTTAATCCATTTTTTAATAAAATCAAAGCTATTTCTGTTACATTATTTCCATATTCTGGATAATGAAATTCTACAATCCTTCGTAAAATATTTTGTCCTAATCTATTTTTAGAATATATATTATATCCATGCTTTATTATATACTTTAAAACCTTTGTATAACCTGCTTCAGATACAAAAAAACCTATGTCACTTCCATCTTTACTCTTATTATTAATATCAGCACCAAATTTATAAATAAACATGCTAATTAACTTAGTAGATTTATATAGATAATGTATTGGAGATCTGCCAAAATTATCAATGCCATTTATATTATACTGGAAACTTCTTAGTAAATATTTAAAACCATAATGTTTAAGCAAAAAGTTAACGATATTTGTGTCATCATATTCCGAGATTAAAAGAAAAATATTATCCTCATAAACACACAATTTTTTTTCAAAGTCTTTGGTATTGAAATTTTTCACAACAAAATGGTTATTTACATTCGCTCTACCTAAGAGTGTATCACGTGATTTTTGTATTTGCAAACTGTTTGTTGTTAGCTTTTCTCTAGGTTATTTCCACCTATTATGAAACCAAAACCATTGCTCAGGAGTCTCTTTTATCCACCTTTCTAGAATATTATTTACCTTCAACATTACGCTTTCTTTTTCATCATTTTTATCAACATCTAGTGGTTTCATAAACTCCACTTTATACTTTAAATGCTGTACTTTTATTACCCTCACCATAACGATGGGTATGCCATGCTTTAAGGCTATTTTTGCTGGTAAAATCGTTGTCATTGCTTTTTTACCAAAAAACGGAATAGCAATCCCTTCATTATATTTTTGATCTACCATCATTCCAACCACTTTTTCTTCTTTAATATCATTTAAAATTTGCTTTACACCTGCTTTCCCTTTAGCTATAAGATTCACTCCATATGATTCTCTAATACCATTTATCAATTTGTTAGCATATGGGTTATTAGATGGCCTATAAACAAGACTAAGGTTTATAGAAAACTCTTGAGCTATTCGTGATATCAATTCCCAATTTCCTATATGTCCTGATATTAGTATTGCCTTTTTTTGTGGTATATTTTCTGGATTAATTATTTCTATATTTTTAAAAAACTCACTTTTTTTCATCCCCTGCCAATGTGGTAATTCTCCTAAAATAGATCCAAAATGATACCAAGTTAAAGAAATTATATCATTTACTCGACCCTCGGTTGTATTGGGCAAGCATAATTTTATGTTTTTCCTCATTAGTTTTTTTCTATTAAAAATAAAACTAATTTTTTGAACTAATTTTCCAGCAATAATTGAAGCTTTTTTTATAGGAATTGTTTTAAAAAAATAGTATATCGCATATACTATTATCCCTTCAAATAAATATCTTAATTTATAGCGCTTCATTATTATGATATTTATCTTCAGAAATTATGCTTCCTAACTTTTTTCCTGCTAAAATATGAATATGAAAATGCTCCACTGTTTGTATGGCATCTTTACCATGATTTGTTACCAATCTATATCCACTTTCATCTATCTTTAATTTTTTTGTTATATTCCTGATTCCTTTGAAAAAAGCTCTCATTTCTTCTTGTGTTGAATTCTCAGAGAAATCATCAAAAGAAGTGAATTCTCCCTTTGGAATAGCAATTAAGTGAATTGGAGCTGCAGGATTTATATCTTTAAAAATTAGCATATATTCATTTTCCAAAACAACTTCGCTTGGTATTTCTTTCTTTATAATTTTTGCAAATATATTATTTTGATTGTACATAATACTTTTTTTTTGTGTTAGGAGATTTTCTGTTGCCCGGTAACCCCCAAAACCCGCGCTAAGTTAAGCTATGATTAAGCAGCTAGTGCCATATCATAATTTTCGTTAGCTGGAATCATTTTTTTGTTTCCAATTATAAATTGATTTTTACAGTAATCACACTGAGTAAAACTATTCTTTTCAATGCCTGTCGATACTAATTTCGTCCCCATAAATGGTGGAGACGTCGGGTACCGCCCCCGAGTCCAAGACATCTATTATAAATAGACTTTATTACCATAGCTTAAAGAAGCACTCATATTATAACATTGATTATTAATTGTTTATACTTTATTTTTATAAACTGTAATTTTTTTAATTAAATGATATGTATGACAACGAAAGTGATAAAAGTATAGATATTATGCATGTTGTTGATACTAATAATGATACAATAGGAGATACTATTGTTATAAATCATTTTTTAGATATTGATGATTGCAGTATAAATCATTCTATCCTTAATTCGAATAATTCTAATCTTAGTTACGATACTACTAATATGTTAGATATTGAGACTATTGAGACTATTGAGACTACTGGAGTCTGGTATTCATTTTTCTTATGCTATTAATATACTAACAAAATTGTTAATATATTGTTAATAACTTTTTTTTCATAATTTATAAAAAGATTTTAATACTTTTATTAACTAATTTAAAAAAATTAATGTTTTTCTAAAAGTTGCTTATATCTTCTTTTTCGCTTATTTATAAATATTAAAAAATGTTAAATTAACAAAACTAACATTACATAAACACTATGAATAAAATATTATTAACTGAAGTATTAAGTAACAATAACTCTAAGATACCAGTATGGTTCATGAGACAAGCTGGAAGATATATGGGTGAATATTTAAAAGAACGAGGAAAACATAAATCTTTTTTTGATATGTGTTTAGATAGTGAGGCAGTTAAAAAAATAACTCTTCAGCCTTTAGAAAGATTTGATATAGATGCAGCTATTATATTTTCCGATATATTAATAATACCTTTTGCATTGGGATTGGATATAAATTTTATTAAAGGTGAAGGACCTGTTTTTTCAGAAAAAAATTTAGAAGACCGTATAATAAAATTAGAAAAAGAAGAGATAAATAAAAACGTATATGAAAAAGTATACGAAGGAATAAGAAAAACAAAAGAGGAAATAGATTTAAACTTTAAAGACAAAGCTCTTATAGGATTTGCAGGATCACCATTTACGATTATGTGCTATATTATGGAGGGAAAAGGATCTAGAGATTTTAATGATGTAAAACAATATTATTTTAATAATAAAAAGAAATTTGTATATTTACAAAATATAATAAAAAAAGAAACTATTAGATATTTAAAGGGAAAGATAGATTCTGGTGTTGAAGTTATAAAGCTTTTTGATTCATGGTCTGGAGTGTTGGCGGAAGAAGAATTTGAGGAACTTGTAATAAAGCCAACTATAGAAATTAAAGAGGCGCTTAAAGAATACAACAAAAATATTATAATAAATGCATTTCCAAAAGGTTCAGGTGTAAAATACAAAAGATTTGTAGAAGAGGTGAAACCAGATATTATATCTATAGATCACACTATGCCTAAGGAGTGGGTTAGAGATAATTTACAACATTTATCAGTGATACAAGGTAACTTAGACAATACGATTCTTGCTGCAGAAAATTCAGATATGGAAAAAATAGTGAATGATATATTAAATGTTTTTTCAAAAGGAAGATTTATATTTAATTTAGGACATGGTATACTCCCATGCACTAATGTAAAAAAAGTAGAAAATTTAATAACGTTAATTAAAAAATATGATCGAAAGTGATGATAAAATAGATAAAATTCCAAATAATATAGAGGCAGAAAAAAATTTGCTAGGAATGTTACTTAGCAACAATGAAAATATGAATAGAATTGGGGATGTATTCAAAGAAGAATATTTTTATATACCATTACATAACAGAATATATGAAGCAATAAATAAGCTAATTGATAGAGGATTTATAGCGGATCCAATAACTATAAAAAATTATTTTGCAGATGAAGAAATTTTTAAAGAGAGCAATACAACTAGTTACGAGTATTTATTAAAAATTGTAACAGAATCAACTCTTAATTCTGACATTAAAACATTAGCAAGAAGCATATATGAAACTTATTTAAGAAGAAAAATAATAGAATTGGGATATGATTTTACTGTAAAAGCAAAGAATGAAACTCTTGAGGAAAAAGGAGAAGATTTAGTAGAAATGATGGAGCAACAATTATATGATATAGCAAGCAATACTAATTATGAAAATAGAGGAGTAGACCTTAGTGAATCAATAAAATATGCTTTGGCAAGAATAGAGACAGCATCAAAAAACAAAAGTGATATAAGCGGTGTTTCTACAGGTTATATAGAACTCAATAAAATCACAGGTGGTTTTCATAATTCTGATTTGATAATAGTAGCTGGAAGGCCATCTATGGGGAAAACAGCATTAGCATTAAACATGGCTTTAAGGGCAGCAAAACAATTTAAAGAAGAACATATTAAGGAAAAGGGCAAGAAAAAACATGTTGGATTCTTTTCTTTAGAGATGTCAGCAGAACAATTGGCTTCGAGAATATTGTCTATGGAAACGAAAATAGACGGGTCAAAAATCAGAGTTGGAAAAGTTAATAAAGAAGAATTTAAAGTTCTTTCCAAAAAAGTAATAAACTTAAATGATATTCCTATAATTATTGATGATACACCAGCATTAACAATATCTGCAATAAGAACAAAAGCTAGAAGGATGAAAAGACAATATAACCTTAGCTTTTTGGTAATAGATTACTTGCAATTGATAAGTGGTTCTAAACGAAACAAAGAAAATAGAGTGCAAGAAATTGCAGAGATATCGCAAGGTTTAAAAGCCATAGCTAAGGAATTAGACATTGCAGTTTTAGCAGCATCTCAGCTTTCACGAGCGGTAGAAACAAGAGATGATAAAAGACCAATGCTTTCAGATTTAAGAGAAAGTGGTAACATAGAGCAAGATTCAGATATTGTTATGTTTATTTATAGAGAAGAATATTATTTAAGTAGAAAGATACCTTCTTCTGACGAAAACAAATTAATAGAATGGCAAGAAAAGATGGAAAAAGTAGGAAATATTGCAGAAATTATCATAGCAAAACACAGGAATGGGGCAGTGGGTAATTTTAGTTTAAGATTCGATAATAAAACAACAACATTTGATGATTTAGCATAATGGATGTAAGTATATTTCAAAAAGACTGTGATTATGTTTACAGCGTTGCTGAGAAAGATAGTTATCCAAAATCTATTTTGCCAGAGGTAGCTTTTTTAGGAAAATCAAATGTTGGTAAATCAAGTTTGATTAATTTATTGCTAAATAGAAAAAATTTAGTTAGAGTTTCTAACCAACCAGGAAGCACGATAAAGCTTAATTACTTTAATTTAGGCGGTAAATTAATGATGGTTGATCTACCTGGATACGGCTACGCAAAACGATCAAAAGATTTAGCAAATAAGTTGAGCCATTTGGTAGAAAATTATTTACAAAGAAAACAAAATATTAAAAAAATTGTATTTATCATAGATGCAAGAAGGGGAATTAAAAAAGAGGATCATGATTTATTGACGTTTTTTAATAAATTAGGTTTAAATTTATTATTAGTATTAAATAAAATTGATAAGTTGAGTATAGCAGAATCGGATGATTTAAATAATTTTCTAAAAGAAAGATATGTTAAAGATCTTTTATATGCAGAAAATGTTTTAAATGTTAGTTGTTTTAAAAAAGATGGAATAAGAGACTTAAAAAAACAAATAGTTTATAATTTATAATATGAATTACATTGAAAAATTATGTGTAGAAAAGGATTTAAAGCTCACCAGCCAACGAAAAGTTATTGCTGAGGTACTAACGTCAGCAAAAGATCATCCAGATGCTGATAAGGTTTATGAAAGGGCGAATATGATAGATAAAAATATTAGTCTAGCCACTGTTTATAGAACTTTGAGTTTATTTGAGCAATACGGTATGATTAAGAAGTTAGAAATAGGCAATGGAAAAGCAAGATATGAGCAGTTTAAAAAATGTGATGAGCATTATCATCTTATTGACGTAGAAACAGAAACAATAATAGAGTTTAAGAGTGAAGAATTAGACAAGATAAAAGAGAAGATAGCAAAAAACTTAGGATATAAATTAATAAATTCTAACTTAGAATTATACGGAATTCCTTTGAAAAATCAGAAAAAATAGAAGAATATAGAAAGAAAAAGCAGATTCTTTAGAAATGGATGGATTTTGCTTTTGCTATATTTTTTTAGAAGATAAAAGCTTATTGTTTTCAATACCATAAATAGACTCCAATTATTAATCATACAAGATAGGCACATTAAACACAGCTATCTACACGGTTTTGATTTTTATTAGCATAGTTTATTGTTCATCAATATTTTTAAATAATCTCTACTTTTTTGATCTATAAATGGTAATAATATTTTATAAATATCCGTATTATATTGTATTAACCAATCTTTTTCTTCTTGTGTCAGTAATGCTTTGTCGACAGGGGCGTATGAAATAGGGGCTAAGGTGATTGTTTCAAATTTCAAAAAGTTTTCATCCACAGCTTTTACGTATACTAAATTTTCTAATCTTATGCCATACGCATCTTGTATATAAAATCCTGGTTCTATCGATAACACCATGCCAGGATATAAAATATTATTGTTATTTTTACTTATCCCTTGAGGTCCCTCATGTACAGAAAGATAATGTCCAACACCATGACCTGTTCCATGATTATAATCTAAACCATGATTCCATAAAAATTGCCTAGCAATAGCATCAATGTGATTACCGGTAGTACCTTTTGGAAATTTCAATTTGCTTAAATTAATCAGTCCTTTAAGTACTAGAGTGTAATGAAGTTTCTGTTCATCAGTGATATTACCAAAATGAAATGTTCTTGTAACATCAGTAGTACCGCAACTATACTGACTACCACTATCGAGCAGATAAAAATTATCATTTGATATAATTTTATTGTTCCCGTTATATGGGTTATAATGGATTACAGCGCTGTTTTCAGCAAAAGCGGAGATGGTTTCAAAGCTTTTTGTTTTAAATAATTGATTCTCTTGTTTTAAGCTTGATAACTTTTTATCAACATCAATTTCTGTAATTTTATCGTTTTTACCTATGCATTCTTCAATCCAAACAAATAACTTAGTAAGAGCTATACCATCTTGTATTGCAGCGTATTTAAAGCCAGAAAGTTCTACTGAATTTTTGATAGACTTACTTATTTGACATGGATCTTTTTTTAATATTAAATTTTTCTTATCAATATTTTGCATGAACCATATTGGGGTTCTTGAGGGATCCAATTCTATAGTTTTGGAAGATTTATTTATCTCGAATATTCTTTTTTTGAATTCGGAAAAGTTGCTAAGTTTTATTTTGGGATAATTTGATTTAAATTTTGTAAGGTATGAAAAAAGTTCTATCTCACCGTCCTTACTAATTATAGAGTAAAAAAAGATCAAAGGTGTATATGCTAAGTCATTACCTCTAATGTTTAGAAGCCAGCATATGGATTCTGGGGAAGTAAATAACATATAATCTGTTTTCATATAACTGAGTAATTTGCTTATTTTTTCAGTTTCATTTTCAGATGTATATTTTGCATCTAATCCAGATGGAGCTTTTGTTTTAAACTCAATTTTTCTTTCCCATATTTTATCTACTAGGTTTTCTTCAACAGCATGAAATTCAAATTTTTTATTTTTTTTAAAATACTGTTTTAAATATTCCAAATACTTTTGCGTTATGATGAAGGGATCATAGCCTACAATAATATCCTGATTTGTTTGTATTAAAATATCAGATAATTTATCAATATCTTGAAAATTGTAGATATCAAATGTTTTGTTATTTAGCTCTAATTTAGCTTGAGAGGTATATCTTCCATCAGTCAAAAAATAGTGTTTTTTTGTATTGGTCATAATGGCAATTCCATTGGATCCAGTAAATCCCGTTAACCATTTTAATCTATTGAGATTATCTGGGGTAAATTCATTTTGAAATTCATCAAAGCTTGTAACTAAGTAAAAATCCAATTTGTTGTCTTGTATTTTCTGTTCTAGCAGAGAAATTTTATCCATTTATATATGTAATTTATTAATTCTGTTTATATGCTGATTACCTATAAAATTAGCATATAAAAATGAATTTAAAATAGATATAGATTCCTTTGTATTCATATATTTAGATCCAAAAACCAAGATATTTGCATCATTATGTTCTTTAGCAAGTGTACCCATTTCTTTATTAAAACACAAAGCTGCTCTTATGTTATTAAACCTATTTGCATAGATAGACATGCCTATACCTGTACTACAGATTAAGATACCCTTTTGTATTGTGTTTTGGCTAATTCCATCTACTAACTTTTTTGCGTAATCAGGGTAATCAACAGAATCCTCTGAATCAGTACCATAATCTACAATAGATCCCTGTTGTTCTTCTATGTAATTTTTTATACCTAGCTTTAATTTATAGCCGGCGTGATCATTAGCTATTCCTAAATTAATTTTAAGCTCCACCTTTTACACCCCATAAATTAATTTTTCTTATCCAACCAGTAAAATTACCATGCTTTAGTTTGCACCACTCTTTCTCGCAGGTAATAATTTTTGCAATAACATTAAATTTAAATTTTGCGATAGGTTGTGAATTTTCATCTGGTGCTTTAAACAAAAGTGATTCATCAGCAGGAAGTGAGTATGCTAATTTTTTCTTGCTTAACAATATATTTTTTTTGATTATTGCGTAATTTACACCACTTATTAAATTTTGATGAATCCAACCAACTGTACCCTCTACATCTTCAACTTTTCTCCAGTTATCAAATTCAGCAATAATTTTCACAGGATAATTTATGCATTTATAAATATATATAGTTTTATAATTTTTTCCTGGACCAACTCGTAATTTTACCTCATTAGACTTTAAAGTGACGTAACGTGGTAAAGATAATCCGGTAACAATTCCGTCTTGTTTTGCTATACTAGGATATACCAAGCCAAAAGACATTAAGAAGAAAAATAATAATATTTTATAATTTGTCATCTTGAAATTTATTTACTAATTTATCATAAACATTCTTTGAAACTAGATTTTCACCACTACCATTTAATCTCACAACCTCTTTAACAAAACTTGAAGATATAAAATGCACATTTCCTGTAGCTGGTAAAAAAATAGTTTCAATATTTTCATCAAGAGATTTATTTATAAAAGACATTTGAAATTCATATTCAAAATCGGCAACCGCTCTTAATCCACGTATTATTATAGATGATTTTTTTTTCTGGACAAAGTTTACTAATAGTCCGTCAAAATACTCTACTGTGACATTATTTATGCCTTGTATTTCTGTTTCAATCATATGAACCCTTTCTTTTAAGGGAAACAAAGTTTTTTTTGATAAATTTGAAGTTACAGCCACAATCAAATTATCAAAAAGTTTAGAAGATCGTTTTATAATATCGATATGTCCTAATGTAATAGGGTCAAAAGTTCCAGGATATACAGCAATCTTTTTTGAATGCATAACTAGAAATCTAATTTATATTTTTTTAAGGTATCAAGAAAGTGAGTAGGTAATTTAGCTTGTAACTCGTATGGTTTCTCCATTAATTCAAAATTTAGACAATGTGCATGAAGATGTAAAAATTCATGTTGAAATATAGCGGAATCATTTAGAGTTTTATGTTTTCTATCTCCTAAAATAGGGTGTCCAATGGCTGCACAATGAATTCTAATTTGATGCTTTCTTCCTGTAATAGGGGTCATTTCTACTAAAGAAAATTTATCTTTATATTGTTTTAGTACTTTATAATTTGTTTGTGATGGAAGCTCTGTTTCTGAATCACCTTCACTTTTTTTTATCGGTATATTTATGGATCCTTCTGCTTTTTCTAGGATTCCACATAGTACTGCAAGATATTTCTTTTTTACTTTTCGTTCACGAAGTAATTCAGAAATTTTACTTGCGATGGCTGAGTTTTTTGCTACCAATAACAGACCAGTTGTTTCCTTATCTATTCTATGAACTATTTTTCCTTCAATTTTGGAAATCTTTAAAATACGATCTACGGACATCTTTACTTTAGTTCCATCTTGGACACAAAGCCCGTAAGGTTTATTCAAGACAATAAAATTTTCATCTTCAAAAATAATAGAGTTATCAAATTCAGCCTTATATTCATCAAAATTATTTGGAATAATTAATTGATTTTTTTTCTTATCATCAAAAGTGATGATTGGTGCCCTTATTTTTTGATTAGTCTTAATTTTCAAATGAATTTTTGCACGTTTACCATCTACTCGTATTTGTCCTTTTCTTAATAACTTAGCCATAATGATAAATGGCATTAATGGTACGTTTCTTTGAAACCATCTATCGAGACGTATATTGTTATCAATTTCTTGAACTAGAAAACTTTTTATTTCCATCAAAGATTATATGTGTTTTAATTTCGTTAAATAACTTTAAAAGAATCTATATTATAGATAAAGATATATGTCCAATATTTTAAGAAGTATAATAAGTGAAGTGAATGCTATTCCAGAGTATCAAGTGATAGGAAAAATCAGATCAATCAAAGGTTTGTTAATTGAAGTAGTGGGTATAGAGTTTGCAGTTTGCATTGGATCAAGATGTAAGATTGTTTTAAATACTGGAGCAGAAGTGTATTCTGAAGTTGTTGGTGTTAATAATGATGTAGCATCATTGATGACTTTTGATTCTGTTGAGGGAATAGGGATCGGTTGTTTGGTTCATGTTATATCTCATGATCAATCAGTACACCCTTCGGATGCTTGGCTTGGTAGAGTAGTTGATGCATTCGGAAATCCAATAGATGAAAAAGGACCAATAATTAATGGTACTATCCCATATAAAATACATGCCGCTCCTCCTAAAGCTCATTTGAGACGTAGAGTGAAAAACAAGATGGATACGGGGATAAGGGCTTTAAATTCTTTTTTGAGTTGTTGTTATGGGCAAAGAATGGGTATTTTTTCTGGCTCTGGTGTTGGGAAATCTATAATGTTATCAATGTTAACAAAATACTCTTCTTCTGATGTAAAAATTATAGGTTTGATTGGAGAAAGAGGAAGAGAGGTTCAAGAATTTTTGCAAGATTACTTAGGGGAAGAAGGATTAAGAAAAGCTATAGTAGTGGTTGCTACTTCCGATGAATCTGCTCTAAAAAGAAAACAAGCGGCATATTTAACCATGACTCTTTGTGATTATTTTAGAGAACAGGGGAAAAATGTATTATGTATGCTAGACAGTGTAACTAGATTTGCCATGGCTCAAAGAGAGATAGGTTTGGCTATAGGTGAGCCACCAACAACAAAAGGATATACTCCGAGTGTATTTTCAGAGCTTCCTAAGTTATTAGAAAGAGCTGGACCTGGTATGAAAAACGAAGGAGATGTGACAGGATTTTTTAGTGTATTAGTAGAAGGGGATGATCATAATGAACCAATATCAGATGCTGTACGTGGTATATTAGATGGACATGTTGTATTAAGTAGAAAAATAGCTAACAGAGGAATATATCCAGCAATAGATGTTTTGCAAAGTGTTTCTCGTACTATGCCAAAGTGCAATAATGATTATGAAAATGCACTAGTAGAAAAAGCCAAAAGTTTAATCGCCCAATTTACTGACATGGAAGATATGATTAGAATAGGTGCATACAAGAAAGGATCTGATCCATTGGTAGATGAAGCAATCAAGTACATAGATAATATAAACGCATTTATTTCACAAAATTACGATCAAAATAATAATATTGAAGAATCATACGCAAAATTAGCAAAAGCAATAGATTTTGGTAAAAACAAGGAAGAGAAATTACAAAAATAACTTCACGATGCGATTAGTGAATGTATATATAATTAGCACAATAGTAAGCGTTCAAAAAGCGTTGATAAGTTAGACATTCCCATTGAGTATCAAGAACAAAAATGCAATAAAGTATTTCACTGGAATCAAATAGGAGTATATTTTGTTAACACAAACATCTAAAGCTAATAATAGTAGTAATGCATGGGGTGATTGGGAAATAGATTCGGAAGGATTTGATGTTTATGTGGTAGCTTTAAGTAGTGATGTAGCTGCTAGTTTCTTTATATGGTCTTCTGGTTATGGCCCTACTTACTATGGCTTGGAATATGCGGTCTTCACATTTTTTAATGCTACTTTTAAGTATAGTATTAGGGAAAAAATAAATGATTGCGTCGATGATTATTTTTCAAAACATTTGATAGCTGGGGCTGTTGGAGGTGGGTCTTATTATGGAGTTAATTATTTATCTAATATGCTAATTACAGGTGTATCATTTAATAGCAATGAGCTAATAAAGACAATGTTTAAGGGATTTATAAATAATTCGATGTGGGAGTTTTTATCGGAACAACTGAAAACTCTAAAAAATCAAGATGAATGGCCTAAATATACTGTTGCAATCTGGGGGATAGAAAGCTTTGATTGCTTGTTTGACGAAGATATGATGAAATGCATCTTCTACAAGCAGTCCACAGGGGCTGCAAGTAGAATGATAGGCGCATACATTAGTAAAAAATCAGTTTGTGAATCAGAAGAATTGATTTATGCAACATTATCTCCTGAATTAGAGAAATATAATATAAAAAAAGAGGATCATACTGTCAATCAAGGGGATGAAGGCGCAATTAGTAATGAATCGAATAATAATGAACCTCATGATGTAGCGGACATGTAGCGTTATCAATACTTTTTGAGTGCTTATATATTATACCTTTTTGTGCCATGGTTAAGATAGATACTGAGGTAATATTAAATACATATTTATGATAATCTTTTCTTGACATCATTAATGGCTCTGTGCCAATATTCAACCGCTGCTTTTTAGCTTCTAAAAAGGATTTGAATATGACTATAATAGTAAATAAACAGCCCATCAAGTACTTCAATTTTAGTGGAGGGGAATGCTGCGTTAGTATTTCTAATATTATTATTGATGAAACTACTGAGGTGATTGCATATCTTCATAACTCTGATGATATAATGTGTTTAATCATGAGTGTGGATGCTATAAGGCAAAAAAATGCTCTTACGAATATTAATTTGAAAATTCCATATTTTCCGTATGCACGTCAGGATAGGGTCTGCAATGAAGGAGAAGCTTTCAGCTTATCTGTGATGGCCAATCTTATTAATAATCTAAAATGTGAAAACGTTACTGTGTATGATCCACATTCAAAAGTAACAACAGATTTATTGGATAATTGTACAGTTGTTACACAGGCAGAAATTTTGATAAGCAGCGTTGTTGTTTCAAAGATTTTGGAAAAGCAATTGATTTTAGTATCTCCTGATGCAGGGGCAGAAAATAAAACACGTCAAATAGCTGATAAATTAAATATAGAAGCAATTTACTGTACAAAAATAAGAAATAGCAAAACTGGTCAAATTACAAAAACGCAAATACCTGGTGGTGTATCTGGTAAAAGTTTTATAATTGTTGACGATATTTGTGACAGAGGCGGTACTTTTACTGAGATTGCGAAAGCACTTAAGAATGAAGGATGCAACGAACTATATCTTTATGTAACGCATGGAATTTTTTCAAAAGGTTTAGAGCTTCTAAAAAAATATTTTAAGCATATTTATTGCTATCACTATTTTTCTAAATTTGCGAATATTGATCCTGAATTTTTAACTATTATGGAAAGCAAGCAAAATGAAGATTAATCCATTAACTGCTATTGATTTTTATAAAGCAGACCATAGAAGACAATATCCCAAAGGTACAAGCGAAGTGTATGCTAATTTTACAGCACGAAGCAATAGTCTGGCAAAGGTTTTAAGTGATCATGATGGAAAAGTTGTTGTCTTTGGTGTTCAGTATCTTATAAAGCATTTTTTACAAGAAGTTTGGGATGAGAATTTTTTTAAACTTCAAAAAAAGAAAATAGTAAATGACTATAAATATCGTATGGATAATGCGCTTGGTCCTGACATTATTACAGTTGAACATATTGAGTCTTTGCATGATTTGGGTTATTTACCTATAAGAATCAAAGCTTTGCCTGAGGGAGCGCGCGTTCCAATGGGGGTGCCTATCCTTACAATTGTGAATACAGATCCAGATTTTTTTTGGTTAACAAATTACATTGAATCCGTTGTTTCTTGCTATCTTTGGAAACCTATGACATCGGCAACTACCGCATTTGAATTCAGAAGATTGCTAACAAATTATGCTTTAAAAACAGGTTCAGATTTAGATTTTGTGCGATTTCAAGCAAATGACTTTTCCTTTAGAAGCTCATCAAGTTTACAAGATGCTTTTATGACTGGTGCTGCACATCTTACATCTTTTGTTGGGACAGCTAATGTTCCTGGTATCGATATGCTAGAATGTTATTATAATGCAAATTCTGCAGAAAAACGTATTGGCTTTTCTATTCCATCAACTGAGCATTCTGTTATATCAATGGGAACGAAGGATGGTGAACTGGAAACATTCAAGCGTCTTATTACAGAAATATACCCAAAAGGGATTGTTTCTATAGTATCTGATACATGGGATTTTTGGAGAGTTATTACAGAATTTGTGAATATTTTAAAAGATGAGATTTTGAATAGGGATGGTAAAGTTGTTATACGTCCTGATAGCGGGGATCCTATTAAAATTGTTTGCGGAGATGAGAATGCTTTAAAAGGGACGCCAGAGCATAAAGGAGCTATACAATGTCTTTGGGATATATTTGGTGGTAGTATCACAAAAACAGGATATAAACTTCTTGATCAGCATATAGGGTTGATCTACGGTGATTCCATCTCTTTAGATCGTGCTGAGGCCATTTTAAAGAAGTTAAAGTCTAATGGATTTGCTTCAAGTAATATAGTATTTGGTATTGGTTCTAATGCATATCAATCTGTTACACGTGATAGCTTTGGTTTTGCTATGAAAACAACAAGTGGTGTTGTAAATGGTCAGCGTCGAGATGTATTTAAAGATCCAAAAACTGATGATGGAACAAAAAAATCAGCAAAGGGTCTGCTTCGTGTTGAAAAAGAAGGAGGTAACTATGTTCTTTATGATCAGCAGACAGAGGAGCAAGAGACACAAGGTGAGCTAGAAGTTGTATTTGAAAATGGAAAATTAATCAAAGATCAAACGCTTTGTGAAATTCGAGATCGTATAGATAAAGAGATTGATATAATGCTTAAAAAGCAAAAATATTGAAGGTTATATAGTGGCCTTTTATATGATTAGTGGGACGTTTTCCTGGTCATCTGTTTTTTGGTAGTATATATTGATTCTGAATGATGTTATTTTATATATTTTAATGATTCAAAAGAGGGTATTTTCAGGTATACAACCAACGGGAAACATAACTATTGGCAATTATCTTGGTGCTATTGAAAGTTGGGTTGATATGCAAAATAATAATCTTGATTGTTTGTTTTGTATTGTAGATTTACATGCTCTAACTTCACTTTGTAATCCCCAAGAACTTAGACAAAACATTCAATACAATATTGCTGTTTATATAGCTTCAGGGCTAGATCCAAAAAAAGTTACAATATTCCAACAATCAAAAGTTCCACAACATGCTGAGCTTGCTTGGATATTGAGTTGTTTTACTCAGATAGGGTGGTTAAACCGCATGACTCAATTTAAAGATAAATCTGGGAAAAACAAGGAAAAAGCAAATTTAGGTTTATACTCATATCCAGTTCTTATGGCGGCAGATATTTTGCTTTATAATGCAGATTTAGTTCCTATAGGGGATGATCAAAAGCAACATATAGAATTAACAAGAGATATAGCCGTAACTTTCAACAGAAAGGTGGATAAAGAATTTTTCACTATTCCTAATTTTGTTATTAAAGAAAACGTTAAACGTATCATGAGCTTAAAAGATGCTTCAAAAAAAATGAGTAAATCTGATGCATCCGATCTTTCAAGAATTAACCTTTCAGATAATGAAGAATTAATTAGAAAAAAAATTCGTAAATCTAAAACTGACGATATTAATGGGATAAGTTATGATCCTGAGATCAGAGCAGAAATATCAAATTTAATAAATATATACAGTGGTTTTTCTAAATTAACCAAAGATGAGGTGGTCAAAAAATTTAACAGCGCCTCTACTTCAGAATTTAAAGATGAGTTAGCTTCTGTTATCGTAAAAAAAGTTTGTCCTATACATAAAAAAGCTCAGGAGATATTAGAAGATCAGAAATTTTTGCAAAATATTGCAATAGAAAATTTGGAAAAAGCACGAAGCATTGCTTTGGACAATATTATTAAAATTAAGAAAATATTAGGATTGGAGTAAATATGTCTATATGTATCGTTGACGGGTATAATTTTGTATTCCGTGCATTTCACTCACTTCCACCTCTTACAACGTCTAATCAACTTCCTATAGGGGCTGTATACGGTTTTACTAACATGATAGCAAAGCTTATAGATGATAATAATTGTGATCATCTTGTTGTAGCTTTAGATAGTGGTAAAAAAACTTTTCGAAATGAGATATACAAAGAATATAAAGCTCATAGAGAAGAAGCTCCAGAAGAGTTAAAAAAACAATTCCCTATAATAAGAGAAGCTATCGAGGCTTTTGGTATTAAATCTGTTGAAGTAATAGGATATGAGGCTGATGATATTATTGCTTCTTATACTAAGCAAGCTGTAAGTGAAGGGTTGTCTGTAGAAATTGTTACTTCTGATAAGGATCTAATCCAGCTGATGGGTGAAAATGTAAAAATATATGACCCATTAAAGAAAAGATATCTAGATGAGGAGTATGTTGTATCTAGATATGATATACCTTCGACAAAGATGATAGACTATTTATCTTTGGTAGGTGACGCTTCAGATAATATTCCAGGGGTAAAGAAGGTTGGGCCAAAAACTGCTGCGAAATTGCTTTCTAAATTTAAAGATACAGAAGCAATATATGATAGAATAAACGAAGTTGAACCTGTAAGAGTTAGAGAGTTACTTCTAGCTTCAAAATCAGAGGCATTCTTATCAAAAAAGCTTGTAAGGCTTGATAGCGATATGGATTTGCAATATTCAATAAGTGAATTAAAATATTCAGCACCAAATGAAGAAAAATTATCAAAATTTCTCGATAAGTATGAGATTAAATCTTTAAATGTGAGACGAATTTTTGCTAAAAAAAAAATATTACAAAAAGCACCTGAGGTAAAGTGCATCACTTTTGATGATTTAAAGGAATTGTATTTAGAGATTGAGGATTATGGTAAATTTTTCTTTTATGTTAATGAGAAGATTTTTTCATGCTACTTTGGGAATGATATATATCAGATTAATTTAGATGAATCACATGATTGTATTGTAGATAATTTGAAAAGTTTATTTACTGAATCTTCAATTAAAATAATAAGTTGGGATTTAAAAAATATAATAAATACATGCTCAAATTTTGGAATTAATCATCACAATTTTGATGATTTGTTGTTGCTATTTTATACCTTGAATACAGGAATGGGTAAATACACTTTAAATGATGCAATTGAAAGTTATCAACTTGAATGTTTAGAGCATAATGCGTACACAGTTTTTTTAATATATAACTCTTTAAAAGATAGTTTAGTAACTGAAAAGTGTTTTGAAATATATGAAGACGTAGAAAAACCGTTATTAGTATTATTAAATAAAATTGAGAATAATGGAGTACAGGTTGATCTTGATATTTTGGAAAAATTAGATTCAGAGTTTTGTACTCATTTAAGTACTCTAGAAACGGAAATACATCAAATGGTTGATGGTGACTTTAATATAGCTTCTCCAAAACAAATTGGCGAAATTTTATTTGATAAATTAGGTTTAGAAGGTGGTAAAAAATCAAAAAAAAGTGGCACTTATATTACTGACGCTGAAACTTTGGAAAAACTTGCTTCAAAGGATATTTTAATAGCAAAAAAAATATTGGATTGGCGTCATTACAATAAATTGGTTACCACGTATACAAAGGGTTTAAAGAAGTCTATAGATGAAAAAGATGGAAGGATACATACTACGTTATCGTCTACTGTAACTGCAACAGCTAGATTATCTTCATACAATCCTAATTTACAAAATATTCCCATTAAAAGTGTTGATGGAAATAAAATTAGAAAAGTATTTGTAGCAAAAGAGGGTAGTGCGATTATATCTGCCGATTATTCTCAAATAGAATTAAGAGTTTTAGCTCATTTTGCAAACATAAAAAGCTTAAAACAAGCTTTTTTAGATGACAAAGATGTTCATTCAATAACAGCTAGTCAAATTTTTGATATTTCATTAGCCGATGTTACTCCAGAAATTAGAAGGAGTGCCAAAGCAATTAATTTTGGGATTATTTATGGACAGACTGCTTATGGTTTAGCAAATTCTTTGGGTATTACTAAAGAAAAAGCTTCTAATTATATAGATATGTATTTTCAACAATATCCTGGAATAAAAGCATATATGGAAAAAACAGTGAAATTTGCCCAAAAGCATGGATATGTTGAAACTTTAATGGGAAGAAAATGTTATATACAAAATATTAATTCTAGTAACTACAATTTAAAAGGTTTTGCGGAAAGAGCAGCAATAAATGCTCCTATACAAAGTAGTGCTTCTGAAGTAATAAAAAAAGCAATGGTAGGTTTGGATGAAGATATACAACAATATTTAATACTACAAATTCATGATGAATTGCTTTTTGAAATACCTAAAGCTCTTGTTGATGATTATTCCAAAAGAATTAAGATTGTAATGGAAAACATAGTTGATCTTTCTATACCTATGAAGGTAGATATAAAATGTGGAAGTAGTTGGCATGATGCCAAATCTCTATAATAAAAAGAATTGGAAATAGAAAATGGCTGGGATGGGAGGATTCGAACCTCCGCATGACGGTATCAAAAACCGTTGCCTTACCGCTTGGCTACACCCCAATAGGGAAAGAGCATTCTATACTGTAAATATTAATTTTCAAGACTTTGTTATAAATTTATAAATATAATATTATCTATTATTAAAGAAGAAAAAAAGAAAAGCAACGAATATTTCTTTATAAAAAAAACAATTATATATTTAGTTAAATTAACGGATAGGATGTATTTTTGTATATAGTGTTTTAAAGCAGATACATTATCAATTCACTACAAAAATTCGCGATAATGTTGTTGGTCACTTTCTTTATGATCTCTGCTCCGGCTTCCATTTATTATTCTAAAGTAGATATTAAATATAAGCAATGAATCATTTATAAAAATATTAAATGGATAGCTAGGTTGATAATTTTCAATTCTTAGAAAACATAAAGGGCTTAAATAAAATATTTAACATTAATTTAAGTCGTTTATTATCTATTTTATTCTGTTCTTTAATGCTATTTCTTCCTGCATTTATATTATTTGTAATGAGCGTGTTATTGCTCCATACGAAATCACCTGTTTTACTATCAATCAATGTAATTAACATGTCTGCCCTTTGATCATCACCAGAAGAAGAAATATACCCTGTAAACGCTCCAATCAAAACAGTTTGCATGAATTCCAACGTTTTTGCTCCAGTTGTTTTAAAAAAACTTGAGTACTCTACTACTAATATCAAATCACTATTTGTTATTTTGCCAATAGGTTTTGTATTCATTATATTAACATTTGTGTCAAAAGCTTTCTTTTTATCAATTAGTGCTGTTTTGTATATATTTTTTACTTTCTCTGAATAATCTGTTTTGAATCTTAAAACGTCGCCATATAGCTCTTTATTTTGTATGTCTCTTCTAGTTAAAAAAGTAACTCTAAATCCTTTTGCCTCGAGATATTGTGATACATTACTTTTTATTACATCTTCAAGATGAAGTTCGTAATCATATAGTCTCTTTTTTTTATTTGAACCAGCAACAGAAAACACTTCTACTTCAGGAGGGAGTATAACAATATTTTGATATCTAGTAATATTATTTAAATAATCACCACTATGCCTGACAGAGGTAAGATTGCCTGTACAGCTTGATAAACCTAATACTAAAAATATAGCAAATAATATCTTGGATAAAATATTCATAACAACCTAATTTATGCAGGAATGACTCGTGTACGATTATCTGAAAAAATCACATAAACACTTTCTCCTTTTGCAATAGGATTTTGTGCAGCTTGTACTACAGTAATCAAACCATTATTTACTCTTGCAGCAGCGATAATGTTTCTTAGAGCAGCATTTCCTTCATAATAACTATCTTTTATTTTAGAAATATCGACCTTAATTATATATTCAATACCTTTGCTCTTGCCTAATGAATCTTCTATAGCTGTACCAAGTAATCCTCCAACAATTCCCATTCCAGCAATAGATGCAATTTTACCACTTCCGCCACCCATTGTACTTCCAACAGCAGCACCACCTAATGCACCAACAGCCATACCAGTTTTATTATCTGCAAATTTATCATTTTCTTTTACAACAACTTGTCTTGTTGAAACAATTTTACCTTCCAATGTAAAGCTTAATGTTTGATCACTCAGATACATATTATCCGATAAATCACGACTACATCCTATTAAGGAAAACATCAAACAAACGCTAAGAACTTTTAATACTATTTTCATGAATACAATCTTGTTTTATAACCTTCCCAAACATATCTGAATTTTTTTTTAAGTCAATAATCATGGATAATTTTACTATACATGATTTTAGATATAGATTAGAATTTTGTGCACATATAAAAAGTTTGATTAATGAGGATTTTAATAATTGGTGATTTAGATGGCAATATGATAAATGCTGCTAAAATAGCTAAAGAAAAGCAAGCCAAAGTACTATGTGTTACTGATATAAACTCTGCAATGATTACATTGAGAAATGGAAAAAATATCAATGCAATATTTATTGACTCAGAGATGGATATAGCTTCTTTGAGTAATAGATTAAAAGAGGAACATTTTTCTGTTCCAATAATTTCTTGTGGAACGTCAAAAAATCAAAAAAGAGCGGTAGAAAGCATAAAAGAAGGAGCTATTGAATATATTTTATTACCACCAAATAAAGAAGCTATAGCTGCATTGTTAGCATCGATAACAAATGATAGCAGTGATGATAAAATTATATATAGGTCTAAAAATTTTTCCAAAGTAATAGAGCTATCAAAGCAAGTTGCACCTTCAACTGCAAATATATTAATATCTGGTGAATCTGGTGTTGGAAAAGAGATTATAGCAAAATATATACATAATAATAGTGATAGAGCTGATAAGGAATTAATTTCTATAAATTGTGCTGCTATACCTGAGCAATTATTAGAATCAGAATTGTTTGGACATGAGAGAGGTGCTTTTACTGGTGCTATAGAAAAAAGAATAGGAAAATTTGAAGAGGCAAATAACAGTACATTATTTCTTGATGAAATCAGTGAAATGGATGTAAAATTACAGGCGAAATTATTAAGAGCTATTCAGGAAAAAGAAATTATAAGAGTAGGTGGGAACACTCCTATAAAATTAAATATAAGGATTTTAGCAACTTCAAATAAATGTTTGCTTGAAGAAGTTAAAAATGGAAATTTTAGAGGAGATTTATTTTATAGACTAAATGTTGTAAATATTCATATCCCCCCATTGCGTGATAGGGTGGAGGATATAAAGCCTTTGGTGGAATATTTTATCAATAAATATTGTGAATTGAATACTGTGCATATAAAGAAAATTGATCAAGCTGCAATCAAAAAACTAGAAAATTATAACTGGCCAGGAAATATCAGGGAATTAGAAAATAGTATTCATAGAGCTGTTTTAATTTCTAAACCGAAACAAATATCTGAAGAAGATATTACTTTAATCGATATAGAGGAGGGTATTGGTACGCTTGCTATTATGGAAGAGAAGATGATCAACAAAGCTATGTTTAAGTACGATAAAAATCACGAAATTGTCTCAAAAGTTTTAGGTATTTCAATAAAATTATTAAAAGATAAATTAAAAAACACTTGTTTGTAAAGGCACTATATATTCATTTATTTAGTTGAAATATGTGTATAAGACATATCTTGGCAGCTATAAATCTGTATTATCAGTAACAGAAGGTTTGGTCTCTGATTCCAATATATGGGCGTCTATTATTTCCTTGTATTCTTCAGCTTTATCAGCAAACCATTGGATATTGCTTGAGTTTGCTATATTTTGATAGATATCATAATATGCTTGTGCAGATTTTAATGTGTTATTTTTATCATAAATCTCATTAGTTAATGATCTTATATTATTTTCCAAACCCCTTGCTGCTAATAAAAAAGTCCCAAGTTTATAATATGAGTCAATATATGAATTGCAACTCAAAGCGTATGAACTTGCAATAAAAAGAGTTGATACCCCAATAATTTTAGCAGCTTCATGTATTTCTTGCGTATAATAAGTAGCAGCGATAGAAAGTATATTTGCTGCTACAGAAATTTTAGTGAACCCCATTGTTATACTTAATATATGAGAATAACTTGCAGCAACTTTTATAATATTTTCTAAGCTAGGTTGTTGATACGCTCTATACATATCAATACCAGAATCTAAAGCTTTGAATAGTATAGGTGATGTATGAAATTTATTATTTGTATTATCATTACTTTGCGATATTTGTTTTAAATGTTCAGATTTTTTTAAAGATACACCTAAAGATTGTAAGATGCATAATTCATTTTTAAACACATCTTTATTAAGGTTCCAGATTATAAAATTTTTATTCAAAATATTTTGTTTTTGTGGAGATATTTTCGGCATTTCATTCAAAATATCTTGGTTTTTTAGTGATATTTTTTGAAATATAGATAAAAATGCTTTAGGCGCGTTGTAATTATATAAAGCTGGACTCAAATCCGCTGCAAAACTACTTATAAGAAGTATAATATCTGTAGAAAAGGTTTTTATTACACCACCTTCTCTTAACAAATATGCGGTATCATATGCCGTAGATAATTTGTCAAATACTAATTGTTTATTATGAGTTAATATATTATTAATTGCTTGCTTTATACCCTCTTCCTCATGAATGTTGCGGACAAATCTAAGATTGCTTAATGTATAAAGTTCCTTAGGTATAGATGCAAAATAATCAATCTGAATCGCACTAAATAGCAGCACTTCTCCTAAAACAGCAAAGGTGCGTTCTGAAGGTGTAAGATATTTAAATACAGTAATATGGATGGTACTTGGTTCAATACTTGCTAGCGTTGTTAAAGTACGAAAGGTTTGTTCTACAACTGATAAACATCTAAATACACTGAACTGATTGTCAGTTAAATCAACATTTTGATCATCTATAGTTATTGTATGCGTCACTTTATAGTTATCCCACCACTAATATATTTCAAATAAAATAGCATGAAATATACTATTCACAAAGATTATTTGTCTATAAGTAAAAATATGCGATATATTGTATTCAGAATAATTAGTGTTTTTTATGTGATAAATATGTGAGAGATAACAAATGGTTATCAAAGGATATAGAAATACTACACAGCTAATAATGAATTATAGCTGTGTAGTAAGTAGTAATAAAATAACTATTAATCGTTATTTTTATGTACTAATAGAAGGACATGTAGGAGCCCCTTTACTGCCAGCTAGAAAACCAACTACTGTGTTTGCTCCAAATAACACACCCATACCAACGGCTACAGCTATTGCTACACCCCAGGTTATTTTTCCTAAGAATAGACCCATTGCCATAGAAATAATAATCAATGTGGCTATGGTTTTTCCAATACCACCCTGTGCTAACTGTATTACATTACATAATACGTCTGATATTCCTTTACCAGCGACAGCAGCAGTATCACCGCCAGTTGTTGGATCTGCAAATGCATCTGGAGAGGATAAGAAGATAGTTATAGCAAATAATAATGCTAGAGCTATAGGATTTAAGGTAAGTTTCATGTTTGGTACCACTTTAAATTGTATAATTAAATGCTACCATAGCGAAAGCTAACTTCAAACTGTTTTGTCAAAAAGATTTTAATATTGAGTTATTGTGGGTTTGATGTTTTTATGCTCCATCCCTAAATCCACGTATTTATCTTCAGAGATTTTGATATATTCGATTTCTTCTTTTGTTAATTCTCTTTTTAATTTACCAGGAATTCCTGCCCATAACTCATTTTTTTGTACTATTTTTTTTCCAGCAACAAGAGTTCCTGCCGCAACCATAGAGTGATTGCCAACAACGGCATGATCCATAATTGTTGCACACATTCCTATGAATGAATTATTTTCAAGTGTGCATGCGTGAATCATGGCTTTATGACCTATAGTTATCCCATCTCCGATAGTGGTTGGTCCATTTTGAGATCCTACATGTACAATAGTTCCGTCCTGAATGTTAGTTCTGCTTCCTATTCGTATTGAATTAACATCTCCTCTTATTACACAATTATACCAAATGCTTGAATAAGGTCCTATTTCTACATCACCAATTATAACAGCATTACATGCGATGAAAGCATCTTTGGAAATTTTTGGAGATTTACCATTATATTCTAAAATTATAGGCACTATTTCCCTCTTGGTTTTTTTATATCCTTTGGTTTATATTCATCAATAAATGTAATGGCCTCATCTAAACTTAAGTGTATTCTTTCTATTTTTTTTAAAGAAAAGAATTTTTTATTACATTCAAGATATGGTCCAAATTTTCCTATTTTAACAAAAATATCTTCTTGGATTGTAGTATGCTTTCCCAAAAGTTTTGGTAAATTTAGCAAATCCGTAGCTGCACCTAATTCTACGTTATCAGGAGACATTGATGATGGTAAAGATACTCTTTTAACTTTATCTCCATCTTCTTTTTGAAGATAAAATCCATAAGGTCCCTTTTTTAGTAGAATTTCTTTCTTAGTTTCTTTATCTAAGCCAATAACTAAATCATCATTTTTTGGTGCTTCAGAAATATCGTCAGCAAATAAAACGTTTTTAAAATTACACTCTGGATAATTTGAACAGCCTATAAATGCGCCAAATTTCCCTGTTTTTAACCCTAAATCACCCTCTTTACATTTTGGACATTTTTTTGATAAAGCTTCTCCATTCTCGCCTTTGAATATATATTCTGATAGCAAATTTTCAATTTCAATAACTACATCTGTATTTTGTATTTTCATTACCTCATCTGAGGTGTTTTTGAATGGAAACCAAAAATCTTTCAATATATCTTTCCAATTCTTTTTCCCGTTAGATATTTCATCTAGGCTATTTTCAAGATTTGCAGTAAAATCATAATCGATATAATTTGAGAAAAATTTGTTTAAAAAGGCTTCTACTAATCTTCCTCTTGGTTCCGCAAAGAATCTTTTTTGAGTTATTCTAGCATAACTTCTATCAACTAAGATTGATAATATTATAGGGTATGTGGAAGGACGTCCTATGCCCAGCTCTTCCATTTTTTTTACAAGACTTGCTTCTGTATATCTTGGAGGAGGTTGTGTAAAATGTTGATTGGGATCTATTTTTTCTAAAATAAGATTTTCACCTTCTGTCATTTTTGGTATTTTATTTTTCTTTTCTGTATCTTCATTGTCCACACCTTCTATATATACTTTATAAAAACCATCAAACACCAATGTTGATCCTGTAGTTTTGAATTTAGTTTTTTCATCACTAGATGCAATTTCAACAGATACAGATTCTAATCTTGCACTTGTCATTTGACTTGCCATACTCCTTTTCCATATCAAAGAGTATAATTTCATTTGATCAATACTAAGAGAGTTAGTTAATTTTTCTGGAGTATGGTTAAAATTAGTTGCCCTTATCGCTTCATGAGCCTCTTGTGCGTTTTTTATTTTTGATTTGTAAACGTTAGGTTTGCTTGGTAAATATTTGTCACCAAAATTGTTGGAAATATAATCTCTTATTTGAGATATAGCTTCTTTAGAAATACTAATGCTATCAGTTCTCATATAAGTAATAACACCAGTTAATTCACCATCAATTACAATACCTTCATATAATTTCTGTGCTACTTGCATTGTTTTCTTTGCTGAAAAACTAAGTTTTCTTGAAGATTCTTGTATAAGAGTTGAGGTTATAAATGGAGCTGTTGGATTTTTTTTAATTTCTTTTTTCTTTATGGATTGTAGTTTGTAATCCAGATCTTTAATATTTTTTATAATCTCTTTTGCTTTTTCTTGGGATATTATTGCATGCTTGTCTAGTTTTTTTCCTAAATAGGTATCTAAAATAGATTTGCATGGTTCGTTATTGCTTGCTTGGAATATTCCACTGATGCTCCAATATTCTTTTTCAATAAATTTGTCTATTGCATTTTCTCGTTCGCATAATGCTTTTAATGCAACAGATTGCACTCTCCCCGCTGATTTGCTGCCAGGTAATTTTCTCCACAAAACAGGAGATAGTGTGAACCCAACAAGATAATCTAAGGCTTGTCTTGTTTGTTGGGCATGAATCAAGTTTAAATCCAATTCTCTGGGATTGTTTACAGCATTCAAAACTGAAGCTTTAGTTATTTCATAAAATACAATTCTTTTTATTGAGGTTGGCTTATTTAATAGTTTTTTACTTTTCATCAACTCTAGTATATGCCATGAAATAGCTTCTCCTTCTCTGTCTGGATCAGTTGCAAGAAATACTTCTTCTGCGTTTTTAAAATGTTCTGCCAATATTTTTATTTTATCTTTAGATCTATCGATTGCTTTGTATTTAATTTTAAAATCATTATTTGGATCTATAGCGTCTTTTTCAGAAGGTAAAGTTCGTACATGCCCATAAGAAGACACTACTTTGAAATTTTTACCGAGATAGCCTTCTAAAGTTTTTGCTTTTGCTGGAGATTCAACTATAAGTAATTTCATTGTAAGTAAACATATTTATATTTATATGCTAGTTTGCATATTTAAGCATAACATGCAATATTTATTAGGAAAGATAGTTGAGGATTGTGATGGATGTTTGAACAGAGCGTTCGAGTATCTTGTGTTGTTGATGTAAATCAGATGCACATAATATACTACATCAATCACCTTATAAAAGGTTTGGTTTGGAGTAATCATGAGTAATAATTTTTCTAAAGCACATTGTTTAGAGTATTTTTTAGAAATGCTTGTTGCTGAAAGAGGCATTAGTATGAATACAGTGTATTCGTACAAAAAAGATATAAAAGATTTGTATGATTATCTAGATGATAAAGGTATTGATATTAATTTAGTGTTAAGTTCTGATATACATAAATTTATTATTGAACTTAGCAATAAGAATCTTAATCCCAAAAGTATTAGTAGAAAAATATCTGCATATAGACAATTTTTTTTATTTTTGGTAGCGGAGGGAATTATATCCAATAATCCTGCTGCTGATATTTCAGCTCCACGTAAAACAGAATCTTTGCCTAAAGCGTTATCAAAAGAAGTTGTTGAAAAAATAATAGAAGCTGCATTGCAAGATGATACTAAAGAGGGAATAAGAGCGTATGCTATGTTGGAAGTGTTATATTCTACTGGAATGAGGATCTCAGAATTAGTAAATTTACAAATGAGGTCGTTAGAGAATTTTTTAAAAGATGATAGCGTCAATGTTATTATTATAAAGGGTAAGGGAGGTAAAGAGAGGGCTGTTGTATTAAATTACATGGCATCTTTAGCTTTAAAACAATATTTTAGTATTAGACGAAAATTTTTTAAGAAAGGTGAAAAATCCAATTGGGTTTTCCCTTCGTATACAAAATCAGGGCTGCTTACTAGTATTACACGCCAAAGATTTGGACAAATTCTCAAAAATTTAGCTATTTTAGCGGAGATTGATCCTGTGTTAATATCCCCTCATAAATTAAGACATTCCTTTGCTACGCATATGTTGGAAAATGGTGCGAATTTGAGGATAGTTCAGGAGCTATTAGGGCATTCTGACATCTCTTCAACTCAGATATATACTAAAGTTTCAAATTTAAGAGCAAAAAATTTAATTTTAAATAAGCATCCTTTGGCTAATAAAGAGATTGATGAAACAAAAAAATGATGATAATTATTTTTATAAAGCATTCATTTTAATTACTTATGTTTATTCAAGGAGCTACAGGTTATTGGGAATTGGTAATAGGATTGGAAGTCCATGCCCAATTAAAGACAGAGCATAAACTTTTTTCCAATACAAAAATAAATTTTGGAGAAGAGAATAATACGCAAGTTTCTTTTGTAGATTGTGCGATGCCTGGTATGCTACCTGTATTGAACGAAGAATGTGTGAAATTGGCTATTAAGGCTGGAGTAGCGTTGAAAGGTAAGATAAATGAAGTTTCTGTATTTGACAGAAAAAATTACTTTTATCCAGATTCACCACAAGGCTATCAAATAACTCAATTTTTCTTTCCAATAGTAAACGAAGGGGAGGTAGATATAATTGGTGAAGATGGTAATGATAAAAAAATTAAAATAAACAGGATACATATCGAGCAAGATGCTGGAAAAAGTATTCATGATCAAAGTCCTACAGAAACATTTGTTGATTTAAATAGAGTGGGCATAGCATTGATTGAGATCGTTACTGATCCAGATTTTAGAGATACTAATGAAGTTACTCAGTTTATGAAGAAATTGAGAAATATACTGAAATATACAAATGTTTGTGATGGAGATTTAGAAAAAGGTTCCATGAGATGTGATGCAAATGTTTCAATAAGAAAAAAGGGTGAAGTGCCATTTGGAACTAGAGTGGAAATAAAAAATCTAAATTCTTTTAAAAACATAACCAAAGCAATAATGTATGAAGCAAATAGGCAAATTGGTGTAGTTGAAAATGGTGAAAAAGTTGTTCAAGAAACTAGATTATACGATGTGTCTATTGATGAAACAAAATCTATGCGTAAGAAAGAGGAGGCTCATGATTACAGATATTTCCCAGATCCAGATTTGCTACCTCTTCGTGTAACAAAGGAGTATATTGAAGAAATAAAAAATACTCTGCCAGAACTTCCTGATCATAAAAAAGATAGATATTTAAAAGATTTTGGTATTACAGATTATGATGCTGATGTTATAATAGCGGAAAAAAATACTGCAGAATTTTTTGAATATCTTGCAGAAAAAGTAAATCCGAAATTAACGGCAAATTGGATGTGTGCAGAGTTATTTGGTAGATTAAACAAAAGGGGAGTTGAATTTAAAAATTCAACGGTTTCTAAGGAACATTTTTTATCATTATTGTTAATGATAGATTCAAATGAAATATCGGGCAAAATAGGTAAAGAGGTATTAGATAGAATGTTTGAAGCTAATATTGATCCCAAAGAAATAGTTGTTAAATACAATTTAGTTCAAATATCTGATGTTTCTGAAATAGAAAAAATTATTGATGAAGTTTTACTCGCAAATCCTGATAAAGTGACGCAATTTAAGAGTGGAAAAGATAAATTGTTTGGTTTTTTTATAGGGCAGATAATGAAAATATCTAATGGAAAAGCAAATCCAAATTCTGTAAACAAAATATTAACTGAAAAACTAAAATCTTAAATAATATGATAATTATATGCAAAAATTGTGATACTAAGTTTTTGGTTAATAATGAGGATATATCAGAGAATGCTAGAATGGTTAATTGTTCAGTTTGTGAGTATGAATGGCTTTATATTCCTGATAAATCTAGTAAAGATTCAGAGAACATTTTTATAAAAGAAAATCAAAAAAAAATTATATTTGATCAAGATTTGGATATAGAAAAACCAGCTAATATTACATCGCCTAATAATACATCTGGCATTATATTTATAAATATAATGGTGAATTTTTTTCTTGTAATCGTCGTAATTTCATCTTTTTTCTATTTTGAAAAAGATTTTTTAGTGCAGCAACATGAATTGTTAGAAAATTTTTATAGTCATTTTGGATATTATAACGTTGAGAAATTAGAGATAAAGATATCTGATCCTGTGAAAAAATTATGGCAGGATAAAGATGATGGGATGTATTATTATGAAATACCTATAAAAATCATCAACAAAGAAGCTTTGGCTAAATATGTACCTATTATCAACATAAAAGTGTATAACAAAAAAAAATTAAAATTATTTGATTTGCAGGGCAATATCAGAAAATCAATCCCAGTAAATGATGAATTAAATATTATAATGAAAACTAATCCAACCAATGAAGAAATAGGCTCTATTACAGCATTGATTGGAAATGCAAATGATATGGATTCGGATAATATTATAAAATCACAACTTTTATATGATTAAAATTAGTACTGATATTTATTTTTTATAAATGGATGTGTCTCCTGAATGAAATTTCAATAATTCATCGTTTTTATTCTTCAGTAATAGATGCCCGTTCAAATCAATTCCAGTATATAAACCATCTATTAAATCGTTATTATTGCTAATGCATATTTTTTTGTTTTTTAGATAATCATATTGTTTAAAAAGAGGGATGAAATGGCCTAACCCTTGTGAATTGAAAATGTTTATATCTTTGATGACATTGGATATAAGTGTCTTGCATATATCATTTCTATCGAAATCTCTGTTGGTAATTTTTTTTAAAGATGTCCATTTATTTATTTGTAACTGTGGAATGGGATCCATATTGATATTTATTCCTATGCCAATAATAATTTTAAATTTATTTTGTTTTTTTATTATTTCAATTAAATTTCCTGAAATTTTAAAATCTTTGAAATACAAATCATTAGGCCATTTAATCTTAAATTCATTGGATATCTCAAGATTTAATATAGCCTTTAATGAGCTTAATCCAATAGCTATGCTTAGCCCATCAGTATTGATTAATGTATCTTCGTAATATGAAATGGAGAGATAAATATTTTGTCCATAAGGAGAGTGCCACACATTATTTGTTCTGCCTTTACCATTCGTTTGTTGTTCAGCAATACAAGCATGGTATTGAGATGGGCTATCATGCACTTTTAGATAATTGTTTGTTGAATCTAATTCTTGAAAAACATCTATTGTAACATCTTCGCCATAAAGATTATTTTGTAAAAATCTTTTATTTATAGGAATGATATTTTTATGCAGCATATACTAAATTTTATATTTACAAATAGATAATAAATGTATAGAAATTACTTGTACTAACTGCAAAAAGAAATGTCAAATGACTATTGATTCAACTGTATCAAAAAGATATGCTAAAGCACTTTTTTTAGTTGCAAAAGAAGGCGGTAAAATTGATGAAATATTTGGTGATTTAAAAGCCTTGATAAAAGAATTCAAATCATTTGAAAATTTCAAAGATATGATTGTGAATAAAGTTGTACCATCGAATATTAAATCAGAAATTTTATCTTTGATGATGAAGAAGATAAATATTCACGATGAGATGTCAAATTTTATTAAATTGCTTATAAACAACAATAGAGTGTCATTATTTTTTGAAATCAGCTCTCAGTTTCACTTGTTGTACAATAAAGAAAAGAACATACAAAATGTAAAAATCGTAACTGCACGACCTTGCAATGACAATGTTATTAAATCCATTAAAAAAGAATTTACAAAGGTTTTAAATAGTAAAGATTTAGAATTTGAATTTAATGTAAATAAAAAAATATTGGGTGGTATAATAGTAGAGGTTGGTTCAAAGATGATGGATTTATGTTTTTTGTCGAAAATAAATAAATTAAGAGATTCAGTAAATAAAATTTAGAAATTTATGTAATTAGGTGTTATATGAAAGCCTCCGAAGTAGTTGATATATTAAAAAGTGAGATAAACAATACAAAATCTAAGTATGATTTTGAAGAAATTGGACGAGTAGTAAAGGTTTTTGATGGAATAGCCATTGCCTTTGGACTTGATAAAGTTGAATTTAATGAAATTGTTGAATTTCAAAGTGGAGTTCAAGGAATAGTCTTTAACATTGAAGAAGACAGTATTGGTATAGTGATACTTGGCAATGATTCAGAAGTGCATGAAAAAGATACTGTAAAAAGGACAAAAAAAGTATTTACAACTGGGGTTGGTAAAAACCTTCTGGGCAGAGTTATTGATGTTTTAGGTAACCCTTTGGATAATAAAGGTCCAATTACAGATTTAGTAAGCAAAAAAGTAGATGTCAAAGCGCCAGGAATAATTTCCAGAAAATCTGTTTTTGAACCAGTGCAAACAGGAATAAAAGCAATAGATGCATTAATTCCTATCGGAAGAGGGCAGCGTGAATTAATCATAGGTGACAGACAAACTGGTAAAACTAGTATTGCTATTGATACTATTTTAAATCAAAAAGAGATAAATGATTCTGTTTCAGAACAAGAAAAGCTACATTGTGTTTATGTTGCAATAGGGCAAAAAAGATCTTCTGTTGCAAAATTGATCAAAAAACTTGAAGAGCACGGAGCTATGGAGTATACAACCATTGTTGTTGCTTCTGCATCTGATCCGGCAGCTTTACAGTTTTACGCTCCTTATGTGGGATGTACAATAGGTGAATATTTCAGAGATAATAAAATGCATGCACTTATGGTGTATGATGATTTAAGCAAGCATGCTGTAGCATATAGGCAAATATCTTTATTGCTCAGGAGACCACCTGGTAGGGAAGCTTATCCAGGAGATATTTTTTATGCACATTCTAGATTATTGGAACGGGCTGCTAAGCTATCTGATGCAATGGGTGGTGGATCATTGACAGCATTGCCAATTATTGAAACTCAAGCCGGAGATGTGTCCGCTTATATTCCTACTAATGTTATATCAATTACAGATGGTCAAATATTTTTAGAATCTGAGCTGTTTTATAAAGGTATTAAACCTGCAATAAATATCGGTTTATCTGTTAGTAGGGTTGGTTCTGCTGCACAAGTAAAAGCTATGAAAAAGGTGGCTGGTTCTATAAAATTAGATTTAGCTCAATATAGAGAGATGCAGGCTTTTTCACAATTTGCATCAGATTTAGATGATGTAACAAAAAGACTTTTGAATAAAGGGGATAGAATTACTGAATTATTAAAACAGCCAGTATATAGTCCTGCATCCATCGAGGAGCAAGTAATATCAATATATTCCGTAGTTCATGGATTTTTGGATAATGTACCTGTTAATAAAGTGAGTGATTTTGAAAAACAATTATTATTTTCTATAAAAAAAGATAACCCAAAAATTGTTTCAAGGATTAAATCGGAAAAAAGTTTTCCCGAAGATTTGCAGAAAGAGTTAAAGAATTATATTGAAAATTTCTCTAAAAAATTTGTTTAAATAATGTCTCGATTAAAAGAATTAAAAATCAGAATAAAGAGCGTAAAATCTACAAAGAAAATAACTCAAGCTATGAAAATAGTTGCTGCATCGCGTTTAAAACAAGCTCAACAAAATGTTATCAATAGTGAAGAATTTTATCAAAAATTCTCATATTTATTGAAAACGTTACATGAAGACGACAAATCAATATTTAATGATTATGCATTAACTTCGGTTGATAAAGGTATTAAAGAAAAGATATTGATTATTGTTTTTAGTTCGGATAGAGGGTTGTGTGGTGCTTTTAATGCAAAGCTCACAAAGGAACTATTAAACACAGTTGATCAATATAAGAAAAATAAAGTGGGAATAAATATTGTTGGAGTGGGTAATAAAATTTCCGTACATCTAAACTTACATTACAAAGATATATTAGAGTTTTCTGTACCATTTACTCCGAATGGTACAAAAATGACTGCATATAAGAGCATTTTACAATTTGGAAATAAAATTCAAACTATGTTTGAAAAAGAAAAATATACTGAATGTAGAGTTATATATACTGATTTTAACTCAGTAATTAATCAAAAAATTTCAAATGAAAAATTATTGCCAATAGATACAAATAAATTTATCGAAGAGCATGATGATAATACAAATCTTAAATATGATAATTCAACAGAAGAATCATTGTCATATATTTCAAGAAATTTTATAAACGCAAAGCTCAATAATATATTTATGAATAGTTTGGCTAGTGAATATTCATCAAGAATGCTTGCAATGGATAATGCTACAAAAAATTCAGAAAGTATGTTGAAAGAATTAAATGTACTTTATAATAGAAACAGACAAGCTTTGATAACCAAAGAGCTTATAGAAATAATTTCTGGTGCAGAAGCAATAAACTAAAGGTATAAATATGAACAAAGGGAAAATAACACAAATTTTTGGAGCAGTAATAGACGTCAAATTTGATGACAATACACCTCCAATTTTGAATGCTTTAAAATATGAAAATGGCGAAAGAAAAATAACATTTGAAGTTGTTCAGCATATAGGAGAAGGTAGTGTTAGGGCAATTGCAATGGATTTAACTGATGGATTAAAAAGAGGAGATGTAATAACAGATACAGAAAAACAAATTACTGTACCTGTTGGTAAAGAAACATTGGGGAGGATTATTGATGTTGTGGGAAATCCTATTGATGGGAAAGAGGCGATAAATAGTAAAAATAGTAAATCTATTCATTGCGCTCCACCTACATTAGCATCTCTTTCTACAGATACAGAGATATTGGTTACAGGAATAAAAGTAGTAGATTTATTAGCCCCATACATCAAAGGTGGTAAAGTAGGATTGTTTGGTGGAGCTGGTGTTGGTAAAACTGTATTAATCATGGAACTAATAAATAATGTTGCTAAAGCTCATGGAGGTTTTTCAGTTTTTGCTGGAGTGGGTGAAAGAACTAGAGAAGGAAATGATCTGTATAATGAAATGATAGAGTCAGGAGTTATAGATGAAAAAAAGCCTGAAAATTCAAAAGTGAGTTTGGTTTACGGACAAATGAATGAACCCCCTGGAGCAAGAGCTAGAGTTGCGTTGACAGGTTTAACAATAGCGGAACATTTTAGAGATCAAGATCATCAAGATGTATTGTTTTTTGTAGATAATATATTTAGATTTACTCAAGCAGGAGCTGAAGTTTCTGCATTGCTTGGTAGGATTCCATCTGCAGTAGGTTATCAACCGACACTTTCTACAGAAATGGCGGAGTTACAGGAGAGAATTGCATCTACAAATAATGGTTCTATAACATCTGTACAAGCAATATATGTGCCTGCAGATGATTTAACTGATCCTGCTCCAGCGACTTCTTTTTCACATTTAGATGCAACAACCGTACTAAATCGTCAAATTGCTGAACAAGGTATTTATCCAGCAATAGATCCGCTTGACAGTGCATCACAGGCGTTATCAAGCGATATTGTAGGTGAAGAGCACTATAGTATTGCAATGGAAGTTCAAAGGATATTACAAACGTATAAATCATTACAAGATATTATAGCAATTCTTGGTATGGATGAATTATCAGAAGAAGACAGGTTGATTGTATATAGAGCTAGAAAAATTCAGAAATTTTTATCTCAGCCATTTCATGTTGCAGAAGTATTTACTGGAATGCCAGGGCAATTAGTGTCATTGAAAGATACGATTCGTAGTTTTAAAGAGATTATCGAAGGAAAACATGATGATGTACCAGAAGCGGCTTTTTATATGGTAGGAAATATAGATGATGTTTTAGAAAAAGCAAAGAAATTAAAAAAATGAGTATTACACATATAAAATTCAAGCTTAAAACTCCTGAGTGCAATATAAAAGAATTGGATTGTAAGGATATTTTATTTCAAGGGAAGAATGGTGAGTTTCAAATTCTTCCTAAGCATGAAGATTATGTAAGTATTTTGAAAACTTCTGAGATTCATTTAACCACAGCTACTAATAATAAAAAAATCTATATTGTATCTGAATCCATAATAAGATTTATACAAAAAGAAAATGTATGTGAAGTGCTAAGTGATTTTGCTATATCTGCTGAAGAAATAAAAGATGATGATCAAAGTGCTATCAAGATAAAATTACAAAATTCTTTATCAGAAAAAGAGAGAGAGTTTTATAAATATATTCTTGAAAATTATACAGGTGCAAAATAAAGCACAAGTTGTTATGCGCTGATCTTAAAATTATTTCTAATTGGTTTAAGATAATAAAGCAGGTCTTTCCATCTTTTGCTGATTTATTACGTATATAAATAAAGATGGTGTAGATAGAATTAAAAAAGATTACGATGTTGCTTTTGATTATTTAACTAAAGCAGCTAAAATGGGCAATAAGAAAGCTAAAAGTGTTTTGGCAAGCATTGATCAAGATCTTTAAAATAAAATTTAGAGATTAAGGACTTATTTAGATATTTAGTAAATTTTTACAATAGTTAGTTTCTTATTTGAAAATGATTTTGCTTTATGTTAAAATTAACATAATCAAATCTATGTAATTATCTTAAAATTAATGCCTCATTGCATACTTGAATATTCAGAAAATGTTATAAATGCATCTAGAATTATCAGTGCGCTTAAAGTAATACATGATACTCTAGCTAGCTCTTTACTATTTGATAAGAAAAATATAAAAGTAAGAGCAATAAAATATAATGACTATTTAGTTAATAATAACAAAGAAGATTTTGTTCATCTACAAGTAGCTATTTTAGCTGGAAGAAATGAACGACAAAAAGTACTATTAAGCAATACTTTGCTAACAAATCTTAGTAACATTATAACAAATTGTAATAATATCACTATTGAAATTCGAGATATTAACAAAGCTTTATATAGTAAAAAATAAATTCTGTAACGTTCCAGGACAATTTTTAAGATTGAAATATCCATACACAAGGTAACAGAAAGGATAAATTAATCCTTTCTGTTTGATACATTAAAATATATTGCAACAGGAAGGGTAAATGTAATGTTAACTATCTCTATCTAGGAAAAGTACTATTGCATACATAATGGCGATAGTTTTCTTATAACTCATTTTCGCCATTATGCTTCATATTTTTTCTTGCTATAGGTCATAGGTAGGGTTGCATATTTCGCCTAATAGAGAAAATCTACTATCTTTTATCAATTCATCTGAAAATAATTTAGAAATATGATCTAAAGATAACAAGATACTTAGCCTATTATTAATACTTTCAATAGATAAACTTTGATAGATAAAAAAAGTAATAACAAGTTGCACAAAAAAAAGAAAAGGCTAGAATAAAAGTAGTAGAAGAATGAGCCAGAAAAACTACAGACTAATAAAAAATATAAAGAGGAGCAAAACCTTTAGATTTTTTTAATTACCGATATCATAGATCTTATTTGCAACTTTTAAACTCAGTATATGAAATATTCATCGCAGCAGAATTTATATCTCACCGATCAGCAGTGTAAACAGTATGACACAGAAGGCTTTGTTATAGTCAGAAAATTATTTTCAAAAAATGAGATATTAGAAATAGCTCGGTATGCAAATCTCCTGAAAGAAATGGCGTTTAAGTTAGCAAATAATATAGATGACAAAGTAATGCACAAAGGTACTCAATTTGTCATTTCGCACAAAAATAAAAAACCTAGTATTGATCGTATCGTATGGGCAGGAGCAATTGAACCTAGGTTGCTGGAATTTGGGCGCATATCAAAGATTACCCACCCTGTCTCCCAGTTGTTGAAGGCTCAATATGCAGATCATTTAATTAATCAGCTACATTATAAATTGCCCAATGATGGTGTTAAATTTGGTTGGCATATAGATTTGCAAAACAGAATGAAATTTGATACCAATTGGAATGATGTTGATAGAAATGGAAGTTTTGTCCAAGTTATTACCGCAGTTGATGAACACAACATAAGCAATGGACCTTTAAGAGTAATACCTGGTATTGATAAAAACGGTCCACCAAAATTTCCATATATGTGCGATGATTTAGAATTGTCAAAAATAATAGATATTAATCAATCTATTATGCTTCTATTGTCTCCAGGAGATACCGTATTTCTCCATCCATGGATACCTCATTCTAGTCTACCAAATAAGTCTGCTATAGAAAGAAAAACTTTTCTCAACGGGTTTTCATTACCTGGGGCAAATAAAAAACCATATCCTGGTATTGGTAGCGCTGAAAAAATATGCCTCAGCAAGGAGTCTACCACATAAATATACATAAATTTCACTCAAAAATACAATACTACTAGATAAGGATTTTATAGAAAAATATTTGCCTTATGGATATGATGGTTATATTGAAGCTGTGGCAGAAGGAATAAAAATATATCAAATGTCACCTATACAATACAGAAAATCTGCATGATCAACGTCTAGACGAATATAATAATATTTATTATTTTTTATAATATAATGCTCATTTCCTATATGAACATCAGAATCCTGAAATAACAAACTTATCAAACCTCCTTTTTCAGCATTGAATATATTCTCACGATACTCTCCAATATTGGAAAGCAGATAGTCTACACACAATCCATTTCCTGTAAAACCATATGCTAAATGAGGCAAACCTATAGAAGAGACTAGATCAACTTCTTCAAGCACCGAATAAAATTTAGTAGCATTTAATTTATTTTCTATTGCAACTCCAACCTCAGGAATAAATTCTTTGCCAAAGACATATCCTAAACAATGAATTTGTTATTATTAAATGCAAACTAAATGTTGAATTTAGTACCTGGGTCTGAAAGCCTGTTTAATCAAATATCTGAATTTGGCATTGCTAACCAAACATAGCGAATACTTTGGGTTAAAAAGTAGAAAAAGAGGTGATTTAATTATTATAAGACTATTCGTCAGTAATCACTTCTGTTAATGTGATGGCCATTTTTTCGTTAACAAGTACAATTTCGCCTCTTGCAACAATTTTATCATTTATCAATAAATCAACTGGATCTCCAGGATTCTTGTCTAATTCTATTTTATCACCTTTATTTAGTTTTAATAAATCACTAATCTTAAATTCGGCATGTCCCAGCACTACACTTAATTTCATGGGAACGTTACGTATGGCTTTTAAATCCAAATTTATTCCATTTTTATATTTATTGTCAGTCATAATTAATCTCCTGTGTTTGTTGTATTGTTATCAAATATGGATTCTAAGTCTTTTTTTATCTTTTCTTGGTCTTTTTTTATCAATCCTTTGCCCCAATCGATTTCGCAGCTTTCAAGATCTATGCTTTCATCTTTTATCAATTGAATTTGAATTGCGATGTCTATAGTATCCAAATGCTTTAAAATCTCATCGTAATTTATAGGGGTTATCTTTATTTTTATTGTATTTGTATTAGTAAGTAATGGCAAATTCTTATTTAAAAATTGCTTTATAGCATCATCTTGTTTTTGATCTTCTTTAAATTGAGAAGATAATTTTGATGCTAAAGTATAGCTTAATTCAATACAATCTTTAGATATAAGTTCATAATTGCTTCTTATTTCCTCAGAAATTTTTTCTATATTATCTCTTATATTGCTTAAAATATTTGTGATATTATCATTTTTTTTATTTTCTGAAAGTGTTTTTTCAGACTTTTCAGATTCAGCCCATCCTTTTTCAAAATATTGCTGCTTTACCCTCTCTAACTCTTCTTGAGTATGTTTTTTTAAAATAGTAGAGCTGTCTTTGTTTGCGAGTATATCGCTAGCTATTTTTAAATCTTTCCCCGTATATTCATCTTTTATATTTTCAATCACCTTTTTATTATCTTGTGATTCTAATACTTCTATAAAATCATGATATCTATATTTACTGATCTTTAGATTGTCCATTGTGATTACTCTATTATTCGTCTAAATAGATTTCTTTGTTGCTTATAAGTTCTCTCAGAGTATATATAATTTTCTTTTGAGATTCTTCTGCTTCTTCCTGTTTAATTTTTTTGATTGTATCAATTTCTTCGTTTAATATTTTAGCAGCTCTTACAGACATATTGTTTAAAAAATGTTCTTTTAAAGAATCATCTGCTATTTTCAAAGCTTTTGGTAAGGCGGATTTATCAGAATATCTTATTAATAATTGCATTCCTTTTGAATCAACTCTTTTTATATCTTCGAAAATAATCATGTGTCTTCTTACTAAAGAAGCTTTGCTAAGATCATAATCCTCTAACATTGAGAAAAAATTTCCTTCCATTTTTTTGCTAAATCCGTTGAAGATCTCTGCTACTAATTGATTATTGTCAGTAACTTCGCTTACTTCTTTTTTGATAAGATCTTTTTTTAATACATGTTCAACGCCAGATACAATATCATAATTCACAGAATCAATACTCAGCATACGTTTTATAATTTCAAATGCAAAATTATTGGAGAAATGGGATATAATATCAGATGCTTTTTTTGAAGATAGTTTAGATAGTATAAACGCTATAGTTTGCGGATATTCGTTTTTTAAATATTCTGCAAGTATTTTGTCATCAATATTAGATATGCTAGTCCATGTATCATCTAAAGATTCCCCTGTATCTCTGATAATAGCATCAACTTTCTCGTCATCAAACACTCTTTTTAGAAAGCGTTTTAATTTTGGTAAATTGCCACCTATAATTCCTGTGTTTTGTAATTTATCCATGAAGTAACCAAGGATATCCATTATAGCTTCAGAATCAACTTCTTTCAAATTAGCTACTTTGTTGGAAATTTTTTGTACGTCATGTTCTGAAAGCTGTTTAAGCAGCTTAGCAGCGTTATCTTCATTGAGACTTAGTAGCAAAATAGCTGCTTTTTCTAAATCCCCATATTCATAATCTCGTTTATCCATTTTTCCTAATAAATTACGTCTTGTGATCGTTATGTATCCATTTTTTTATAATCGCAACTGCTTCTTCACTATATTCTTCAACTAAATTATTTGTATTTTTTATTGCTTCTGTATATTTTTCATTACGCATTAAAAGTTTTTTTTGAATTTCTTGTTGGCTGTTTTCTGGATTTTTATCATTTTCTTGTGAAGAAGAGAAGTGAGATTGCGTATTGCCTTCTTCCGTATTTAAGCCTGTGGGAGACGCAAATATCTTTTTTATATCTAATATAGAGTCACCACTATTTTGTAATAATCTACTGATAATAGGTTTGAATATTAACAATATTACTAATATAGATACTATTCCTATCATGCCCATTTGTATAGCCTTTCTACCATTTTCATCAAACCATGTGGAATTTTTATTGTTATCTTGTATATCAGTATTTATGAATTTTAAATTGACTAAATCAAGCTTATCTCCTCTTTTAGTGCTGAATCCCATAGCAGATTCAACCAAAGTTTTTAACTTACTGATTTCAAGTTCATCTCTGTCTGAATAAGTAGATTTACCTGTTTTTTCATTATGCGTATATATCCCATCAACCATTACCGCTATAGATAATCGTTCTATATTTCCACCTGGAATAATTTTGTTTGTTACTGTTTTAGATATTTCATAATTGGTTATATCATCTAATTTAGATTTACTTTTAGTATTTTGAGGTGAGTTACCTATTTCTTGATTAGAGTTAGGTATGTTGTTTGCAACTGAAATATTGTCATTTGATTCTTTATCAAGTTCTTTTTCTTCGTTTGTTTTCTTAGAACGCACAACTTGTCCATCAGGATCATAAACTTCAGATGCAATCACCTCTCTTTCGCCGTTCACTTCAGCTCTTACGCTTGCTCTAACCTTTCCCTCTCCTACATGGCTTTCTAGCAAATTTTCAATTGTATTTTTTAATTTATTTTCTATAGCGCTTTGATATTCCATTAAATTGAAATCGCTACCATCTCCAAATAAAGAAACACCATCATCCCCAGGAGTTTTAAGAGAATTACCCTTATTATCCATTATAGATATGTTGTTTTGAGATAACTCTGGTACAGCTTTTGAAACTAGATGTGCAATTGCTTCCACTTCTTTTTTTGATATACTAGCACCATTCTTTATTCTTAGCATGATGGAGGCAGATGGCTTGATATCAGATTTTGAAAAAATATCTCTTTTAGGAAAAACTAAATGAACTCTTGAACTTTCAATATGGTAAAGACTGTTTATTGTTCTAGATAACTCTCCTTCAAGAGCTCGCATCATGTTTATATTATTTAAAAACTGCGAACTTCCTAATCCGGTATCTTTGTCAAAAATTTCATATCCCAAAATATTTCCGGATTGAAGAAGACCTTCTTGCGCAAAATACATTCTAAGGGAAAGCGTTTTATCCACAGGAACAAGAATTTGAGAATTTCCTTCCAAAACTTGATGCGGTACACCCAGGGATTGTAATTTTAATACCACTATAT